>JBAWET010000332.1:0-39000 GCA_049591355.1 Nitrososphaeraceae archaeon
GAGAAAGACATATCTTGACAAAATATAGCCCTTCAATACGTTTTTAACACCCTTTGGAAAATGATATTATATTTTATGTCGGAAACTGACGAAATTACTCAACATAAGTGGGGTGTTGCTCACATATTTAGTAGTTATAACAATACGTTAGTACATATTACTGACATTACTGGTGCAGAAACAATATCCTTCAGCTCTGGCGGAAGGCATGTTACTGCAGACAGATATGAATCATCTCCATATGCAGCCATGAAATCTGCAGTCGCTGCGGCTGATACTGCAAAATCAAAGGGAATTAATGCTCTTCACATCAGAGTGAGAGCTGTAGGTGGAGTTGGTCCCCGCATTCCAGGTCCGGGTGCGCAAGCCTCTATCAGGGCTCTTGCAAGAGCAGGATTCAGGATAGGTCGAATAGATGATGTAACTCCTATACCGCATGATACAACTAGAAAGCCTGGTGGACGAAGGGGAAGGAGAGTATAGAACCCTTTTCTTTTCTTTATTTGTCTTCCTTATTCTAGAATAGTTTCGATTTATCCATCACACTGTTACGTCATCTGGAAAAATGCATGAAGCCTTGATTCTTTAATAGTCTTGGTTTATTATTATTATTACTATTGCTAGACTTTTTATCATTATTATTATCGTAACTCAAGTATACTTTACCAGTTCCATTAGTTACTTCTCCAATCACATGCATCTTGATATGTTGTTTTGTTGCAATTGCTTCCATCATTTTGAAATTTGATTTTGGTATGGTAGCTACAGTCTCATATTCTTCTCCACCAAAAAAAACCAAATCTTCCACATTGTAGGAATTGCGTAAGGCAAAATCACAGACATCTTTTGATGTGGGTAACCTGTTTATCAGAAGATCATTATTACTTTGTTGAGCTAGTTCATATAAGGAACAAGAAAGTCCATCACTTGAATCCATAGAAGACGAAAAAAATTTTGCGAAAGAAATTCCGAATGTGAAATTAGGTCTTGGGGTAAGAATCGAAGATAAAGCCTTAGCTTTGAATTTACTACTTGTCGCAGGGTGAAAAAAAATGATCTTTAGTGCTGAAGAAGTGTATCCAAACTTTCCTGAAACTACTACGAGATCCCCGGCTTTGCCCCCGTTCCGTTTAGGTATATAGTTCGAATCGATATCGGTTAATCCTATCATGCTACAATCTATTACTAATTCTTTAGATTCATTGGTATCCCCTCCAACTATGTCAACTTTGTATTCGCTTGAAACCTTACTAAATCCCAAGAGTAAGCTCTGTAAATTATTTTCAGAATACTTTTTGGGAATTCCGACAGAAATTAGACATGCGTACGGCCTCACCCCTTTTGCAGCTAAATCACTAACACATGCAATAACACTTTTCCTTGCAATTTGCCAAGGTTTCATTAAAGAAGGAACATCAGTACTTTCTACTAACATGTCACACTTTAAAATGAGATTTATGCAGGATTGACCTGTCTTGACTGGAATAACGGCTATATCATCACTTGCACCCCTACGGGCAGATTTTCTGACTAGTCGTGAAACAAAAAGTTGTACAATATCCTTCTCATTTAATTTGTTCATAAATAGAAATTACCCTTTCTTTCATTTTCTTGTAAAGCTCTGACACTTTATCTGGTTCTGATTCGATAGAGATCCTGAGAGCGTGTTCTGTATTAGAGGGTCTAATCAATATCCATGAGTTATCATCTACCAATACTTTAAGACCATCCAATTTTAACAAATCATACGAATCTTCTTTGAACTTGTCTTCCAATTTTTCAATCAAGGAAGAATATTTGGATGAGTCGATGGGAATTTTTGAACGAATTACTTTGTACTTGGACGCCATTGTCATACACTCTTCAATCACTTTCTCACTTGATGATGATATTATGGCGCCTGCCAGGATACCGTCTCTGCACATGTTAAATTCTGGTATAATGAAACCAGCACTACTTCCTTCTCCTCCTGCATCAGCACCCAATTCTATCATTTTTTGAACTACATTTGCTTCGCCAACTTTTGAATAATCAAGAGTCGCCCCGTACGCCTTCACCAGATCTCTAACAGCATTACTGGTATCAATACTCGTAACATATTTTTTCATCCCATGGTGAAGTGTATTGGTGATGCATAGCAGAAGTGTGAGATCAGGTGATAGTTTTTGTCCATTTTTATCTATGACGACAAGCCTATCTCCATCCATGTCAAATGCAAATCCGAAATCAAGATTATTGCCTTTTACAAGCTCACATAATTCAAGCAGGTCATCAGAAGTAGGATCGGGTGTTCTGGATGAGATGGTTGCTACATCATTTACAGAATAGCATTTTTGTCCTAACGCTTTGAATAATTCTGGTGCGTAACCGCAGGCTGCCCCTCCACCAGGATCAAGACCTATAATTTTCTTTTTTTCTTTATTCTCAGCATAACCATTTTTTTTCATTAAATCTATAACATCTTGGATATAGCTAGAATGAACATCGTACACATTTCCATATGTAGTACTAGAAGAAATGGAACTTTTTAACATTGAATCTAATTCATCTTCGAATATACCTCTACCCTCGATGACAAATTTTAAACCATTCCATTCTAGAGGATTGTGCGAAGCTGTTACTATCAATGCAGACTTGTACTTTCTGGATTCTCTAAAAGCTACAGGTGTTGGCGCTATACCGATATTAAATATATCTATTCCCTGTGCCATTAGGCCTGCACAAACTGTCTTAAGTAATATATCACTCGATGGGCGAGTGTCTCTTGCAAGAAAACAAGTTTTTGTTCCAAATTTACTGATGAAAGAGCCAAATATTCTAGAGAATTTTACTACATCATGGAGAGAAAGATCCTCACCATAAATTCCTCGAATACCAGATATCGAAATTTTCATACGTTTAAAGGTTAAATTCTTGTAATATTTAGTCTTTGATCACGGGAGAACCATTTTGCGATTTATTGACAGTCGATAGTGGATAAGAAATTGAATATCTTTCACTATACTTTAAGAATGATATTTGCTGTTGGTATTGGTTTAGCTTCCCATTCAAATTCAAGTATAGATAGTTCCTAATGACAATTTATTGGTTAGAATAACCAAAGAGGATTTCGGGCTGTTGAAGGAAATGAATAATAATTAAATCTATATTAAATGTTGCAAACGTGATTTAGAGTGACTCGACTCGACATTTTGCCTCAGTAGCTCAGCCTGGCAGAGCGAAGGTTTCGTAAACCTTAGGCCGTGGGTCCAAATCCCACCTGAGGCTTAACAACTCTATCTAGCTAGCAATTAAGGTATTTAATGACTAATTTTGTCATATCATATGTGTTCGTTAGAATTGTGGTGGATAGAAGAGAGAAGTCCAGTTCTATTCCCGAACTTCTGATGAAAGCTGGAATAACTGTGGATTTTGCTACACTCAAAGTTGGTGATTATGTAATATCGTCGAATACGGCAGTAGAAAGAAAAACAGTCCATGACCTTCTAAAATCGATTTATGATGGAAGATTATTTATTCAATGTTCACAGCTTATAAAATATTTTCCATCTCCACTAATCATAATTGAAGGAAATATAAAGGATCTCGAATTATTATACGAATCAAAAAATTTACCGTATTCTGATAAGACTAGATCGATTTATGAATCAATTAGCGCGATAATTTTGGATTTCAGAATTCCTTTAATTAATACACCTTCAGGAACACATACAACAAATCTTCTTGTTGCAATGGCATACAAATCCTTGCAGGAACGTTCTGATGATGGGCCCCTGCTCCGAAAAATAAAGAAGAGCAAACAGGAATATTTACAGCAACTATCTGTTCTTTCTTCATTACCTGGTGTTGGAAGTAAACTTGGAGCAAGAATGCTTGAGGAATTCAATACTCCAAAAAGAGCATTGAATGCTTCAGTTGCAGAACTAGCTAAAATCCCAGGCTTTGGTCGTATACGGGCACAAAAGGTAAGAGAGGTTCTCGACAAGAAATCTAGGAAGAGTAATGAGGAAGGTCAGCCAACATTATTAGAACATATGAAAAAATAAAAATAAAAATAATAATTGATAGAGCCTATATTTCTACTTCCAATTATATTCCAATTTTATTTAGCTAATATACAGCTCCGACGGCTTCCTTTATCTCTTTTGATAGCTCTCTATAGCCATCTTTGTCTATAATAACTGCATTTATGTCATCTCCGGTACCTGAATTTCTTCGTATAGCCGCTGCTATAGCATTTATTGCAATCTTGTAAGCCTCATTTACACCAAGGTCTTCCTTGTATTCTGTTTCTAGATAACCGTAAGCTACAGGCGAACCACTGCCCGTTGAGATGAACTTTTCAGTTGTCATGGATCCAAATAGGTCGATATTATAGATCTGTGCGCCCTCGTTGGCTGTATATCCGGCAAGAATTAGCTGCACGTAATATGGATAATATCGTTGATTAAATAGCACATTCGAGGTGAGTCTTGCGGCAGATTTTACAGGAATTGGCTCTTTATTTGATAGTCTGTATATATTTGCATTGTATCTTAGCAAATCAACTAGATTTTGTGCGTCAGCTACGCCGCCTGCAATTGTCATTCCTATATGTTTGTCTACCTTCTGAATCTTCATTACATGCCGATCTGCTATAAAAAAACCTGCACTAGCCCTTGTATCTGCAGCTAAAACTACGCCGTCGTTACATGTCAATGCACAAGTAGTAGTGCCCTTCTTAATATTATCGCGAATAAATTCATCGTATTTGTTATTGTTATGGTCAGATGGAAGCATATTTGTACTATCCAGAAACAATACTAAATTTAAGTATTTTTGGTAGATTACGCTTATTCATGGAATATAGATATATTTAGAGTCGAATGGATTACATATCACCTTCGATGCAAAGGACACTATTTGATAAGATCTGGGATGAACATATAGTAGTTAATGGCAATCAGATCGAGAAAGATAGTAATGGATTGGGACAATCCTTAATTTATATAGACAGGCATTTAGTACATGAAGTTACTTCCCCTCAAGCATTTGAAAGTTTACATCAAAGAGGCAGGAAGGTTAGACGACCAGACTCAACAATTGCCACCGTGGATCATAATGTACCTACCAATGATAGATCACTTCCTATGGTTGACCAGACATCAAAAATTCAAATTGAAACTTTGACCAGGAATTGTAGAGAATTCGGCATTACAATATTTGATATTGATAGCCCGTACCAGGGCATAGTTCATGTAATTGGTCCTGAACTGGGTTTTACCCTTCCTGGAACTACAATAGTTTGCGGTGATAGTCATACCTCAACTCATGGAGCTTTTGGAGCTTTTGCCTTTGGAATAGGTACAAGTGAAGTTGAACATGTTTTGGCTACACAGTGTTTATGGATGTCCAAACCAAAATCATTTTTGGTAAATATTGAGGGGACTAGAAGAAATCCACATGCTATTACATCTAAGGACATTATACTTTCCATAATACAAAAAATTGGAATCGATGGCGGAACTGGGACTGTATTAGAGTATAAAGGAAAACTAATCTCGGAATTGTCTATGGAGCAAAGAATGACAATCTGTAACATGTCTATTGAGGCTGGCGCTAGAGCTGGATTAATTGCTCCTGATGAAACAACATTTGAGTACTTAAGGGGACGGAAGTACGCTCCTAAAGGAGAATATTATGAAGAATTGGTGGAGTATTGGAGAAATAATCTGAAAAGTGATCCAAATTCAGTATTTCATAAAATTGAAACTTTGAATGCAGATCAACTGGCTCCGCAGGTTAGCTGGGGAACTAATCCTTCGATGGTTTCAGATGTGACGAGTAATATTCCTCATCCAGATGAATTTGCGAAAGGCAATGAGAACGAAAGAAAGTTGGCAATACGTGCACTACAGTATATGGATTTACAAGCTGGCACGCCTATAACAGATATCAAAATCGATCGCGTTTTTATAGGTTCGTGTACCAATTCAAGATTGGAAGATCTTATAGAAGCTTCGTTGGTTGTCAAGGGAAGAAAGGTTTCTGCTCAAGTAAGAGCCATGATAGTTCCGGGATCTCAACAGGTAAAAATACAAGCCGAAAAATTAGGTTTGAACAAGATCTTCAAAGAGGCAGGCTTTGAATGGAGAGAATCTGGATGTAGCATGTGTTTGGGTATGAATCCTGACATATTGGCTCCTGGAGAGCGTTGTGCGAGTACATCGAACAGAAATTTTGAGGGAAGGCAAGGCAGTGGTGGAAGAACACATCTTGTTAGTCCTATCATGGCCGCCGCAGCTGCAATTCAGGGACATTTTGTTGATGTAAGAGAATGGGTGTGACTAGTGATTAGTCATTAGAGAAATTAGTTGATTGACTTAATATGGATTCATTTAAGACTATTAAAAGTAAAATAACGCCTTTAGACATAATCAATGTAGATACTGATCAAATAATACCGAAACAATTTCTCAAATTAGTTCAAAAGACTGGCTATGGTAACTTTCTTTTTTATGATTGGCGTTTTGATCAGAAGAACAAATTGAGGAATGATTTCATATTGAACGATCCAAAATACGCAGAAAGGCTAATTTTGCTTACTAGAGAAAACTTTGGATGTGGTAGCTCCCGTGAACATGCCGTATGGGCATTATTTGATTATGGTTTTCGAGTCATAATAGCTCCCTCTTTTGCAGACATCTTTTTTAATAATTGCTTCAAGACGGGAATGTTGCCTATTGTACTTGAAAGCGCGGAAATTGATTATTTCTTTAGTCTTGATCCTGATAATTATGTAGAAGTGAATTTGATGGAGCAAACACTTTCAACTGACAAGAAGATCATAAATTTCAAAATTGATCCGATGAAAAGAAGAATGTTACTTGAAGGAACTGATGAAATTGATTATACCCTTCAATTAGAGGATAGAATTACTAACTATGAAAAGAGATATCACAGATAGGTAGTAGGATCGTTTTGTAATATAAAAGCTAGATTGTAGGCTATGTCAGGTCATAGTATAGACGCGTATAGTGAATAAAAGTAAAAAATAGTGGTTATGAAAAGATGTTTTGTTTAACCTTCTTCCCAGCCCTTGTCGAAGACACCGTTCTTGTGCAGAGCAACTGGTTGTCCAGAGGTATATTCCATTGGTCTCATCCAGAATATTGCATGTGTTGGACATACACCAAGACATGCTCCATCGGAAATACATCTCTCTGGATAGAAGACAAATGCTTTGCCTCTCTTCCATCCTTCAACTGGTTTTACTCTTAATACATCTGGCCCGAGAGCGGTGCAAATTTCTACACACAGTGCACAGCCAATACACCTTTGTTCATCAACATCTGGTAGTATAGCAATTGGCATTCATTAATTCACTACAGGTGCATATGTTTGAAACTATTTAAACACTATGCCTTGTTCAAAACAGTGTTATAACATAAGGTAAAAAGAAAAGAAAAGAAAAATAAATATGGTTTTTTACTTCTTAGGTGCCATTCTTAGTACGTCTACTTGACCGCTATGCAGCCAATCCTTTAGCTCTTCATGACTAGGCTTCGCATCATGCTTCCCTGCTAGATGAAGATGCAGTAGAACGTAGTTAACCTGGTTTAATAACGGCTTGTTTGCTTCATCACCTTTGCGAGCTTTTTGCTTTAAATCAAGTGGGACAGACGTCCACCATTCTTCGAACGAACGTGCCATAACAAACAAGTTAAGTTCGAACTTTATAAGCCTTTTGGACATCAGGGCGTAGCTGAATTAATTCGTAGTCAACTTAGTTACAAAAAATATAATACTATTGAATGCGGCAAAATGTTTCCATACGATAACGCATGCCATTTGAAATTGATGATCTCTATCAAGCATACCTAAAATACAATGAATTTAGGAAGACTAATCCGCCTTCTTTCCATGATCGTTTCATATTTCCTTTATTGGCGGGAAGCTATTTTGCATACAGAAAGATCGATGTCATGAGAGTGGTAGCTATAGCAAAGTCGATATCATCACAACCAAGATATCTGGATGTCGGATGTGGATATGGTGATTTTTTAGAGAAGGTTAGAGAATTTGTACCCAATGCAATTGGCATTGAAAAAAATGCTAATATGTTTTATGCTTTTGGTATAAAAAAACCAGATTATATTCGTATACAAGGTATTGAAAGTTTTGAAAAAGAGGTTTTTGATGTTATCTTTGTAGGATGGATGGATCCTGGAATAGACTTTAGAAAAAATGTTACCAAATTTACAAATTGTGTCATTACTACATTCGACGCAGGTGGCCAATGCGGTATTAATGGACAATGCGACTATGAAGAATACGGGTTTGATAGAGTAGCTTGGTGGATTACACCATCATGGATAGATGTAAATTATGAGTTGATGAATAAATACTATACTTCAATTAATCACGACATTAAAAAAGACTTGCTTAAACTTCGTTCTGCACATAACATTTGGTGCATATACGCTAGAAATGAAATATCAAATACAGTGTCTGAAGGATTGAAATCGTGGATTGGACTCGAAGATAAGCTTTCTTTGAATAACGAAAGATTTGATTTTGAGTCAGTGCTAGATGATTGTGGATTTGAATTTTGTGAAGAGATTCTTAAACCAACAGCCAAGGGAAAAATTCTATGGAAGGTAATATTCGATTAGCATGTGATGATTGAAAAATGTCATACAGTGTAAAAGGTAACGAAGCGTACAAGGCGTTAAGAAGCTTTAGAGAATATGCTAGTTCCTCATATCATGAACGTTACAGGTTTCCTTATCTCTGTGGGAGCTATTTTGCGTACAGAAAGATCGATGTCATGAGAGTGGTAGCTGTAGCAAAGTCGATATCATCACAACCAAGATATCTGGATGTCGGATGTGGATATGGTGATTTTTTAGAGAAGGTTAGAGAATTTATACCCAATGCAATTGGCATTGAAAATGATAATATCTTTTACAATTTTAATATGATCAAACCTAATTATATTTACTTTCAAGATGCATCATTGAATATAGATGATGAATTTGATGTTATCTTTGTAGGATGGATGGATCCTGGAATAGACTTTAGAAAAAATGTTGCGGATAAGACAGAAGTGGTAATAACTACTCTTGATGAAGGAATTAGTCTAGCTGCAGAATATGAAGACCTGGGATTTCAGAAAATAGCAGAATGGAGAACTCCATCATGGGAGGATATGAATATAGAGTTAATGAACAGATATTATACAAGAATTTCTAAGAATGTATATAGGCAGCTTTCTGATCTAAGAGGTGCACACAATCTTTGGTATGTTTATAGCCGAAATCCACAGAATTTTCAAAGAATAAGGGCATCTCTAAGAGGTTGCTTAAGACAGGAACTTTCAATAACTTCAAACTATAATTTTGAATCTGTAATGGATGATTGTGGATTTGGATACTTGGAGCAATTATCTGGTGTAGGACGCAAAATCAAATTAAATAAATTGTGGGAAGTCATATTTACATAATTGATTGACCGTATAATGAACTATAGCTTGCTGTAACAGAGCATGATTATTGAATTTACCATTTTTTATTTGCGCTACACCGCATGTGATAATACAAATATTGTTGTGCATATCCAGCATATTTTCCAAAATGTTGTCTCATAATCTTTGAGAGCAGATTGTATTTATTAGGGCTTAGTTTTGTAGATTTGAAATCAAGATTAAAACTTTCTTGATTCAATAATGCTCTGTAGTATGAGTGTATAGATCTGGCTATCCACACATCTATCGGAAACGCTTCAGTCTTTTCCAATGAAAACAACAGAATACAATCTGCAAGCTTGTTTCCTATTCCATAAATACCTAATAATTTTTCCTTAGCCTCATCATATTTACATCGGCTTAATTCTTCAATATTCAATGTACCGATAATTATTTTTTCGGTTAGGGATTTTATTGTTTTTGCTCTATATCCTATTCCACAGGAACATAGTTCATTGATAGAAGCTTTAGCTAGACTTTTAGTTGTAGGAAATGTAAAAAATTTCTTTTCGTCTATTTCTCTTTTTATACCAAATTTTCTACACAGATTCTTTAACATTCGTCGGATCATGGGTATGTTAGTATTACTAGAACATGCAAAAGAGATCATGCATTGAAAAGGATCTTGACGCATTAGCCATAGTCCGGAATATTTTTTAAATAATTGTGATATCATATTGTCGTTGGTAAGGCAAGAAGAAATGTAGTTAATATCATCATCTAATCTAAAAACAAGCTCTTGCCAATTATCCAATTCAGGAAGGGAATCAAAATACAGATGATCATAAGTACCTTTACCAGAATTTTTATGATCTAAAGAAAATTTCAGAATATGACTTTTGTATACGCCATACCATGAGTTTTTATAGTTTTCCCATAAAAACATCTGTCCACTATTAACTGTAATCTCTGGATTCAGGCTATTGAGAGATTTTAAATAGCAAGAAGCATCTTCGGTGCGAGTCAATTATTATCTACAATGTCATGCATCAATTTATTTTAGTCTACTAAGCGTAAATCCATAAATCCGTACATTCTTTGATTGTCGATTGAAGAGTGGTGTAAAAAGCCTTAAAGGTATCACCAGAGCTTGGCATCTAAGTAAAATGATGAAATACTACTACCATAATTAACTGATCTCTATCACGTCACCTTGTGAGGGAGCTTTTGCTTTAAAACCATATTTATCTTGGATCTCTTCTGCAAATCTTGTGCATGAATTTCCGTCCCCATGAATAGCAAGAACTTCCGGATTCCCTTTTATCTTGTCTAATATTTCAAATAGTTCACTCCTACTATTATGTCCTGAAAATTCGAAACGATTTACTTCAGCTAAACATTTTCTCATCTTTCCATCATACGTGATTATCTTCTTATCGAGAAGGGCACGGCCAGGTGTACCTTCACCTTGATATGAGACCATGGCAACACCGTTTTTGGGATCTTTAGCAATTTCTTGCAAATAGAAAACTGCAGAACCGCCCACAAGCATTCCTGCCGGAGAAATAATTACTCCAGGTTCTCTTACCAATTGTTTTCTTCTTTGCCATCCATGAACCCACTCGGCTTCCAAAACTGCCTTTTTGAATATTTCTGGGTCGCGTAAGTATGATGTGTATTTTAACATAATCTCATTTACTTTTAGAGCCATTCCATCCATGGCTACTTTATGCTTGAATTGATGAGTCTTAAGAACGCATGCAATTTCTTGAGCTCTTTCTACTGAAAATGCAGGAATAAAAAGTGTCCCTCCTCTATCAATAACTTCGTAAGCAAAATCAAGAAGACGTCTTTCGGACTCTTCTCGGGGCATTTGTTCAGTTTGGGAATATGTACTTTCTATAATTAATAAATCAACGTTTGGAAGATCGAGATCCGCGGGTCTAAGTAATTTTGATCCTCTTGTATTAATATCACCTGTATAGAAAATGCGTTTGCCCTGATACTCCATCATTATTGATGCGCCACCTATTACATGCCCAGATTCATGAAGGGTAATATCGACATCACCGATAGAATGTTTTTCTCTATACTGAAGATTTTTACAATGATTTATCATGTTAATTAGATCTAAGTATTCAAAAGGAAGGTATAAACCGGATATTTTAATCATATCTTCGATCAAAAGTTGAGATAGCTCAAATGTGGGTAGAGTGCCTAGGACGGAAATATCGGTCGCACTTGACAAAAATAGGGATGGAATGTATCCAGAATGATCTAGATGAGCGTGACTAAGGACTACTGCATTTATGTCTTTTGGCCGCACATGCAAAGGGAAGGATGGTTCTCTTTTTAGAAGCACTCCGTAATCGAGCAAAATATTGGTATTCTCGCATGTTACTAAAAATGCCGAACGTCCTACTTCCTTTCCGGCTCCTAAAACTGATATTTTCATGTACTGAAACCTGTTCTACCATAGAAATTATAAGTCTTACTTGTACAATTCGATTGAAAATATAGCTTGAAAGTGATCAAGATTGCCATTACAGGGAATCCTGGTGTAGGAAAGCATACTATAGGTACTGCTATAGCTAAGAAATTGAATTATCATGTAATCGATTTGAATAAATTTGTGATCATGAATAACGCTATCATTGTGTCGAAAAAACAGGAATCTTTTGATGTGGATATTAGAAGAGCTTCTCTTGCACTTAAAACAGAGTTGAGGAAAAACAACGATATTATTATCATAGGGCATCTTGCTCCTTATCTATTACGATCGAATCAGGTTGATTTTGTAGCAATTTTACGTAGATCTCCCAGCTATCTTTTACAGACATATAAAAAAAGGAACTATACGATATCAAAAATTAAAGAAAATATAGCTGCTGAGGTTCTTGGTGTATGTTCATATGATGCAATAAAGCAGTTTGGCAAATCAAAGATTGCGGAATTTGACACTAGCAGAAAGTCTCCTTCTGAAATAGTTAGATGTGTTATAGATGCTTTAAATAATGACTCAAAAAGAAGTTTTGGAGTTGTAGATTGGCTATCTACAATAGAAAATGAGCCACATTTGCTAAAGTTAATTTTAGGTTGATGTATCGATATATCAGTTACATTATATCAATAATCCATATCAATAATACCAAGATAAGTATCTGGAAAACAGTGTTTAGACATCCAATAGCATTTAAATATTGTGTCAATATCAGGAAAAATATTTACATGGTTTTCATCCATGACTAGAAGAATAAGAATAGGTGTTGATGTCGGAGGAACATTTACCAAGGCTGTTGCAATAGAAATGATGAATGGAGCAATAATGGGTAAGGTAACTGTTCCTACTTCTCATTCTTCCTCTGGCGGAGTATCAAATGGAATTGTATTAGCCTTAACTGATTTGATTAAAAATCAACATATAGAGACATCAGAAATTGAGCTTATTTCTCACAGTACGACGCAGGCAGTTAATGCCTTATTGGAAGGTGATACATCAAAAGTAGGTATAATTGGTATGGGTGTAGGTCTTGAGAAAAGTAATGTGATAAAACGTACTTCAGTGACGGATATAGAGCTTGCTCCAAACAAATATCTTAAAACTTGTTATAGGTTTTTAGATACGTCAAAATTTTTGGAGGAACACGAAGTTATTACAGCTATAAATGAATTGAAGAGTGAGGGTGCAGATGTTCTAGTTGTTAGTGAAGCATATGGTGTTGATGATCCCAGTAATGAATTGTTTGTTATGAAAATGTCTGATATTCCAGCAACAGCAGGACATGAATTAACAGGAATTTATGGTTTGGAGATAAGAACATTAACCGCAGCTATAAATGCGGGTATTTTGATAAAATCAATTAATACGACAAAGTTCGTCGAGTCTGCAATGCAGCAACAAGGTATTACAGCTCCGTTACTAATTATGAAGGGTGATGGTGGAATAACAGACATGATAACTTTTAAAACTAAGCCAATTTTAACGATTCTGTCTGGACCTGCTGCAAGCGTAGCTGGTGCACTTCTCCATCTTAGAGTGTTTAATGGTATCTTTGTAGAAGTTGGAGGTACTTCTACGAATGTGTGTATAATAAGGAATGGAAGGCCAGAAATAAAGTACGTCACGATAATGAATCATCCTACATGTATTAAGTCTCTTGATGTCAGAGTTGTTGGTGTAGCAGGAGGCTCTCTTGTAAGATGGTCCGGAAAAAAAATAACAGATGTCGGTCCGAGATCTGCGCATATTGCTGGTTTAAAATATTCATGCTACGCGGATCCCCAAGAGCTTGAAGGCGGACAAATCATAACATTTATGCCTAAAGAAGGAGATCCTATTGACTATATTGCTATAGAAAGTAGCGGGGCCAAAAGATTTGCTATTACTAATACTTGTGCTGCAAATGCATTGGGTCTGATTCCTGAAAATGATTATGCAAGAGGAAACCAAGAATCAGCGAGACTTGCTCTATCAATATTAGCACAAAGAATAGGGATTACGATGGAGCAAGTTGCAGAAAGTATTCTTGATCTCTCCGGGAAAAAAGTTTTAGAAGTTATAAATGCCCTTAGCAAAAACTATAAACTGAAAAATGATCGCACTGTATTAATCGGAGGTGGTGGAGCTGCCTCCGTGCTAGTTCCTTATATTGCAAGAAAAGCGAACAGGGAGTACAAGATCGCGGAACACGCAGAAGTCATTTCTTCGATCGGTGTGGCAACCGCGATGATAAGGGAAGAGCGTGAGAAGACGGTTAATAATCCAACAGCAGAAGAAACTTCTTCTTTGATGAAAGAAGTGGAAAAAGTAGCTATTTCAAAAGGAGCTCTTCCAGAATCACTTACAATTCAATCTGAATACATTAGTGATCGCTCACTACTCCGTGTTACTGCATATGGTAATATAAGCTTAGATATCGGTACAGCTAATGCAAAAGAAATAGATGACGAAGAGGCAAGAGTACTTGCATGTGAATTATTTGGAATTAATGACGGTATTCGCCGTATATTTGATATGAAAAACTACTATGTTTTTGCCTGTGAAATTCATAAAAAGAAATTATTTCTAAAATCACGTAGACAATCAATATTAGTACTTGATAAATATGGAAGGATTAGGTTATCTATTGAAAATGGGATGATTTATAGCGGTCCTGCACAGCATGTTATGAACAAATTTGAGATATTCTTTAACGAATGCAGAGATGGACGGAAATCAAACGATCTTGCGCCACAAATTCATATACTAGATGGAACAAAAATTATCGATTTTTCAAGTCTTACTTCTTCCGAACAGGTTCTAAAAGCCGTAAAAAAAGAGTTAATAAAATCAGGTACCAATGAAGTTACAGTTATACTCAAAATTTAGTGTAAATTTATTTTTTTACTAAAATTGAGAATGCTCATCAGGAGCATCATGGAGATGATTTAATTTGTTCAAGCAAATATTGAGATAACATGGCTGTGAGGTCTACTCTTGCAAAGACATTTGGTATAGAGTTAGTGGCTATTATGTCCTTAATTCCTGCATCTCTTAATTTCTCGATTGCATTTTCAAGTAGCAGAGCATGAGTACATAATACAAATATATTTTGAATGCCAAGTTCTTTTAACACTTTTGCGGCATTTATTATACTATTACCCGTACTTATCATATCATCAAGTATAATTGTGTCTCTGTCGCGAATAGATTTACTTCCTTCAAATTTTGTTTGGATCTCTCCGGTATGTCTATCTCGTATTTTGACTAAAGAAATCATATCGGTATCAAGAAGTTTTGCTAGTTCTGCAGCTCTATTAGTGCCTCCTTTATCAGGAGATACTATAAGTGGATTATGGAGTTTTAAATGGTCTGATACATAACACGCTAATATTGGAATAGCACTAATATTGCTGGTACGAAAGGAAAAGTTTGATAAGACTTTCTGATTATGAATATCTATTGTTACTAGTTGATTAATACCAATTGATTCTAGTATGTTTCCGATCAGATCTACACTTATAACTTCTCCATCTATGAAGGCCTTATCCTGTCTTGTATAGGCCATATAAGGAATCAAGGCGCAAATATGCTTGGCACGATCTTTATTGCATTTATAGATCATCATGAACAATTGCATTAGACGTTGGTCTGGGACTGGGTAAGTAGAGTGAACTATGATACATTTTTTATTCGATACAGAATCCATTCGAATTTTACTTTCGCCGTCTGAAAAAATACGCAAATCTGCTTTCATGAGTTGTACATCTAGATTGTGTGCAATTTTAGTTGCAAGCTCCAAATTGTCTATACTACTTATAATAACAGTATCATTTTGCAAAGCTAGACAGTTTTTGTACTATCATATGACTTAAAAGTGTTAATTTAACGGGTTGGTAATCATGGTAATCAAATAGACAATGAATAGTGATCTATTGTGTATAAGGGACATTAATTATCTTTAGGTCTTCCGCTAATTCTACATCATCATGAATTGATTTTGCTTCACTTAAGAGTACTGACGCATCCTTATATCTTGAACTAAAATGAGTAAGAAATAGTGTGTGAGCTCTTGATGCCTTTGCTAGTGAAGCTGCTTCAATGGCAGTGGAGTGAAAAGTTCTCACTGCATTTTCATGGTTGTTCTGAGAGTATGTTGATTCGAATATCAGTATATCAGAATCAGAAAAAAATCTTTCAAGTTCCGTTGTGGGTCTAGTATCACCAGATATGCCAATCTTTCTTGCTTTTCTTTTGGGTCCAACTATCTGTTCCGACTTGATATTCATACCATTAAAAAGTATATCTTCATTATTTTGCAGTTTACCGAATAATTCTCCTTTAGGAATTCCCAGACTGATAGCCTTCTCTACATTAAATTTGCCTGGCCGATCAAATTCTTCAATACAAAATGAATATGAGAGAATAGAATGCAAAGACCTACAGCAAGACACTTGATAGTCAGATTCCTTTACAACTAATCCTTCTTTATATATAACATGAATATCAAGATCAAAAGATAACCCAAAATTAATAATACGAATATTCTGATTAATGAATTCCAATAGCTTCGGCTCTCCATAGATATGCAACTTTTTAGTACGTCCTAAAAGTGACATTGTCTGAAGGAGTCCTAATATGCCTACACAGTGATCTGCATGCATATGAGTTACAAATAATTTCATTTTTCGATTTATGCCTAGTCTTGCCCTCATAAAGTTTCTTTGCATGCCTTCGCCGGCATCGAAAAGTAATAATTCTCCTCCTCTTTGTATGGCTATAGAACTTAATCCTCTACTAGAAGTAGGAATTGCAGCCGAGGTCCCAAGAAAGATGATTTTCATACTTACCAAAAAAGAAGTCTCCTTCTATCACACATTTTAGCAGCGTCAATAGATGTCATTTTAATATATTAATAATGATCTTATTACAACAAGTATTAGTTAATTGATATTCTCATAATAAAACTAAAAATAAGTGTATATTAAATTCATCTATAGATGTATTCAGGTTCTTATGAAATGCCAAATTGTAATGCATGTAAGAAGGAAATTCGCCCATCAGAGTTATCAGAGAGTTTTATGTGTCCTAAATGCAAGGACCGGTTAATTTGGAGATGTGAAGAATGTAAGGGTGTATCAAGAAAGTACAGTTGTGGTAACTGTGGCTATTCTGATAATAAGGCGGGTATGACTTAATAGCGGTAGATTGAAAATATAGTTGACTTATAATTATTATGTAGAAACATAATTGCTGACTTGATTGGATTTAGGATCTCTAGGTAAATAGTATTATGTAATGAGAGGACGGATCCTAGGTCATGACCTTAAAGAAATTTCTCATTAATTCTTGTTGTTCATTAGTGATGATGCTATATGCTTCAATGAGTTCTTTTTCTATAAGAATTTGATCCCCTATTACGGGTCGCATCCTTTTGATATCAATTGGTGTTGCAGTATCTATGATGCCTGTACTATAAGCATATACATATTCACTAATAATTTTGCTTGCAAGATGAGGAGTGACCTTTAGTAGTAGTATGAGACCATTTTTCATAATGAGCTCTTCGGTAGTATTCACATTAAGGGAGCTTATATACGACTCGAGCAATTTCATTCTGTAATCTCCAAGCTCTTCAATTGATGAAGCTACCAGTATCCCTGTTTCAGTCAATTCATAGAAAGGAACTCCTTCCAATTGGAGAGCTTTAGGTCCACGTCTTAATGGAAGACGTCCCTCTTCTACAACTACTCCAGAGGGAATTAATACTTCATCGAGATCTCTGAAAATACCTGAGTAAATGTTTTGCCAAAGAATACCATTGTTTTTTGCGATGGCATGAGCAATAGATGTTCTTGTTCTTAGTTCCGCACTTTTTTCTATTGCTAAATGTATAATAATCCCACGTTGTCTTCTCGCTTCTCCAGTGAATTTGTCATTACGTGTTTTAAATGTATCAAAGATAGCGATATTAGATTTCTCATTTCTCAAATAAATTTCACCTATACATTCCTTGGTGCATAGTTTATATACATATTATCTAGTCTTTATAAGATCATCTATATGTGTATATTAGTATTTTGATGGATGATTTCTAGTTATTTTGGATATAATTTAGACAAAATGTTTCCAATTTTTAAGGATAATATCAATTGTCTTGATTAGTCGCTGTAACAGGAACAATATTAAGACGAAGATGACTTAGGCGAAATCCATTATTGAAGATTGTGTTTTCTGTTGCTCCCTAAAAAGCAAATTCAGTTCCTGTTGTAGCGATTTTACACGATTTACTAAATATTCGTTAATCTTGAATTCATGACATATATTTAATGCAATTTGTATATATTTCTGAACCGAGCCTCTTGTGACAGTTAGTAATAACGAATTATTGCATTCAAGACATTTACCGGCAAGAGGCATTCTCCTATACTTTTGGCTACATTTATTGCATCTGAAAGACTGAGAAGAGTAGGCCCGTATATTTCCCATGATATCTGGAAGAATATGCGTTATTAGAACCATTGATGCGACATCATCAGGATCTACGGCCTGAATTAATTTTGCTGTGGTCATTTGCATGTCTAGTTTTTCCTCCATTGTAGTAAGTGTAGAATATGAACTTCTTGAAGTTTCTAAAGTTATTGAATCTGTATGATGTGTAAACTTATAATCAAAGAACTGATTAAGTTGACCTATTCTTTTTTTGACAAGATCTATATAAGAAATAGAATCTACAGCTTTCCCTTTATTCCAAGTATCATGATAAAATTCTAATGGATAATTTTCACTGATATCCAAATTATGAGCCTGCCTTTGTACTTCGTGTGGTAGTACGACTGGTTGAATAAGTAACGGAGCGTCCATAAGACCACCTATCTTATTAGGCAAATATTCATATGAAAAGTTTAAGAATATATCCATTAATAGCATTAGTGAGTCAGCATCACCATCACAATCTCTACGTTTTGCTGAGTGCCAAATTGGTGATGCTAAGCAAACTTGTGAATTTGTAAATCCTATAATCCTTCCTACTATTCCGACAGATGTGTGTGGTGCTAAACCTACTATAAGATGTCCTATTAGATCGTTTATAGATAAAACATTATAAAAACTAGGAAGGCCGTAAAATTTAGTAAGCTCGTCGTCAACGAATTTGGTTATATTTAGTAGATGTTCAGCAGCTTGAACAGGTATAATAACGTCCTGAATCATGAGTTCTATGAGCTGTTCCGAGGATGTTAACTCGGTGCCATGATGATCTTTACTATAGCCTAGTAACTTTAATCTTTCTATGCTAGTAGTAATCCATTTTGGCTTGAAATGGGTTAGTGGTTCATTTGTAGCGTCGAAACGAATAGTCCCGTCTTTAAATGTGGAAATAGTATTCTTTTGTCTTAGAATACCTTTCTCAAGTGGCTCTGCATATCTATTCTTTCCCATAAGTGATTTAACACCCTTAAGGGGTTGAATAGGTTTGAGCTTTAGATTTTGACATGCCTTTGTAATTGTGTCCTTTAGAGGAAAATTAATAGCGGAATAAGTTTTGTATTCATTTTTACAAAAAGTACATCGCCGATCCGAGTTTGTATCGTCAGTTTGTCTTTTGCATACTATACATAATCTTTGCAATTGAGTTAAAGTATGACACAAAGGACAGGACATTCCTATTGATGGATAGTGACAGTCTGTACATACTCTATTTGCGATCTCTATATATGTTGATGATTGTTGTGCTGTCTTTATGATATCACGTGTAGGACCGCCTTTTGTTCCAACAGGGAACAAAATATGAACTGGTGGTTTCATCTTCCTTTCAGCTGCCTTTTCTGGCCTTCCGACACGTACAGCAATCGAAGAAAGATATTTTCCTTTTATTGGAACATTAAGAATCTTTTGGATTATTTGTAAATTATTATCTAAATTTGAAGTCTCATTTTGAATGATAAGTTGCTCAAGATATAAGAATAAACTATCCTTATTTTTATGTAATGTTGTTACTATCTTTGTAAGAATGTGTCTATGATCGGTATCAGTTATTATAATTTTACTTTTGTCAGAATTTAATTTATGAATAACTGCAAGTTTTTCTAAGATAAGCTTATTGATATCAGAATTAATTAAGGTATCCAGCATTATAGAAAAGTCTTCCTTGCACTGCAAAAAGTGATTATATAGTTCTTTTATTAGATGAATAAGTTCCTGTAAAGTAACTTGATCCCAATATAATAAATATTTTGGATGTAATGGAATATTTAGATGTGTGCTTATGTCGAAAGCCTCTTCTATTGTTGGGTAATTTTCAAATGGTTCAGTTAAGAGCTCAATTAGTCTGTCGTATGAGACTATTCCATATGAAGAAATCGATTCAGTGTTTGTTAGTTTTGACTTAAGCTCGGATATCCATATCTCATCAACATAAGAAGCAGGAAGTAGCTGACTATTATTTTCAAGAAAGTCACCATAACTTATTAAAATGTCTCCAAGGTACAGAATCTTTTTTAATTCACTTAATATGGTATATGCATGATCAGGTGTGGTAACCCTAATTACACTACCATCATTAAGCTTTACGATAGGAGATTCTATACTATCGACTAATGCGATTGTAGATGCCTTTCCAGGTGTATCCATTTTTATCTGTGTACCCACTACAATTGCATTTTTTAAGAGTACAGGTATAGAGGAATGAATACCAACGGTAGCGAAACCAGTGTTACAACTTCTACCATAACGTAATCTGAATCCACCATCACGTCCAGTCATCGAAAGGACTGGTCTTCCTGTGATTACTTCTCTCATTCTATGATGTATAGCATCAGATTCTTCTCCACTTTGAATAGCACCGTTTAGCTGATCAAGCCATGTCCATCCATCAAGATCAAGCATTTGAACTATCTTCAATAATTTTTTATTCCTTCCAATTAATCCATCATTCATAACTCTCAAAGCACCACCACGAACTCTGTTAGTTGAAATTCTATGCATATTCCTATGACCAGCAACTTCAATAGGGTCTGTATCTACTCCATCAAGCTCTACAGGGAGTAGCGATATACATTTTATGACATCCTCATCAGCGATCCTGAATTGAAAATTTCCGACCTCTCTTTCATAGATACGAAGTTCTTCTACAAATCTTCCAGTTTCATCATCATAAGAATTAGCGATGTATGGTGCTAGTCCGACTACTTTTCGTACATGATCGGCTATTAACATTGTAAATGCGGCCTCAGTACCTCCTGCTGACCTGATTGGTCCTGCAAAGGAAATAGATAGATAGTTAGAATTGTCTGCATTCATTTTTACTCTCACGTCCGAAATTCCTTGTAAAGGGGCTACAGTTACACCTTCTGTTACTATTGATAGACTCACACGAACTGCAGTATCTAATCTTGTTTCCATATCTTGAGTGCCATATTCACCTAAAGCAATCTCTTCAGCGATTTTTAGTGCAGCTTTTTCCTTACCTACTTGAGTGAGGAGGAAACGAAGTCTATCAGATATATCTATTTCATGCATCTTCGCTACTCTATCAGCCAAGTCGTAGGCTATTTTGGATTCTACTATGTTAGTGACATCAAGATTCTTCCGTCTAGCTTGGATGGCCAAACTAAGAAGCTGTTGTACGCCACCAAGGATTGCATCGTAATATAGTGAATAGTATCTCGGTATGTTAAGGTCAGTGAGTCTAGATTGAGCTTCTGTTATCATTTTCGTATACTACTAATAATTTTAGAGAATTGTTCTTCCCAATCATTCTTTTTTTCTATCAATGTTCCAACTACGAGGATGTCTGCCCCAGCATTGGCTATAGTAGTAGCAGTTTCTGCGTCAGTTATTCCACCACCTACAATTAGTATACCATCAAAATGTGCTCTTACTGCTGAAATCATCTCCGGATAAACATATGCAGAAGATCCAGAACCTGCTTCAAGATATAAGAACCTCATCCCCATATATTGGGCTGCTAGACCGTACATTACTGCAATTCCAGATTTGTCAAAAGGAATGGATCTGGTCTGTCCAATAAACCAAGCTGTGGATCCTTGACCAATAATTAAATATGCAGTAGGAATTGCTTCTAAATTATACTTCTTAATGATAAGTGCACCTTGGGCTTGTGCTCCAGTTATATAATAGGGATTTTCAGAGTTTAGCAATGAGCTAAATAGTATTGCATCAGCACCAGGTACAATGCCAGTTATATTTCCAGGAAATAGAATTACGGGAATTTTAATTAGGGATTTTATTTTTGCTACTATACCTGATAGTTCTATCTGATCAGAGACTGAAGATCCGCCAATAAGTATGCCAGTTGCACCCAGATGTTCAAGCTTATTTACTATAGAAGATATGTTAACCTGATTCTGGGAATCGATAAGAGGAAAACACAGCGTCCCATTTTCTCTAATACTATCTAAAATAAAACTTTCGGTGGTACCTATTTTCATGTTCATCCATCCACAATAATTGGCCTTATATAAGAGTCATTTTTGCGATAAAATTAATATTATGTACTATACAAATCTGTATAGTACGTATGTCTATCAAGGAATATAATTTTAGTTATTTTCTTACTATATTAGTTAAAAATTCTATGCTAACTCCACGTCAAGTATCAATAATTTATAAAAAACTGGATAAAGGAAAATCACCAATTGGTATAAGTGAAGGAGCGTATTATAGGCAAGTAAAGCAGTGTAAAGACAAGGTCAGACAGGTAATCTATAGTATTATACTATTAAGATTAATGGAAGTACTGGATGACCGAATATATACAATACTTGATCAATTAAATGCTCAGTTCGCACAGATCTCTTTGATGTGTGAGCAACAATCAGATATATCACAGGAAATGCATACAAGGAATCTAATACCGGTACTTGAGGATGTGATTACAAAGCTTTCAAAGATATAATATCACAATGTAATTAAAATTAATATATCACAATATATGAAGGTCACACTAACATAATGGGTATGTGGCTGAATGAATCTCAATTAAATGTCATATTATCAATTATGGTATTCTTTCTCAGTTTCTTTGGAGTATTATTTTATATGAGACTTAGGTCCAGACGGTCAGCGATACAGAATGAACATAAATACGTAATATTAGAAGCAGTCTTGTCTAAATATGTTATGAGGGTTAAGAATTCTACTAAAATGGTTGGAGAATTGAGAACTAAAGTCGATATTATAGAGGCAAAGATGTCTGCGGATGGTGATATAGAAGGAAGAAGAACGAAGACAATAATAGATAATAATACAAAGAGTAATACAAATAGTTTTAATGTACATGAAGATCAGTACAAACATACTATAGCTGATGATACTGTGACATCACAGGTAAATATCACAAGAAATAGAATTGATGATATGGTTGATGATAAAAGTTTGCATAAAAATGAAAACACTGTAACCTCTATTCTAAAATTGCTAAGTCAGTCCCCAATGACAGCGAGAGAAATTCAAGTTAATACAAAAAAGACCCGTGAGCATACATCACGTCTGATGAAAAGACTCTATAATGAAAGTCTTGTCACAAGGGATATAGACAATAAGCCGTTTTTATATAAAATTACCGATGAAGGTCGTAGACTGTTGGAAAATCATAGTGATATGTGATATCATGAGACTGTGATAGATTGTTATTTATATCAATCACAGAGTAAATCCACTCTTTTCCATGTTTAATTCGTGCTAGTTTGTTCCGTGCAAAAAATCTTGATAAATATGTAGAGATTACACTCAACTGAAGTTTTTCTTCGTATATCTCATTGTATTTATTAAAAATAAATGCTGATGTAAATGTTGTATTATGATACTTATCTTGTACGATACTCCATATCCTGGATGCTAAGGTTGAAGTATCATCATATGCAAGAGAAGTTGGCTCTTTTGTTGTTTTATCTTCAAAAGATTCAATTAATTCAAATACTCTCATCATCTTTTCCTTTGAGAATTTGCCTTCTAAGGAAAGGTTATATCTATCACCTTCATTATCCTCTAATTCAATTTTTATCTTCTTTTTTGGAGAGCTCAATATAGAAGTGCTTCCTTTGCTTGATTATATTTTTCATTAACACTTAACATTACTAGTAGAGCTTATGATAACAAATAACATTGATTTTATTTACAGTGATTGAGACACTCATATTCTAGAATTATCGGAACTACACTGTTAATATTCAAATTTCGAATTATTAAACAGAATAACTCTCCAGTGGAAATCAAGGGGTATATCCAAGGTTTTTAACATCTAATAACTATTGATAACGCTCCAGTGGAAATCAAGGGGTGTTTTTGTACTAGTACTGATTCTGATATATGAATTTGTGAAATTACTGTTAATATAAAGTTCGGAAAACCTAATTGTTTATGGTGGTCTCCACCCCTGTATTTCTAATGCAGAAGACCTCATCACACAGTTTATTATTGTTAATATTATTAACTGAATTGTTAATAAATATTGATTTAGTTATTTTTAATTAATTAATTAACAGGTTGTTAACATATAGTTATAAAGTTTTACTTTATGTTGCAAAAGAAAAAATGGGGTGGGGAATAGTCGTTGGAAGTGTGTAGAATTGAATGATGATAAGTTAGATGATGTGTTCAATAATGCTATAGAAAGTAAAACACTAATCAAAAATAGGAAAACGTTAACTATTGACTATGTTCCTGAAAGACTGCCATTTAGGGATAATGAAAGTACTATGATTGCACAGACACTTTCAGTTATTCTTAGAGGAGGGCGACCATCAAATTTACTAATTTTCGGTAAACCTGGTACAGGAAAAACAGCAGTTGTAAAGAATGTTATCGAACGGCTCAAGCATAAAGCGGATGATCTTGATATGCAAATAACAGTTCCATTTATGAATGCAAAGACAGCTAATACTAGCTATAAAATATTATATGAGATTGCTGAAATGATGGGAATTAATAAGGAAGAAAAAAAGCTTCAAGTCCATTTCACTGGTCTTTCATTGGGTGAAGCAACTGATAGAATTCTTGATTATATTAGACGTAAAAATCTCAGAGTTGTCTTAGTTATAGATGAAATAGACTCCTTGGTCGATAAAAATGGTGATGATATTTTATATAATTTTACCAGAGCAAATGAACGTATCTCAGCAGAACAATTCATCAGCCTAATTGGAATTTCTAACAGTCTTACCTTTAAGGATAAATTAGATCCTCGAGTTAGAAGCAGCTTAAGTGAGGAAGAAATGGTATTTAATCCATATACAATAGAACAATTAAAAGATATACTAGTAGATAGATGTAAGTTAGCCTTTACTGAACATGCAATACCTACTGCCGCTATTAATCTCTGTGCTGCAATGGCAGGAAGAGAGACCGGTGATGCAAGAAAGGCCATCGATTTGTTGAGGGTTGCTGCAGAAGTAGCTGAACGAGAAGGCTCTAGTACCATTAAGGAGATTCATGTTAGAGTTGCACAACAAAAAATAGATCGGGATACTAATTATGAGATCTTAAAGAATTCTACAACTCATACTAAAATTCTTATTCTTGCTATAATCAATTCTAAAAATGGTAATACTGGCGAAATGTATGATATATATTCATCTTTATGTACCAGTTTAGAGCAGGAACCGTTGACTCAACGCCGAATAACACAAATCATTAGTGAACTTGATCAACTTGGTCTAGTTACCACTAATATAGTAAACCTCGGTCGATATGGCAGATCCCAAAGAATAAAACTTGTTGTTCCATTAATGACTATTAGAGAAGCATTTAAGGATGATATTCTATTATCTTCCATAATTCCAGACGTTAAATAATAAAATTCTTTTGAAAAAGTTGAAGTGTTGATAGATTAATTAATATAACTATACCTGGAGTAGGCATTATTCCCATGGTTTGTTGATATCTCGTTTGAGACTGCCATGCACCAGAATTTACTACAAGTGTATTTCTGTATCTACCAACATCAATAATATGTACGTGTCCAGCATGAAAAATATCTGGCACTTCAGAGATTACTAGCATGTCTTCTTCCTCAGGAGCTATAGGAGTTCTTTCACCATATGTTGGACACAAATGTCTAGCCTTAAGTAATATCTTCATTGCATCTGCCGGTCTTGAGTAACTTAAGCCCGGCGTAGTAGCAATAATATCATCTAAACTCTGTCCATGAAACATCAATAATTTAACACCATCCAGTTTAATCAATGATGGATTTCCAACCATATGAAAATTATCTGTACTCTTATCCATAAATGGAGAAAGTGAACTCTGTGGTAACGCTCTTCTTCCAAGGTCATGATTTCCAGGAATGATAAAAATCTCAATATGTTTTGGAATCTGATCTAATAACCTCATCGCATACATCAATTGTTTACTAGCATCAATTTCTTTAAGTTCTTTATCTTGATTTGGATATATTCCTACACCGTCAATTATATCTCCAGCAATACATAGAAATTTTACTTTACTCCCGATATCATCATCTGATGAAAGCCATTCTACAAATCTCAAAAATTCTGCTTCCATAAAATATTTACTACCGATATGGAGATCCGACGTTAAAAGTACATATGATTCTGATCTAGACTTGTTGGGTATATGCTCAGGAATCTCTGGCGAAATAACATTTCTAATCAAATAATTTTGTCGACCTCTTTTCTGACTCTCTATCTCTAACATTACCATTTGATCCAACGCTAACATAGATATCTGATTCCGTACATCATCCGTAGTAGCTACTGCTAATAGTGCACCACTCATATCATCAATAGTAACTTCTACCATATTTTTTTGCTGTCTTCGTGACATAAGTAACCCTGCAAGTAGTATTGTTTCAGCATTACTTGAATTATTATGTACGCTTTCTTCATCGTTTCTACGATTAGACGTGTTCACAGACCTTTTCTTATTATATTCTTGTTTGATCTTTTCAATTTTTTTTATTCTTTTGCTATCAGGCCGCATAGCTAAAATTTTTAATGACTTTTCGTACCTACTACGAAATAATTTGAGAAAACCGTTTTCATCTTCCGTGGAATTAACTTTAGATGTCGGATCAAAAAGTACTTCATATGTACTTTGAGTACTCTTATCTCCATAAATTAATGCCTTATCATAATGACCACTATCATCTATACTTCTAGACTTACTCGCACCATTCTCCACGAGATCCCTCGATATAATAGTTTTAATATCATCTATCAATATTGAATGACTTTCTTTTAATTTAGTCTTTTTTTCAATAATAGTTTTGATAATATTACTTACATCGGAATTAATCGATCTAAGCAATGCGAACGCATCTGGATGAATTTGATATCCCTTGTTAATAGCATATATCAATGCATCAGAAATGTCATTCGAAATACTCAATTCCTTGTTAAAGTGGAAAAGATTCCATCTTAATTATATTTCTGTCATCGATAAGTACATAACTCCAACTGGCATGCAATTTATTCATGTCACTCCTTAAACACAGAATTTTTTTAACAGCTATAGGTATAATTATATTTCTTATATCATATTCTGTAGGAGCAAGTATCCAACTAGATCAATCATCTGCACAAAAACTGAAAGAAGCGTTTTTGCATAAAATTAATGGACTTAATTACGTTGGGATATTCACGAATAATCTTATTATTACTATCATAATGTTTCTACCGGGTATAGGAGCACTATTTGGTATATTCTCTGGCTATAGTACTGGAACTATATTCTCTGCCATAACTCACGACTCTGTACCCCACAGTTATATATCACCATTGATAATTCTCTTGACACCATTTGGAATGATGGAAGTATTTTGTTATGGTCTAGCAATATCTAGGAGCTTCATTCTACTTTTTTCCTTGGTTAAAAAAGAAAATCTTGCAAAACAACTCAAGTCCATTTTAATAGAAATCGGAATCATTCTAGTAATTCTCTTTTTAGCTGCAATAATAGAATGGCACTTCATCTCAACTTATAATAATACTAAATCCCAAATTTCTACTCCTTAGATTCATAATTATACCATGAGTACATAGTGACGTAGTGTCCTAATTCTGATTCCTTGAATTAGTCAACAATATGTCCTCTGAAAATATCACGATAACGATAGACTTCTATTATTCGGTAATTAGTCAGGTTCTTTTCTTACACTGAAATCACAGAACTATCCATCTTAACTGCCACACAGCGTTAGGAAAAAAGTTGGTTAACGGTTTAACAGTTCTTTATGATGATAATGACTACACAGAATCGATGACAGGATTATGAGAACTATGTCCAGAATACTTCTCATAAGTATTCATCGGCAATCGACTATTGCCTTATGGATAATATAGCTCACTATACGTATGTATAAATAATAGTGTTCGGAGTGTCTTGTATTCATTTGTATACGATTAATTCGAACCGACTAGAGTTCTAACCTAAGTGACCTTCATGTAATACGTAAATTGAGCTGTCGTTAGACTGCCATCCACTATTGTACCAGGGGTTATTACACTAATGCTGTAACTGACTGTATGATCTTCCGGTGGTAACAGTTTTGGGAAAACGAACCAGCCGTGGAGTGCTGCAAAAAAGGTGCCAGATTTGGACGTAAACAAATGTGTGCTAGGAGAATAGGCAAGCTGAAATATTGGTCTCTCATTCGATTAGACACGAGTTAGCTTTGTCAGTAAATTACCAGTTTACGCCCTTTCAAATGCGAAAATAGAGCTATTGAAGCCTAAGTTTTAATGAGTTGATCCCTTAACCGCCATAACATAAAATAGCATTCTCATGATATTTATTCTAGTATAAAGTAGCTATCATGATGTTAGATCTAAAGATGTATCATACCCCACATTTTCATAATTATTCATGTATGATTGCTGCACTGCCTGATATGGGAAATGTAGCTGGAATCGGAATGAATTTTCTTGTAAGAAAACTTAAAGCAAAGCTTTTTGCCGAAATATTTGCCTATTGGCCTCCTTATGTAAATTATAGTAACGGACTCTTAGACTATACACGAGCAAGCTACAAATTTTATTCAGTTGACTCAAAAAATATGATCATTTTTACTGGAGATTTTAATCCAGCTGATCCTATTAGACTGTATGAGATTGCTCATGAGGTAATAAGGATGGCAGAGAGACTCAATATTAATATTATTTATTCTATGGGTGCTGCTTTAAAACAAAATATGATACCAACTCCTATAGACAATCCTATCTATATTGTAACTAATAATAAAGATATTTTAGAAAGGACCAAAGAATATAATAATCTTATAACTTACAATGGGCAAGGACAGATACTTGGATTTAATGGACTAATTCTTGGTCTAGCAAAAGAACAAGCTATTGATGCTCTCTGTCTATTAGGTGAGATTGATAATCCTAATGTCATTCAACCAAAAACTGCGCAACTAATACTGTCTGTCCTTACACAACTATTAAAAATAAAATTACTAGACATGTCCGAACTTGAAGAAGAAGAAAAACGAAAAAACTTTATGCAACAACAAGTTAATTACTTCGAGAAAGTAATTCAAGAGGGAAAATCTCCTGGCATTGCATAATTAATTGTTATTACAATCTAATCAAACTCTAAGTATGTTCTTCGTTTAACCTGATCGATAACCATTACAGATAACGGATCGAATTGACGCTCTTCTAACTCACTTACCTTTCCTCTAAAAATCCTCTCATTTCCCTTTGTAAGAAAC
Organism: Nitrososphaeraceae archaeon; assembly: GCA_049591355.1. Taxonomy (GTDB): domain Archaea; phylum Thermoproteota; class Nitrososphaeria; order Nitrososphaerales; family Nitrososphaeraceae; genus TA-21. The sequence continues at coordinate 29,623 of JBAWET010000332.1, forward strand.
TCGAATACCCATACATCTAGATTATCCGTTTGTAGCATATTATTCCTTAGAAACAATGCTATATCAGACTCCATAAATTGCCTTTCTCTATTTTTGGGCCATGGTCTGGGTAATAATATAACACTTCTCTTATTTCTGACGGCATTAAGTAACTCTTCCTTCCTTCCTTCGATATCTTCTGTAATATGAAAAGTGAATATCGCAGCCTTATCAAGTGGAACCTTTGACCTTGAGGCAGCTACTTGAATCGAACTAATACCAGGTATCATTTCTACATTATCTTCACCAAAAATTTCTAGTAATCGATCAATGACTTCTGATTCTGAAAAATTTACATCACCTGTAAATGGTACGGTACAATATTCATTAGTCTCCATCTGATCAAATATATTCTTGTAAATGTCATCCTGAGAATCCATTGTAACTTCACTTATTCTTTGCCATGTAGGATCGAACAGATGTTTAATGATCGATAACGTATGAGAATATCCTGCTATATAACGAGATTTTATTATTTTGTACTTGGCAATATCAGTAAGATATTCTGAAGATCCAGGTCCTACTCCTACTACAAATAACTTACCAGCCATAGGACTTTTCTCGCTTCCAGATCAAATCTATACTTTCTATCTAAGATTTTTGAACAATGTAATAACCGGCGACCAATCCATCCGCTGAAATTCTAAAGGATCTTTTGCTGGATACTTTACCCAACTTTTAACCACTGAAAATTTATAATGCTTTTTTCCCTCCTCATCAATAAAGCTAATTCTTAATGCTGTACCCCATCGCTTCTCTTCAATAAATAAATCTGTAGTTTTACTGAAAGGCATCTCAATATTCTTAATACTCTTATTCATATCCACTCTTAATTCATTAATACCATAATCTTCTATTGGACGAAATATGTTTTCGTCCTGTTCAAATCGTATGCGTTGTCGTCTTGAATATACGTCATGCACTCTATATGTCATATCTGTTTTGCTTATAAATACAATTCGTCTGTCTGTAATAACAAGCATCCCCTCAATTCCTCTTTTCATAAAACCCACTTCACCTCCCCAAATCCACATTAAATGTGCCTTAATTTGTTCATCCCAGTCTAACAATCTTTTCAAATTAGTATTCATAAATATTAACCATTTATCTCTTGTTTCAAAGTAAAATCATATGTACACACTATGACTCATACTAAAAATATAACTAATGGCAGTAAAATATTTTTAATCTTGCCTCAGTTAATCATATTCATAGTATATGGAAGACTCAATCTTATCCAGCGACACCAAAATAACCCTAAATGGAATGAAATTGCAGAAAGTCAGAAAAGATTCTATAGAAAATCTAGAACAATTCTGGTCAAATGAAGCTAATAATCTGCTTTGGTTTAAGAAATGGGATAAAATACTAGACTGGAATCCACCATTTGCAAAATGGTTTGTCGGAGGTCAGCTAAATGTTAGCGTAAATTGTGTGGACAGACATATAGATAATCATCATAAGAACAAAGCTGCGATTATTTGGCAAGGTGAGAATGGTACAGTACAGACATACACCTACTATCAATTATATCTTGCTGTGAATAGGGTTGCCAATGGATTAAAAGAATTAGGTATAAACAAAGGCGATAGGATAACAATCTACCTTCCCATGATACCAGAGTTACTCATTACTATGCTAGCATGTACACGTATTGGCGCCATTCACACAGTTGTATTCTCTGGTTTTAGTGTAAAAGCGTTATCTGATAGAGTAAACGATTCAATGTCAAAATTAATCATAACAACAGACTACGGCATTCGTAGAGGTAATAAGGTCCAGTTGAAGAAAGTGGTTGACGAGGCGATATCAATTATGCCTACAGTAGAGAATATTATTATACTTAATAGAGGAACAGACGAATTAAGTCTCTCTAAGAATGAAATAACATGGCAACAACTAATTGAAAATGCCAAGAGATTTTGTGAACCAGAAATAATGGAAAGCACAGATCCATTGTACATTCTCTATACATCTGGTACTACAGGTAAACCAAAAGGTGTTCTTCATGGTACAGGTGGATATCTAACTCATTTATATGCCACTTCGAAATGGGTATTTAATTTCAATGAGAAGGATATCTTCTTTTGTACTGCTGACATGGGATGGGTTACCGGTCATAGTTATATTGCATATGCACCATTATTACATGGAGTAACACAAATCATACATGAAGGTGCACCAGATTATCCTAAACCAGATAAATATTGGACTATCATAGAAAAACACGGTGCCACAATTCTCTATACCACACCCACAGCACTTCGTATGTATATGAAATACGGCTCTGCAATACCTAACTCTTTTGATCTATCAACTCTGCGTTTATTAGGCACAGTCGGCGAGCCGATCAATCCTGAAGTTTGGATGTGGTACTTTAAAACCATAGGAAAAGAACAATGCCCTATCATTGATACATGGTGGCAAACCGAAACTGGGGGTATCATGATCAGTCAATGTCTTGGTATAGATTCAATACCGATGAAACCAGGGTCTGCAACACTACCTGTTCCTGGGATTGATATCGCAATAGTAGACGAAACTGGAAGATATGTTAATTCAAATACTAAAGGATATTTAGTTATTAAGAAACCGTGGCCTGGTATGTTTATGACATTGTGGAATGATGATGAAAAATATCAGAATGTATATTGGAATCGATTTCCTGGATCCTATTATTCGGGAGATTTTGCATTAAGCGATACAGATAACTATATTTGGCTTTTGGGAAGATCTGATGATGTACTTAAGGTAGCAGGACACAGATTAAGTACTATGGAGCTTGAAAGTGCCTTTGTTTCCTTTACTGCAGTAGCAGAAGCAGCAGTAACTAGCAAACCTGACGAAAAAAAAGGCGAGTCGATTGTAGCTTTCCTGGTACTAAAAACCAGTCATCAAGCATCAGAACATCTACGCCAAGATCTAATCAAACATATAAGAAATACAATCGGATCAATAGCTACACCAGACGAAATTCATTTTGTTGCACGCCTTCCAAAGACACGCAGTGGAAAGATAATGCGAAGATTACTAAAGTCTATATCTGCTAACTCAGACAGCATCGGTGATGTAAGTACTCTTGAAGATGAGGCATCAGTTGAAGAGATAAAGCAGGCATATCATGATTTACACAACACATTGAGAAAATGATGTCCTCCTGCTAGCACTCCTAGCTTATTTATTTGATCCCAAAATATAACTCCTATTTAGCATCAAAGGAACTAAGCGAATAACGATTTGTAGATGAATTAATGGTTCATATAGAAATTATCTTGATTCTAGAATGATTGGTGATGTTATAAAAGTCTATAAAACCTGCGGTAGCTGCAAGAATATATTTTGCAGGTTTTGTATTTTTATAAGTACACCCAGTAACATCTAATGCCGTTTTACACGGTGGCGCATCCTTCACAATATACACAATATTTGCTTGCTCATCAAGCCAAAGTAAGTCAACATTGAACTCAATATTCAAAAGCCAAATAGGATATAGGTCAGATTTGTTGTACACCAATATCATAGCAGAGTCAAATGGAAGTTTATCTTCTCTAAACGTTAACCACCTCTGTTTAGCTACAGGAGAATCTGCTACTTCTACCTTGACTATTTTATTATCTATGCTTAAAGTACCATTTGGAAAACCTATGTTTTTGTCTTTAATAGACTCAGGAATGAACAATAGACCAAGGGTTCCTAAAACAACCGTTCCTACAATTAATGGCAATAAAACCCTAGTCTTGCTGACCACACCATAACCCTATTTTGAAAACATTTGTATGTTGCTTAGGAAATTAACAATCAAAGTCATCAAATTACGCAATTTTTATATCAGTGTTATAAAAATGACATAGTGTTTAAATAGTTTCGCTATGGATTGTTTTTGAGAATTAAATGCCAGTAGCAATACTTCCGGATATTAGCGAACAACACTGTATAGGCTGTGCACTGTGTGTCGAGATTTGTACGGCTCTTGGTCCAGATGTATTAAGAGTAAAACCAGTCGAAGGATGGAAACGAGGTAAGGCATTTGTCTTCTATCCAGAGAGATGCATCTCAGATGGTGCATGTATCGGCGTCTGTCCAACAAAGGCAATATTCTGGATGAGGCCAATGGACTACACACCAGGTCAACCAATTCCATTAAAGAAGAACGGTCTGTTCGCAAAGGGCTGGGAAGAAGGTTAATCTTCAAAGAATTCCTTAACTTTTATTTTTTAGTCAACTTTTAGTTGTTTACCTAAATTTTGTAGTAAATACCACTTATTTTCTACCTACTACCATCTACCACTTGACTTATTTTCTAGTTAATAGATATAGCTGATGAGTTCAAACTCTATAATATTGTTATATTGTATTGCATCAATATATTAAAATAAACAAATTCAATGTATTTAAAATGTGAAATACAGAAGCAGAACAGAAATAGTAGCCATGATCCTAGAAGCTGCAAATGGCGGAGCAACAAAAACAAAAATCATGTACAAGGCATTTCTTAGTTATGCTCAACTAAGAGAATATCTTTCTGTACTTATTGAAAACAACCTTCTGGAATATTTAGAGGGGTCACAGACTTATAAGACTACTGAGAAAGGATTAAACTTCCTTAAGATGCATAATGAAATAGGCGAGCTTCTTCAGACAACAGCAAAAGAAGAAAAGTAATTCAAATAAATAAATAAATAAACAAACAAAAATTTACTATTTTATTTTTCATTTCTATTATTAGCTAGTAGCAATTCAATTCTTATTACATGTATATTGATATTATATGTACGCTATTTGCTATTCTGGCAGACCGATAAGCATGTTAAAATCAAAAAAATAGAATGCCTCTCTTACTAACATCCATCACTGATCGTCTTTGATTTCTTTTGCAATTACCTCATTGAGCCAATTAACTTCACTGTCACTATCGCTACCAATGGCCACAGAAGATTCCTCTTTGGGACCATCCTTGTCTGCAGTGTTGGTTGCTAACAGTCGGCCATTTTCCAAGTCCATATTATCCTCTTGGCGTACATATTTATTCGAATTAGTGTCAGCAGTATGATTATACTTATCATCTTGTACTTCCAGTTCAGATGTCAGCTCGATATCATCCACTGTATGTTGAGAAATTCGTGTTAAGAAGTTACTTATTTCCTCTTTTTCTAAGTTAATATGCTCTAGTAATTCATTTGCATTCATGTTCACTTGCTGATAAGTTTCTTCAGTCATATCGTTACTTCTATACTGTAGCTTTGCGTCAAAAACAACAGTTTTAATACTTGCTGCCTGAGAATCTAATTCCTCTAGTCTAGATTTTAATGTATTAATAACTCCATGCTCCTCTCCTTCCAAAGCTCGAAGCCTATTCTCATATTTTAAATAGACAATCTCAGCATCACTTTTCATTTGATCATTATCTGCCACCAAATCTTGAAGCGCTTTGATTCGTTTTAATGTTAAACTCTTTTGTCGTACTAATTTCTGTGCATCCATTCTCCATCTTGGTATATATATTACATAGTCACCTTGTACCAATAATTGTTCATAAGGCAATTGCTTCAATCCTACAGAACCACAGTCTACGCCAACCGACTCAATAGAACCATCGATATCAGTAACTAGACCAACAACTTTTCCTATATGGGTTCCATACATATCTTTCACCTGCTTGCCGACAAATTCGAGCTTTAATTCGCTCATGAGATTAGTTTAGAGCTAAAATATAATGCTGGCAGTGTCAAATTTTGTAAATAATTTGGTGAGATGTTTTACTACGATTTATCTCAAATATAGCTTGGCTTGGTGCTAATACATATTAGGTCACCAGTCTAATTTCAATATATCATGCTCGCTGACTTTCCATATCATAGTGTTGATAACTTTTCTTCAATAGAAAGATCCACTCTAAATCAGCATTTTTCAAACGTCGATAAAGCTGTTTTTGCAATTATAACGCCAAGACAAGTAGATAGAGGAGCGCTAATGTCAAGATACTCTAGATCGGACAAAACTATGAGACGTATATTCTTGGACGAATTCATAAGTAATCCGACAAGAGGAGAAGAATTTTACAATAAAATACTGAATGAATATGGGGACGACTCGGTCGCAGAATTGGGCGAGGCACAAATTGCCATAGAATGGATCTCCAATATCGCTGCGAAAAAAATCGAAGATCAAAGAATCGGCCTATCATATCTTGAAAAATCTTCTCGCTATGTTACTTTTGATAAAAAAATTCACAACAAGTACAAATATTATAGAGATAAAAATATAATTAATTCAAAGTACGCTGATCTCTATATTGAAGCATGTAATAATGCATTTGAACTTTATAGCAAGAATATTCCTATATTACAGAAATTTATTTCTGAAATAGAGCCCATAAATGATTTTACTTATTATGACTCAACATCAAAACTCGAAAAAAAATTTGATTCCCTTACCAATCTGCAAGACATTAAATCTGCAGAGAAAGTCTATAATAATACTATAAGAGCTAAATCACTAGATATTCTTCGTGGACTACTTCCTGCGGCCACACTTACAAATTTGGGAATTACTGGAAATGGAAGAGCTTTTGAATATTTATTAACGAAATTATATTCTTCTTCACTGAATGAAGTTAGGAATTTAGGAACAGCATTACACGAACAACTTAATTTCGTAATACCATCATTTGTAAAACGAGCAAATGATAAATATGGCAAATCTATCCAATCTTATTTTCTAGACACCAGTAATGCTATATCTAAGTTAGCAAAGAAGCATATTCGAGATATTAAATATAACATGAATACTTCAGTAGAGTTAATCGATTTTACTAATAACTTAAAAGCTGAGACAACAGTAGCATCAGCAGCACTTTATGAACATGCAGATGGTCAGTCTCTATTTGATATTATACAACTAATAAAACATCTTCCACAAAAAAAACGACATAAAATTATTGAAATGTACACCAAATTTCGTAGAAACAGACGGCATCGACCAGGCAGAGCATATGAAATGGTAGAATACACATTTGATATGTTAACCAACTTTGGAATGTTTCGTGATCTACATCGACATAGATTACTTACTACAGAAAGACAACTCCTATCTACTAGACATGGTTACGAAGTTCCGGCCGAGATTATAAATGCCGGTCTGGAAAAAGATTACAGAGATTGCATGTATCAATGTAATGATACTTATGAGCATATCCTAAAAAAAATGCCATATGAAGCTCAATATGTAGTTAATTTCGCCTACAGATATCCATATTTCATGAAAATCAACTTGCGTGAGGCTTGTTATATGATTGAACTACGTACTACTGCACAAGGGCATCCAGATTATCGTCATGCTTGTCAAGAAATGTATAAACATATACGAAATGTTCATCCGTTTCTAGCAATGGGTATTAGGTTTGTGGATCTTAATCAGTATAACCTTGGTAGATTTGATTCAGAGAAAAAGGCTGAGAAGAAGAAAAGAAAGGTGGTCTAAAACCACCTTTCTAATGACTGGCTCCGATTGTCGATTGAGTTTTTGAGCTTCTGTAACGCCCCATTAACACGCTCCATAGAAAAATCCATTCTATTGCATAGAAGATCAGTCACTTTATCATAATTAATTGGATCGAATTCTATATCTTGGATATCCGCTACTTCAGGTCTTAGAAACAGCTCTCTTATCTGGTCATACGGGATTTTAGATAATTCCTCTTTAATGTTATCGATATTTTCTAGTTTAGCATACCTTTGAATCAATTTAAGTGCAGTTTTCGGTCCAATTCCAGGAATACCTCCAGGATTAAAATCAGTACCGATTAAAATCCCAATATCGATAAGTTGAGCTCTAGTTAAGTGTGTCTGGACAACAATATCTTCAAAATAAAACATTTCCGGTACAACATCGATATATGCATTCTTATTTGGGACCTTTCTCTTGCCGCTTATCGTAAGATTCCTAGTGAGTCTTTTTGCGCCAAATAAAATTGAATCATAATCTTGGCTAGCACATGTATATGCCTTATCTGTATTGGATAAATATGCAGCCGTTGCCTCACCTTCTGAAGGTGCTTGAATTGTAGGGACCCCAAGAAAAGATAAAAGCATCTTAGATTCCATCACCATCTTGTCTGTCAGTACTGAGGTAGCTTGACCATATTTTCGGGCATCGTCAAATCGTCCCTCTGTTAGCGCCTCTTCAAATTTTTCAGCTGCAACTTGCTTTACTTGCTGTCTTCTCTCGATTTCATCGAATTTCAAATGACTTGGTTTACCATCAAAGACATATACAAGCTTAATATTCTCAGCTAAGAGGTTTATATTGCGATAAAAAAGTCCGCTCAAATGACTGGTTACTTCTCCCTTAGAGTTAGTAAGAAGCTCTCCTGTAGAACCTCTGATAGTAGCAAGAAACTGATAGATGGTATTAAATGCATCAACCGCAATTGTTCTGTTCGATAAATCTGTCAACTTTATGTACGATGGAGTTATAAGCGGCTTTAGATCAAGTCCCATGATTATAAATAATAATTATCACTTTTTACCTTTTTCCCACTCAGAACTCATCCTAGAATCTAAATTATGAGGCTAGCTCAATATCATGTCATATCAAGCTACATTGTTTAATAGAATATTGTGAAATGGACCTTAAAAAGGTCTAGCAATAATCAAGATACTATAACTCACTTATGTTTCCGATAACATATACATACGTAAGTTGCTCAACATCCCATCATATTTGAAACTGTTTATCGTTCTTGTTGGAATATTGATTATAGTATTCGGCATAATTTTTTCTGCACAATCTAAATCCATGATAGGTCCCTCAAATTCGTTTATGTATAGCAATCCATCTTGGACAATTAATGGTTCTGTCCTAATAATTGTAGGTATTATAATATTAGTCTTAAGCGTACTTTCAAGAATTGGTATTTTTGTCAGATTGAAACGTTCTAAATGAGATAACGAAAATTAAGGTACCTTAACTTAACTAATTTTGAATTAAAACAAACAAAAGTTGAGACTTACTTCCTACTCTGTCTTATCGCTACTTAAAGTGAGCCAACAATGACTATGAAAATCGTTTAAACAAGATGTAGTTTGCTTATTTTGGCATCTTTCAGTTCAGTATCCGATAGTAAATAATTGATGCAATAAGACACTTAGAACTTAATTAGCCATACATATTGAAAAAAGCAATTGATATATGAGACTTCGCGTATATTGGTGAATATGATGAATATCTTAATAGATGACGATCGTTTCCTAATGTCTTGTACAAGGTGCTTCTAACTCATGACAATGTGCGAAAAATGCAGCAAACATGAAGAATATCATACATGTTCAACATGCAATC
>JBAWET010000333.1:0-2037 GCA_049591355.1 Nitrososphaeraceae archaeon
ACCATTGTTTTTTCTTCTTTCGTCTTATAAATTCTTCCTCTCCTTCAGATACTTCTGATATTTAGAAATGGATTTGCTTTTAGTCTCATCCATTTTATGAGACAAAATAATTCCAAATGTTGTGCAAATTAACATACAGAGCCGTCAAGTCATTACGACTAGCAATACCGCGAATGCAAATCTTATGGTAATTAATCGAATATTTGTACGTGGTTTCCATGAAAGGAGATAAGATCTCGTCCGCAGAGAAAGCGGCTTCAGCAGAAGGAGAAGGGCATGCATCAATACGAAGCGGATCCCGGTAAAAGCAGTCTTGGACGCCGCTGAACAAAAACTTTTGTCAAGAATCTTGGACTCTAAAGTTAATGGTAGAACTTCAACACGACCATAAAGATATCTAGTCGCTGTACTGGCGGATCTAACTTGAATTGATATTCATATTGATTTTACATATCTATAAAACTTCATGCCCCTCGGATCTCTCATAATACTCATAATTCAAGAAGGTCACTAATCTTATATTACACATGCCAAAATCAATACTTCAAAGCTCATAGATTTTTGACAAAGAGGTCATTATAAAGAAAATTTCCATTGCTGCTAAAAGAGATAGCCATCACAAATGATAAAATGAGATTCCTTCAGCGAATGATCTCTAAGTTATTAATGAATCAAGATCTACATTTTCCGTCCGTTTATGGAACTGTGGATGAAAAAGCTCAGGCTACGACTTATTTCATCGCTGATTACATTGATACAATTGATATAGACCACGCATTATGGATCTATAGAGGCGTAACGTTACTAACTGACTTACAAAGTAACTTCTTCTGAACTAACAAAAAATATTACATTAGATATGGTTTTCCAGTTCGCCCAAAAAATGACTGACCAGGGCGATGTTCAGAAATAATCAAAACGCACAAGAGTGTATTATAACACAATTTAATTCTAAATAGGATCACTTTATTAAAAGTTAGTAACCGATCGTTTATGATGGTTGTAAATACATTCTGATTTTGATTCGGCTACTGTACCTTTATGGAAATATCTCCTATCACCTTCGATACAGCAAATAAAATGGCAGACAATTGGTGAGCGATGGGCGAAATCATATATCCCTTGTTTTTGTTCAAAACTTGAATAATCAAATAGTTACTTTCAAAAAGCGACGAATTGTATCAAAAAAATATATATACTTACTTTGGATCCAAAATAGTGTGAAATTACATGTCAATTATATTGTCGTGCTCCTTTTGTTAATGTTTGCTATTTCTTATTTACACATGCCACTCATTTTAGCCCAAACAGAGGATACCCAGGACCCTACACAATTGCGTGAGGAATTTAAGAAGGGATTAGAGTCTATTCAAAACGATATCAAGATAGAGTTTGACCAGTTATTGGCTGAAATTGAAAACGAAACCGATTTAAGGTCCATAGAATCACATTTATCGCTAGCTTCCCTACACAATGTTCATGGGGAGACAACAGAAGCGATATCTGAGTTGCAGAAAGCAGATGAAGCATGGCAAAACTCAAGTCTGACGTCAATGAATATAGGAAATAAATTTATTTCAGTAGCAAAGGATAATTCTACTTTGTTGACGAACGGTGAAAGAGTAATATTGGATCACTTTGGCAAAGTTATTCTGAAATTGGGATCAGACATTGAAAGTTTAAGAATTAAGCTAACTAGATAAATAAGTTGTTCTTCTCTAGCTTATTCAAAAGTAACTTTTCTTTCAATAGTGTTAAGAAGCTTTAGTAACTAGTACCCAAAATCGGGAACCCTTCTTATCATATATCAACCTGTTAATCGCGTGCTCGTTTACCTTATTGAAAAGAAGATTTTTTGGGACAACTAACAAGTTTAACGCTGATATTTTGTCACTTCAATCCAAAGATCTCGTTTGGCAAAACACCCTGCCATATCTTTCAGTCAATATACTTAATTACTGTAAACAGTGGATGCAATTGCAAATTTGTGCTTGATAGAAATTCAATAAGTATGAGGTACTAGTGTCAGGGAACAAT
>JBAWET010000334.1:0-2178 GCA_049591355.1 Nitrososphaeraceae archaeon
AATCCAGATTATGTATATTGAAGTTTCAGAATAATAAAAACTTCTTTTTTTGGTTATTTGCGCCTGATTTGTAGAGCCAGGACAGGAATTCCTACTTCATTGGTCGATTCGATCAAATAATAGATAAAATGAGATTAAAGCAAGTAGTAATAACGATTAGTAATGGTAGTAATACCATAGGATCTTCTAAAAAATATTAGATTCATTCACTGCTTGTGATAACACTTCGGGTAAAATAACTGTTGAATTAGAAGCAGGGCCGGACGTTGAAATTAAGTTTTCACAATCATTGCCTGCACTGTCATTATCAGCTATATTGAAGTAAGCGATATCATCTCCAGAACCACAAGTTATTGAATCCTGTGAATAATCTCTTATCGAAGAATTATTAACAGCATAACCGGCAATTAAGATGTCATCGCCATTGCCACCGACAATATTATCTGCGTCTCCTCCACCCACGATTAGATCGTTTCCGTCGTCGCCATTCAGGATATCATTCCCCTGATCACCTTGTAGGAAATCATCACCGCTATCACCGAGGATTTTATCCGCCCCTGCCACTCCTATCATTCTATCATTTCCTTCTTTCCCAATAATTGTATCATCTACCATAGTACCGAAAAGATAATTTTTAAACCCGTTTCCAGTTACGGTCCCACCTATAACTTCAAAGACTTGAAGATGGCAGAGAGAGCAAAAATAATAACAGTCCCATGAAAGTCAAGAAAATTGTACACTGTGCATTAGAAATTGTATTCTTTAGCATCGTCATGTTGATCTGCATTACATGTACGTGAATTAAACTCGCATTTGTGATATAAGTAATACCTAGGAATATTATCAGGTCCTAGGAATAGGGTTTTCTCTCGTAGCATATGTGTGAGCCCTTTGTCGTGGGAGTTCAGAGGTTTTATTAAAAGTCACTAACCGGCCAAAGACAGGAATATGGGAGATGATTGTGTAACCGAGCTAGTGTAGGTTATCTCTTGGGAGTAAATTTTTGAACTTTTAGTATGACCTCTTGCTTTTTCCTTAATTCTCGCTCTCGTAACTTGACCTTATATTTAAGATTTCGGGGTCTTGTTCTCAGTCTATAACCACAGCACGGACACCATAATCCATCCCAAGTTATGAAGATCTCACAGACTTGGCATCGCTTCTGTCCAGTAAGATATCGACCAACTCCAATTGGTTTCAGTGCTTTATGACGAATGCAAATTCCTTTACAGACCAATTTTAACTATAACCTACCTATTCACGTAAATCGATAATCAAATAACATTATTAATAGGTAATATTAACATTTACTGAAAAAACAATTGTTTTTTTGCAAATGTGATTGACTTCGAATGTTCGAAATTAACTTGAATACCACGTTTACACCTTCCTACAACCATGCTATTTTTGGTTATAGAAAACAGTATTTATTGACGGTCACTATCCAAGATCCGAGACTCCCAAAACATTCATTTCAATCATTAGATTTAGAATGCATTACCCTGCAGCCTCCGAAAATATTTTTGCTTAAGCAACCCTTTGTGACTAGTATTGATTCCGGTATTCTCATTGGTATGTAGTGTTCTCTGATACTTTGTTAACCTATTCAAATCCAAAATCTTGTAAATTATATCCTGTTCTCTTTAACGTGCCCAATACGAAGTTTCTGAATTCATTGTTTGGACTCAAGCACATTCATCACCAAATAATACAATGGTGCTAAATCTCCCAGTCGCTGGATGTTCTGCATTCAGTTTGGCACATTTGCTGCATATATTCTCAAAATCTTCCGTCCGGGTAATCTGATCAATCTTTAGTATAGCTGATTCGTTATGGTTATAATTTACTATTGTCACGGAAATATTAACAAATTGAAACTGTGTTCTTGCTAAAGAAAGCTAGAAATTCGAAGGCAGTGCCTGGGAAATGAGACGATTTTTGAAAATTATCTTCCAATTTTGAGAACCGGAAGGTTTCGTATGCTTCCCATACTAGACAAAGTCATAGGTATTGTCACGGACAAGGACTTCTGAGCCTATGCAGCTACAGTAAACGCAGGATAGATATTCCTCATGACCATGTTCAGATTTGTTTATCTACCAAAGAAAAAGCCACATAAATCATTGCCAGCAAACCGTGCACATTGATCATAAGGATTGTCATCGTTACTATTACTAC
>JBAWET010000335.1:0-5145 GCA_049591355.1 Nitrososphaeraceae archaeon
ACAAATGGTTTATTCATTATGAAGTCATCAGTATCGAAGTAGCCCAAGGTGCACCAAATCGTAGGATACTTAGGTTCAAGTCCATTTCCAAAAATAGATGGCAACTTTGAAATCAGAAAGAGAGCCAGATCCTTTCCAAGCGTATTAAATCCTTCATTCTCTGATCCTTTTCCGAGTTCTCCTATCGCAACAATTGTTCCATCACTAGCAAGTGGTACTATCTCACCTTGAAGTCCGTACCAACTGCCAGGTCTAATTCGTTTGAAATTAAGATTAAACTTAATTTGATTCCCTGTACTTTTCCACTCATCTATGAATTCGATGATCTTTTCCTTAATCAATTGTTCAAATAATGGGTTAAGTGATATTCCCTCATTAGGAAGCAAACCTAACAGGGTACAATGTAGTTGAGTTGTTCTAGATATTTTATAACCTAATATGCCAATCTTGTTCATAACCGAGTCAAATCGTTTTTTATTTTCTATATCGAGATTGAGAAAAGCGACCATAGTTAAAGCCGGGGGATTAAACGGTGAAGTCTGTCTCTGAATATTCCCAGACAGATTTGGATATATCCTATCGAACTTGAGTTTTTTCCGCACTAATTCACCACCTAGTTTTTGATTTTCATTGTACTCAAGAAAATTATTAGGTGCATTCACGTTATTCCACGATACAGATTCATCATACACCACATCTATTAATAATCGTATTTCACATTTTTTCACTGTATGTAGTCCAATATGAAATTGAGAAAACATGAATGATTTATCCAACTTGACCAAAAGTATACCATTCTTAACCCCTAATAGCGCGTATGGAATTCAAAATATTGGAACAACTAGGTACAAATTCAGTATGACTCCACGAGTATAACCGAAGGGTTCGAATCCCACTCCCCGCGCTCAACTCTGGTAGTCCTACGAGAAAGCGTAATGGAGCCCCCTACGATTTAGTGGCAGCATTTACCAAAGCGCTATCATGAACCCATACATTTTTAGTAAAATAACGGTCAATATATAGAAACGTAATACGTAGGGTGCTGGTTAGCAGAGCGATACTAAACGTGCAGCATGAGATCCACATGTTACAATTCTCCATGGATTGATTAGCCGTTAGGACAGGGAATAGTCAATTTGACTGAAGCAGTCGCATTACCTGCATCTGTACCGAAATTGATAGAATAGTTTCCTTCAGGTAAAGAATTGATGTAGGTATCATCATAAAATCCTCCCTGGGAATTTGATCGGAAATGCCCATGCATGGTTACAGTGCCCGTAAAATTGACAAGTTCCCAATTAATGTTTGAGTCTGGGCTAAAACCTGATCCTGTTACGTACGTCATGAATCCAGGACGAGAAGGGCCACATGTTGGGTCAATTGAAACTGCGGGAGCAGCTTGTGCCATAGAGATTGGATTGAAAATGGAGCAAAAGCCAACAACAATAACTACAATTGCTAAAGTTGAATATTTCAATATCTGCATGATAATTTAATCAAAGAAGTATAGGTAATATTATTATTTATTATCATAATATGCGATAATAGAAGTGTCGTTAATTGCCTAAATTCACAGAGGACAGTTCACGATATACCAATTGACAAATACCATCATGTATGACTTGCCAAAAAGAATACAACTACACAAACCAAAGGCAATAGTCATTTCCGGTTTATTAGATCAATTCTATCTAGATCCATACATTAATTTTGGTGAAGCCGAAAGTTTAGTATTACAAATAGTAACTTCATTACACAAAATTAAGGATGTATTTATCAACCAGCTCCTACGACTTAATCATATTAGTATCTAAAAATATAAAAAGATTTTTTTTAATTAGAACGGGTCTACAATCTCCAGACATCCCGATCCTGTCATTAAGATGTAAATCTAAAATTGAATCTATTTTCTCACGACCAAATGTAAATCTATCACGATATTCATGTTTGAATTATTATCATCATGGGGTGCTTTTAATTTCAATTATTTTCAATCAGCAAATTACACGAGCAACGTAGTATTTTAGAATGTTAACTTCTCTAGAACTATGTCATCCTCCCTCTCTCCGAAGTGAGTTTTCTGATATAAGTCAAGAACCACACATGATAGTTACCTTTACAAGTCAACCATACCTGAAGGGCCATCGTATGTCCTGCTCCCTACGCTCTTCAGAGTCTCCTTATTTTTTTGATGTGGTAGTCTCTCCCTCTCACAGTGAAGTATTACGGAAATCATTTAGTTTTAAAGAGCAAGAACAAGAACAAGAATAGACGAAGTATGTTTCTCGATCAATAGTGTTGGTACCACCTATGGTAACTACAACTTCGTTTACAAATTGATTGTCAGCGGCCCGCAACCTTCTTAGTAGTCATTATTTTTACAATTACCTAGCTTAGGCGAGTAGCATTATTATTTTATCCTATTATTTACAGAGATCCATTTAGACGGAGATTACTTTGACTATTAGTGCCAATTCGAAATACCTATATGTTTAATTCACTTCGATATTCTGGATGAATTTATATGCCACCTATAAAATATTTCTCTTTCTCTCGATAGTATTCTCAGTTTTCTGCACCCTAAATATTGAGAGAGGTTATAGCCTTTCAGCACTTAATGAGAAAACGGGCACAACCCCCACATTTTTGAATAGTGTCTTTAAAAATGTTCAAAATTCTGTTGTTCAGATAACGAGGCCAGTACCACCTAGTCTTACGATTCACAACAAGACAGATCAGAATGCTACCGCTTTGGGCTCAGGATTCATTTATGATAAAGAAGGCAGAATCATTACTAATAGTCATGTGGTTGGGGATGACAAGTTTGTAGATGTTATGTTCATGGATGGAAATAGATATTCTGCCAAGGTAATTGGAAAAGATGTATTCAGTGACATTGCGGTCATACAACTTGCAAATTTTAGTGGATCGCTGAAACCTCTCATATTTGGAAATTCTTCGAAACTAGAAGTAGGGGAACAAGTGATAGCCGTCGGCAATCCTTATGGACTAACTGGGTCAATGACGTCGGGAATAGTGAGTCATCTGGGGAGACTTGTCTCATCTGAAGGCAGCCCTTACGCGATTCCTGACATGATACAGATCGATGCTCTCATTAACCCGGGAAACTCTGGAGGGCCATTAATAAATCTAGATTCTAAAGTTGTAGGTATGAATACAGCAGGGGTACAATCAAAAAATGGCGGTTTTTCAGGCATCGGCCTGGCTATTTCTTCGAATGCGATTGCTAGGATCATTCCATCAATAATTGAAAAAGGAAATTATAGCCATCCGTGGTTGGGCATTTCCGGGGAAACGTTGACTTCAGATCTGACTAACATTTTCCAAAATCTTAGCAGGAATTTTCAAGGTGTATTTATAGAATCCCTAGTAAAGGGGAGCCCTGCAGATCATGCTGGTATGAACGGAACATTAACAGACCAATACGGCGAAAAACACGGCGGAGATATCATTACGGCTGTTGACGGTTCAAAGATTATATTTCTAGATGATCTTGTATCTTATATTGAAAATAATAAGAGACCTGGAGATAACATGACTATTACTGTCCATCGGGACAATCACGATCTTGATCTCAAGTTAAATCTCGGTGAAAAACCATCTCCCAATACAATCAATAGTACAGTTAAGTCTCCACCAGAATATCCATAATTCTCTGATTTAGTTTGGTAAGTGGGTTGTAATTTTAATACTTCCCAACTACCTACAAGAAGACCAATAAAGGAATCTCTTTCCACAAAAGTTATTACATAATAGGTATGAACCCCAAGTGAAACAAGAGGGTTTGAATCTCAATCCGAGAATAGAGCTTCACATGATATTTATCCAGAAGTCTACGCTATATTTGAATGTCCTAATTGATCGAATAAAACACTGATTACTGGTATTACCAAATTAGGTCGCGGTGGGCTGGAACTGGAAATTGTTCGCTTGACAGGATCAAAATGAAGGAGAGGGCTCCCTTTCGTTGAGTCTGCCCTAACGTCAAAAAATCTAAAACAAATCAAACTAAAAACGTTGAGCCCCTGTTGATAATGTGTTCTAGCCGAAAAGGCTGGGGCATTACATTTTTCAGAATCGCTTTATAATAGTGTATTACAAGTATACTGACAGCTTGAAATTTATCGCACCTGTGTTTTTGCTTCTGTTTTTTTTAGCTAACGCTATATTTTGTAATGCCTCGCCTCAATCTGCCGTCGAAGGAATGAATTTGAAATACGGAAAATCTGACGATTATCTTAAAGACGAAATTGAATTCAGCAAGACAAGGAACATAAGTCATGACGCTTTTGATTCTGTGTATTCTCAGGTTGCCTCTTCCGGAGAGAATGTTTACATAGCATGGGAACAAGCGGTGGGAGGGAGCAACGCAAAAAACTATGATATTTACTTTGTCGTTAGTCATAATAGTGGATCAAATTTTAGTAAACCAATGAATATAAGCAATAACAGCGGGTTTTCAGAGCATCCTCAAATTGTGGCAGCTGGGAATAATGTATACGTATTGTGGGTAGACAACAGTAATGGATATAGACAAGTGTTACTCAGAAGCAGTCATAACGGAGGAGAAAGCTTTACTCCCGCATTAAGATTGAGTAATGGCAATAATATATCATTTAATGCAGAGTTGGATGCATCCGGTTCAAATGTAGTAGCCGTATGGAATAATTACGAACAGTCTAAAGGATTTGTGGTAACAATAATAGTGAGTAATGATGGGGCATCAAGCTTTGAAAATAGGGTTAGCCTAGGATCGGCTGATCAATATTCATATCCAAAGGTGCGCGTGTCAAACGGACAGTATTATGCTACATGGAATACAAATCAGACAAAAGATTCAATGGGCAGAATACTATTTACCAGTATCGGGAACGAGACTCATGCTTCTCCCTCACGGCCCCTTAAAATTGCAAGTTACCTAAATGATGGAGAGCCACAAATAATGGTTATTGACAGAAATGTTATGATTTTCTGGACAAGCGCGAATCAGTCAGGAGGATATAATCTTTACTTTGCGCGGAGTAGTGATGATGGATACCACTTTAGCAAGATCTCAAATCTTTCTGAAAACTTTAATGACTCCTCGAACGTAGAAACAGCCTTTGATGGCAAGTTTCTTTACCT
>JBAWET010000336.1:0-3596 GCA_049591355.1 Nitrososphaeraceae archaeon
GTACTTATGTTACGGTCTATAATTTATCGTTATCCATGTGTAATAGGAGCATATATTCCGTAAACACAAAAACCGACTATCCTGATGGGTTCATTCCATTGTTCTGTCCTCCTGGCCAGAGTTGAAACAGTTCATTGTATTTTCTATTGTGTATCCAATCAGTGATCTTAGTAACTTCTGTGGAAAATTGGTTAACAGATATTTTTTAATAGGTAACCGTTACATTAACAGATATGGTAGATTTGATATACGGTCGTGGAATAACTGATATTGCACGAGAAATTCCTTTATACTTTAATTTATTCCATAAGATGATAGGCATCAAACTTTTTCACGAAAAACCGGCATTGTATGGTTCTGCTGATATAATTAATGTTTGTAATCTTCACTGCTCTCATTGTTACTGGTGGTTAAATAGAAAAGAGGATAAGAATGATTTAAGCGTTCAAGAATGGAGGCAAAGAATTAGAGAGACGTTCAAGAAACAGCATCTCTTTGTTATCACATTGGTTGGTGGTGAACCGACCATGAGGCCCGAAATAATAGAGCTATTTTGTGAAGAAATGCCTAGAAGAGTCTGTGTAGTCACAAATGGCTATTTTCCCCTCAAGAGATTTGAAAAACTTTACTTTTATTGGATATCTTTGGATGGTACTCAAAAAGCTCATGATAGTATCAGAGGAGAAGGTACCTATGCCAAAACTAAGCAGAACATTCTAGAGTATATTAAAGGCCCTTCTAGGAATGGAAAGCCTGCCTGGAAAGATATTTGGATTACAATGACTATTAATTCTATAAATTACAGTACTGTGAATGATTTGGTCGACGAATGGAAGGGAACAGTAAACAAGATAGGTTTCCAATTTCACACACCCTTTGTCAAAGGAGACCCGTTATGGTTAAAATTTGGAGAAGAACGGAATGGCATAGTAGACGGTCTCATACAACTTAAAAGAAAATATCCGGATTTTGTGATAAATAGTGAGAAGCAGCTGTCACTAATGAAAGGAAATTGGGGCGGTACTGGTACTACTCCTATTCAATGTCCAACATGGGCAATACTCTCTTTAGATCATATGGGTAGAATTAAACAGCCTTGTTGTATTGGAAGTGCTGACACAAAGGCACTAAAACCAATTTGCGAGGAATGTGGCCTAGGATGTTATTCTGTATTAGTTGCAAACGGCATTTCCGGTGCATAAAAGAAACCCAACAAAATTTTCAGACCGCTCGACTCCACTGGCTATGGAATCACTAGGATATCAGTGGGAGCGCCTTATCCAATTTCAGAATTAAGTAGCAGACGTAGGGCAGGCTGGATTACCTAGCTGAGCTAAATTCAAGTCAGGACCACGGACCGAGTACTTTTTCATTCTAGTGGCTAGCCATACTGGTTGCTTCTAGTTCCGATATTCTATCTTCAAGAAGAAATATCCAGTCCATGTATGCTCTGTTTATCTTGTGGACTTCCTCTAAATGATTCTTCATTTCTTCAGGTATCTTGTACCTTTGATGGCATGTTGGACAATCGAGTTCTGTCATGATCAGATATAGACAAAAACCAATATTATGTTTAACGTCGTATCATAATTGGGATGTCTATTCAGTGGTGTGGGGACTCGTTCACCAAGGATACTTGCATCGGCTTTTTTAATCCTATTTCTCGCCTGTTTATCCGCACTTCAGATTTCAAGACAAACGATAGAGCATACAAAAAATTTATCAGGGGCAGTGAGGAGTTCTTCTGAATGATAGACACACGATACTTTACTTTGATAGTTATTGGAGCTGCGCTGGCTTCCTTAATAGTACTAGGAGCGACTGGCTTGATTCCTGTCAATGGACTGAAAGAAAAATACAAGGCAAAATTATTGGGAAAGAACGAAGTCCCAAAGGTCAATTCAACTGCCAAAGGAACAGCGAATTTTAAATCTAAAAAGGATATCCTAATTTGGAAGATCAATGTCACTGGATTAACTAATGCGACAGGTGCTCAACTTTACTTGGGAAATAAAAGCGTTAAGGGAGATATTATTGTGAACCTCATGAAATCAGGCAACCGGTCTCAGACACCAATCGGACTCTTAATGAATGGTAATATTTCTGCTTCGGACTTACAAGGGCCCATGCAAGGAAAGACGATAAAGGATTTAAAATCCATCATGAACAACTCACAAACCTACGTTAATATTCTTACTGGCGATCACCCCGACGGAGAAATTAGGGGCACAGTAAAGATCTCTCTCCCGAAAAATCAGACCTCAATTGCGATGAATACGACCGGTCCTAGCTCGAGCAATCAGACACAGGTTCAGAAATAATTAATTGTGTCATTTTTTTTGGGACACAATTTGCCTAATAGGAGTGTGAAGCCTTCGCCTTTTGCGTAGGAAGAGTTATTGTCTAATAGTGAATAATAAACAAGCACTAAATTCAACAGGTGCGTCTAAAAATTACAGTGAAATACAAAAGGAAGGACGTACCATTCCCTTATCGGATATTTTATCCAGAGGTCGTATAATGGTTTTGGTCAGTATGGGTCAAAGATAGAACATAGACATTAAAATTGACTGAATTCATTGAGTATCAACAAAAATCCTTCAGTCATCTTGTAACGTAATGCAAAGGGAAAAACTTATTAAAAAAGCTATACTTATCTCGACGATGTCATCAGTTGAGCCCTTAAGGGAAGTTGTGCAACGATTGGCGCATACGTTTAACGATCCGCAGAATAGAGAGTCAAATTACTTTGATTTTTATGATGATTCCTTGACAATTCATGGTTTCCCTCTTAATCTTCCAGCCAACAAGGGAGGTTTTAAATTGTTCATTTATCTCCTGTGGAAAGCATTTCCTGATATAAGAATTACTTTTGAAGATATCATTATTGAAGAGAATAAGGTTGCGTGCAGGTACAACCTAACTGGCACACACAAAGGTGAATTTGTAGATCTTGGACCAACCAATAAACAATTCAGAGTCAATGGTATGACTGTATTTTCATTTCGAGATTCTAAATGCATAGAACGTTGGAATCTGGTAGACATGATGTCATTGATGGAACAGTTAAGGACCCAAGCCTGAACCATGTTCGATTTCTCATTTGTATAGGCACTCAAATATTTTTCTATCCTTCTTATCCAAAAATGATCTAAATTGCTTCCACTTTGTTCGTTCGATCTCCCCTTCAATTATAAAAGCAGGATCGGTTCTACCAATAATATTGTTTACATAAGAAACTATTTAAGTTGTCAAGGAGACTTGGAGAAACCTACTGTCGGGAAGCAAACAAAGTGTCAGAAAGAAAACCATTTACTTTTGCGAAACCCATTAACTTGAATCTCATACAGATTAGATTTAAGGAGTTTGTTATATAATTATATATGTGTCATATAAAATACGAGATTCTGACACAAAATATCAATCTCTTCCCTATGAGAGACTGGCATGTCAAGCATATGCAGGATACCATCATAAAATATCTAACTGGCTTGCCTGAAAATGCCTCACGTTGGCAAAAAAAGCTAAATAAAAAGTATGGGAATTTGACGAAAGTAACAAAAAGAATTCAATATGATCTCAAGCATGGAGTAGAG
>JBAWET010000337.1:0-2322 GCA_049591355.1 Nitrososphaeraceae archaeon
TACACTTAACTCCACCTCTGAGCCTGTTGGCGCTTCGGTAAATATTACAGGTGCTGGATTTGATCCTAGCTCAACTGTCGCTATTACGTTTAACGGTACAGATATAACAACAACCCCATCCACAGTCACAACTACCAACAACAATGGTGAATTTTTTGCTAATTTTACCGTACCATTATCATCGTCCGTAGGATTTGTTCAAGTAGTAGCAACCCAAGGATCTAATTCGGCTTCAGAAACGTTTATTGTGACATCTAATCTCACCGCAATAAATCAACCAAATGGCACTGCAACAAATCAACCAAATGGCACTGCAACAATACCATCATATCCTAATTTGTCTGAAAACATGATCCCCCCTGATATTTTCGCATAAATGGAACGAAGGCTCATGCACTTTAAATTAAAAACAAACATTGGGCAGTTGTAGCTACCAATGGGTTCAATCCAAATAACAACGAATTACAAAGTAATTAAGTAAAACTTACTATGTTAAGGCAGGGCTGATAAAGAAAAGGATTAAAACCTATTCTGGCGAAGGGAAGGAGTGAGTTCAACTCCAGTCCGTCCTTCTACTTTCATTTCACTCCAGACATTATTTAAGACGGTTACCATTCTTTTGAGCGTCTCTATTCTGCTCACGTTAGTCCTCACGACTTTTGATTTTTACAATCCGGAGTTTGTATATTTGGAAAATCCCACAGAAGAAGAAGAAGTCGTTCTTCTAACTATTGGATTAGTGGGTATTTTGAATGCTATTATTTCCGTGGCTGGCGGGATATTTTTTTTATGGTGGTTTTATAGGGCATACAAAAATCTCAAAACACTAGGAATTGCATTGAAGTCCACTCCCAGGAGGGTGATTGTCAATTTCTTTATTCCCATTATTAATTTCTGGAAACCATACTTTGCAGCAATGGAAATATGGAACAAGAGCGATCCGTCTACTTTACTCACAACAGAACAAGAAGGTCGCCCCTCACAAGGTTCAGTTATTGTAAAATTATGGTGGATAACTACACTAATTGGAATATTCTTAATTGTTCTTGAAAGCGTAGGATTCGTTATAACTTATGCATTAGGAAATATGGTTAGCATCATCGCTGCTATTTTGCAAATATTCATGATCAAGGAAATATCTTTGCGACAAGAAACAATAAGCAAAATGGCTTACCGTTAAGGATCTGAAAATAAGATTTGCCCTTGATAATCAACAAGCCGGAAAAATATAAGGGAACTAAATGGCCCTACTGACAACAGGCTGGCTACAAAAATGTTTAAGATAAACTAGGCAATCAAATGGCATAAATTACTTCCATCGACTAATCTCTAAGAAATGAAAAGGATATACGGCATCTACGAGGTACAGGATGTTTTCAAACCTGACGGCTCTTGGAGCGGATGCCGCTGTTCGGTGATACACTCTAAAGACGACACGAAAAATAAGTAATCGGGTTGCTGTGATTACTACTCGGTAGGCCTGGCCGAATCGCCGCCATAGCAGCCCTCATGTAATCAAGAGGATCTTTATATTCGGCAATTTGATATTTCAGGATTTCTGTTTTTTTCCACTAATGTACTAATATCATAATTGTATGTCATTTATCTGCAGTTTTGTGACGTGTTAGTTTTGAGGCTATAACAATACACAACTTAGAGGTTATAACATTCTTAAATCGGCCAGTCTAAAATTGACTCTAATCGGTCGAAGTTACTCGACGCACCTTCTTCTTATGACGCCTGAAGGACGGACTGATAATACGTTCGGTTATAAGATGGTAGACGATTTGATGAGGATTTGCAAGATGAGATAACATATGTTTATGTTCTGCCACAAATGACACTGGCAATGCTTTCATAAATTCGAGTGTTATCGTAAAAGGGGCGAACGCTGGGGTTTTTCGATTATACGGCCTACGATTATTATTAGGTCAATGGTCGCACAATGCTTCCCTTTTCGATAGCCAGTAATACCCCAGTGGTCTTTTCTTTAGATCATGGTCACGGCAAGAACTTTATACTTTGGAAGCATTATACTAGCCATTGTCAGTTATACCATCTTTTAAAAAAGGTTTTTTTACAATACTGATCTTGCTTTTTCTCTCTTCTCTGTTATTGATACTCAGTCAAGGAATTGAATATAACAGCGATTCTTATTTCATAGTATCAGCCCAGAAAGTTAACCAAATCATATCAAATCAAAATCAAACTAATCTTCTTTCCTTACGTACACTGATACAAAGTGGCTCCCCCTATCAGGGAAATATATCCGCCCCCCTCACCGTAATCGATTTCAGTGACTTTCAGTGTTATTTGTGTAAC
>JBAWET010000338.1:0-1787 GCA_049591355.1 Nitrososphaeraceae archaeon
AATATCCATAATGCTTTCTAACAATGGCTTTTCATAACTGCAATCATAACTATTGGTATTAGTCATATTACGAATTACTATTATTATATTACCATATACTAGTATTAACGTTAGCTGTCCAAAATGACTCGTTATAACGGAGAATAAATTCTGTGATTACTATCTGAATGAGAGAATAGACCATTAAAAGAAGAAAAAAGGACGCTAAATGCCAGTCATATGTGAGTACGGCAATCATTGTCTAACATGTTTCATTTAAGTCACATCTATCCCCATTCCCTTTGAAAAGGGTACATCATGTATATTGACGCAAATGAAGTAGCCGAAACATTGCTCAAGCTATCCATTTCTAGCAGTGTCAAAGTCGTTGTATTGTTATTAACTGACATATAGCGAAAATAATAAGAATTCTCCAGGCCATATTGACTATAGTTACAGAGCATAACAATTATTCATCTGTTACCACTCGATAAAGTTATGACGAATGCACGGTAGAATCCGATTAATCTTATTATAAAATATCGTTACTTCGAATTTGTCGTCCTGACTTGGTTGTGATTGATTCATTCGAAATTTATAAGTTTCTGTATGATGAGCGATCTCGCATTGTCCTCCCATGTATTAGTATAGTTACAAATATCCCTGATTTAACCCTCAAGAGGTTTTACTTGACCACATATCAGCACAAATATAATTGATGCTATAAAGAGTCTATAATATAAAAATGAATGCCCAGGGCGCAAAGGATTCATCAGAAGTTCACACGTCGTGTTTTAGGAACGGCTAAGCAGTTGTAATTACATCTAAAGATCAAGAATATAACGAAGGTAAAATACATCCGAATATGTGAAGTATTCGGTAAATGTTAAACCCACTTATTAATTTGGCATAGATATGTTTCTCTCTGAAGGGCCAGACGTAATTGGACGATGAGGCTCAAGAATAAGCGTCGGCCCCCAGAGATACATGTAAAGGGTGAAAATCATTCCTAAATGTCATTAATATCTCGTGTCGTACCTTGGAGAGAGGGAGACCACTCAAGCAACCTGAAAGAAAATCTATACCCCTGTCCTAATGGGACTCCCGTAAATGAGCTCCATAGACAGAACTTCTACAACGAAGCGTCGATCACGGCTTAATAACTGACGCACGGGAGTTTTATTTTCAGTCTCCTTGAGACTCGACATCAGTAATGATAACCTAAAAACGTCCAAAAATAGTTTCAATTTTCGTGTTAGGAATATTACTATCGACTGCTACATTTATGTTTAGGTTTCCTAGAAAATGATTAGAAGGTCAGGATAAAGCATTATTGTAACTCGATTATCTCATCCCAAGTTCCTGTTGCCGAGAGCATGTAATATTTGCTATGATTGGAGGATTGCAAATGTATGATATCCCCTGTTGTTATTTGAATTTGGAATAATTTGTTCAAGAATTGAAGGAAACTAGGCCCTGCTACTATACTCTTGGCTCCCTTTTCAAAAGGTTTAGTATAGTATTTTTGGAGTGTATCAGTTAGCCCTAAATCACCAAGTTCCTCTACAAGTTCAGAGCAGTCTTTAAACTGCGAGTTTCTTTTGTAAACGGAAATTTTTGCCATTATAAAGTTTTCAGTGTACTTATGTTACGGTCTACAATTTATCGTTATCCATGTGTAATGGGAGCATATATTCCGTAAACACAAAAACCAACTATCCTGATGGATTCATTCCATTGTTCCGTCCTCCTGGCCTGAGTTGAAGCAGTTCATTGTATTTTCTATTGTGTATCCAATCAGTGATCTT
>JBAWET010000339.1:0-6606 GCA_049591355.1 Nitrososphaeraceae archaeon
GGATCCTACTGTCAATTTGCCACTTATGACCTATTTAGAGGAAGATACGGATAGAAAACCTAGAAAGAAATTAGAACGTACTAAACGCTAAATTTTATATTTAATTTGGCAATGGTAAAATAATCCATATTACTTTCGCTGACTCTACCGAAGAACATTTCTGTTAATCTTGTTCCGTTATTGCTAATGTTAACATCTATACACCAGGACAGTTGCTGTCAAGTCACTCAATATTTGTCTCTTTCATTATAGAATCAAGGTCTGATTTGACCAGGCCTATGCCCATTTTGGCATCCCTTCTTGAGATAATTTCCCCTTTTTCAAATGCAATAATGGTAGGAACGGCATTTATTGAGAATCTTTCCCATAGTGGGTTATCGTCGTCATCAATATTGGACTCATAGAATTTGCGCTGGGTATTAGCAGGAGAATTTGCGGAAGTTTCAAAAATGGGTTTGAACTTCCGGCAAAAAGGACACCAGTCAGCATAGAACATAACCAAAGCTTTTTCTTGTGATGATAAGATTTTTTCAAATTGATTATGTTGAAGATTTTCCATAATGTATTGTTTGATCTATTCAATATTAAATGTATTACAAAGTGGTAGCACTCTAATAAATTTAAACTAACTAATAGCTAATTTATGGCGCAAAAGAAGGTACAGTTGTAAGCATGAAACCTAAGATTCATTTCATAAATATGGATTTTAGAACTAATGGCCCAAATCAATTGATGGCCTGGCTATGTACAAGCGGAATGTCATACAAGGAATTGTGAGATGTACAGATGTACATAGTCACAGGGCCGAAAGATTGCATAGTCAAATGTATACATAATAAAGAGGTTCCAACCCCTGAAAAGCTATGGAAATTCAGACTTGGCCATATCAGTCGCATCGAGAAGCTTTATTGAATTAACTAAATGATTTCGAATCATCGCATTATCTGAATTACTAAATGATTGAATGGGAGCTATGAAGGACATCAAATAATAATCTAAAGATCCCACATAAGTCAACCAGAATTGCTCGACAGTTTCCAGTTCAGCGTCTCCAAATCTGTGCCTTGAATATGAGATGAAGGTGCCAGTCATCTGTCCGTCTATTGTAGTAAAAGATGGTGGCTGTATAATTTCATATTTGTTTAGGGCGTTACTATCGTTAAGCATCTTCATGACGTGCTGTAGACCTGCTTGCAAGTCTGATCCTATTGTAGTGTCATTTCCCAACACTATCCAGAATAAGGATCCATTGCTAGTATTTTCTTTACTGAATTTGCTTACACTAACATCAGCACCCTTATCATGACTTGATAACTTCTCGCTTTGAACCCAGTCGGTAGGATACTGAAATCGAATTTTATATTTATACGAGGTATAATTGACGTATTGTAGGGCTAAAGTATCGCTTCCATTCAATAGCAGAGTTAAGAAAATAGATGCAAATAATAAATCGATAACACATGTTAGAATGAGATATCTCTGTGTCAATATAGGTTCAGTCAACGGGATAACCTTAGATTAATGTAAGTAACGTGCTATCAACTTAAACATTTATGGTAAATACTCCGAAAATTGCCAACAGAAGAGAACCTATATAATCATTCAAACAAAATAGAGTACCTTCACGGAGTTAGCTATTTTCCCAACTAAACGGACTGCCTGTCACTTCTAACTTTGTTCACTCAGGCTATTTGACAGTTAGTTGATAATAGCAAGGGTTTATCTCAGGTTTTGTTTCATGTTTGTTTCATCGTCTCAGGTCAAAATATACGATTGATGCATAGAGATATCAATTAGGCAGGATAGAAGATTATACTAACTAAAGTAGAGTCTGAAAAATTAGCTCGGCTAGAAAATGGAGCCTCAGACGCCTATGTATTCAGATCAGTTCGTTGGGTTTTAGAAGCAGTGTTCCCTGACATTAGTAATGGCTTTTTCACAAACTAAATTAATAAAGAGAACGAAAGATTTTTGAAAGAATGTTAGGTCTGATTTGCGGTTTGTCTAAGTTTATGTTCAAAATCTTTAACCTAAAGACATGAGCAAGATAAGTAAACTACTTAACCCAATGTTTCATTATATCTTGGATCGATCCAAATTTATATGTAAAAGTAATTTTTTTAGGCCCGATATTGAAAACCTGATGACGTCAATTTATGCGGATTTGTTTATCAGGGAATCAAGATCATAGATACAATTACTATAGTTTGTCAGGAAGCATTTCTCATCTGCACCTATTCAACTTTCTATACTTCTAAAGTCCGGACTTGTCGAGATCAGATGATACCTTCTCTGAACCACGCAGGCAACTTATTCTCTCTTATGAATCGGCTAAATGCCGAGTCTAGGATGTAAGTTTTTGCCCAATCATCCTTAGACCTAATTGATCGTCCGCAACATTGTACGAGTCTTAACGCAGTCTGCCAGTTATACCATTTGCCGCCGTCTAACTTTCGTTTTGTCTCTATCCATCTATCAGCCCTACTAGGGTATGGTATTTTTACGACTATTTGGAATCTTGACTGGTCGTCCTTCAAGTCAAGTCCGGTATGTAATGAAGGAGAGATTAGGACCGATTTTGATTTCTCATTTCCAGTTCTAGTTGAAGTTGTAGAGTCCCAATGCTTTGCGATTATCTCATCTCGAGGTATCTCGGGATCTGTACTTATCAGCCTTCTCTTATTCTCTCTACTTAGAAGTCTTTCGATAAATCGAACCTGAGCATACGAAGTAGTATGGATGATACCTTTGTCATTGGAATGCAAGTCCATTATTTTATCGATAGCATCAGCAATACTACGTTGTACACTTTCTACATGCAAACTGTTGTAATTCAGGTAAGCAGTATTTAATTGATGGATTGGTCTATTCTCTACTGGAAAGTCTGAACCTAATTCTATAAACTTGACTTGACTTGGATCTAGTCCAACGTTGCTACAGAACGTATCAAAGTCCAGGATAGTCGCACTCATTATAAGAGTGGTATCACACTGCTCAAACAACTTTTTGCAGTAAGGCGCAACGTTAAGAGGTTTGAACGTGACTTTTGTGACCTTTCTGTTTTTATTTACGTTTATTTTATTGCTGTTATCATCCTCGTCATCATATATTATCTCAGATACGATCCAGTTTTTGTGATCTTCTGTGATTGCATCTATTGTATCTTCAAGTCTTTGCAAATATTGTTTAGCATCTATCTTTATCTCGCTAGTTTCTATATCTGCAATAGCCTTGTCTATTTGATTATACAGACTTGCTAACAGTTTAAGCCATGTCGTCTCAATGTTATCATCATAAGTGAATTTCGTATATTCTAGCAGATCGGTTGCTATGTATTTTTGCAAAATCTTTTTTGTTACAGAGATCCCTACATCCTCAATTAACTGATTCTCGATCTGATGACCTTCGTCGAGCACGAGCAGTTTTCTAGCCCCTATTTTCTTCGCTTTAATGAAGATCAAAAAGTTAGCATAATTGAATATCGTATGACTTGCGAGCCTTCCTTTGTTAAGTTGATCATAATATGGACAAGGAGTGAATTGAGATCTTTTTTCAAGGGCTTCTTGTTGGAAAATATTGGCTAGGTGCATCCAACCCTCTTGTCCATCTCTCAATGTAGAATGTACTCGATATTCTGCCTCCCGTGAGAAACTCATGGATACTTCTTCTTTATCGGTATTAGGATACGCTACTTCATAATCTTCTAAATAAGTCCTGTATCTACAGCCATCATGAAAGCCGTCCTTACCTGAACAAACATCACAGTCTTTCGCAACATGCACAAACCCTGGTTGTCCATCCCTACATGGTCCGTAAACTACGTTTCTATGCCTACATTCTCTGTAGTTGTCAGTTGTTGTTTTACATTGAGCGCATTGATATGTTTTCTCCAAGACAAAATCCTCCTTTACTAGGCAATCATAATTTCCCATTCCCTTGATAGCCCTCAAGTATGGAAAGTCGTTGGTGTACTGCGTTTGCAAGTCCTTCGTGGCGCTACAGATGTAACTTGTGCCTAATGTTCTACCTACTGCGATAGCGACGGGACTTTTACCAAAACCAGTCGGAGCTTCTAGTACTATGTATTTGTATCGCGCATTGATGGCGTCGGCAATCTGCTGCAACACTTCGAGTTGTTTGGGACGTATCTCTTTGAAAGGAAAGTTTGATACTAAATTTGATAATGTAAGATCCTGCATTTGGCCCCCGCTCTGATCCTGCCGTTGATCTTGATTAGCTATAGTAGTCATTTTATATCAACTCCTTTCTTCAGTTAATCTAGACGTGGTTTAAGAGTTTTCACTATTACTAGAATTACCTTTTGTATTTCGGGGATACTCAATAAGGATGCAGACTCACATTCTGTGACATATTCGTGAGGACAAGACGGACAAGAACATCCCATGTTATTACCCGGTCAGCATGATATAAATTGGTTAGTCAGCATGTATTTTTTATCAAATTTCTGTCTAAATAGTATGGAGTGCTATCATAATTTGGTATTGTCCTTGGTCTTTCCGTTTTCATTCTTTTTTTTATTATTTTGGGACAAATGATGCGGTAATGACCGAACAACGGATGGAACTATGGAGCGACGACATTCTTTCAGAGTTTGCCATAAAGTTCAATTCCACTGTCGTTGTGAAGACATCAAACAATCCTGACGTGCTGACGAAGATGATCGATATATGTCCTTATAAAATCGGTTATGAAATCGATTGGCATTATACCCTGTCCCAATGGGTCATTTACTACTTGGCGAATAAATATGTTATTTTACTTGACTTAGAAGTGTCTAAAGAAAAAGAGTTCAAGATACTTGACAACGAAGAAGATGAGGCTGACGTTAGTTTATACACCACTGTTGATAAAACAATTAAAGTAAAAAGACAATTATCTCCAAAGCCAGGCTTGAAATGCCATTTCTGCAATTTAAAATACTGTTTGGAAGAGGAGAGAAATGAACATGAAGAATTCTGGCATAGCAAAAGACTGAGGTAAAGGATTGTCCGAATAACCAGAATAGAGGCAATATTTCAAATAAAAGCTGAATGTTTCCCGACAAGGAAACTTTAGAAGAATATTTCGCACAAGGATAATAAGCAGAAAACTAGGTACATACAAAGGATAAGAAAAAAGCATGACCATGTCGCAGGTATATGAGACTCATAAATTGATTAAATCTCTACCCTATCTTGAGGCGTTACGTGTACTCAATTATCCAGGTCTATTGCATAAGGGAAAAAAAGGAATATCTGCATTGCGTCCAGACGAAACCTATGATTTTCTTATGTGGTCATATGAGACTCATGGAGTTATAATAGAAATTCCAGACGATGACAAACTACAAGTCAAAGTCGTTACTAAAAAAGAGGGAGGACCTCCTGAAGTAGGCGGCTTTATAATTGATAGTGAATTTTATAGATGATATCAGTCGAGTACAAATTGGACTAATTCTACTTGTATGTCCGGGATTCTTGAACTAGACCTAATCGCATCCTTCCTACGTAATTATAGTTAGCAGGCGAGAGAGTGAAGTAATGTTAATCTTGGAATCCCCGGCTTTTTATTTATGGACATCTTAAGTTTATTTTACTCGACATAATATTATAGAGTTGCACCTGTATACATTCATCTACTTAGCTGTATACATTCAAACGCTAACCTAATCCACCAATTCTGGGGGATTGAGTTTAGCAGCCTCAATTATATTCTCAAATGATTGAAGACATTCATTGTAGAAATCTAAGTGAAATTTACTCCCTTGTGGACACAACATATCTCTGTCTCCTCGTTTGTGAGTCGGATTATAGCAACTGCCTGCTTCCACTTTACCTTTCAAATTTCTAAGCGTCCATGACATAATAAGTAATGTCCACGCCCATACGAAATGCTCCGTACTACTCAGTGAGTAATATGCCAAATCACATTCATCTAATGTTCTATCTTCAAACAATTGTATGATTTTGGTTACACAATTTTCCTCTAACAGATTTTTCAATATCGGCGGGAGCATGGCTGATTTCTCTTGTGTGTGTTCACTTAGATATTTCTTAAGCATTCTACGCCGTGCATTAATTCGTCCTATAGCATCATCACAAATTTGAACTACTTTCTGATCATCTAGGTTAGAGGGATTACTGGAATCCATTTGTTTTTCTATGCAAGCGTAAAACTCTTCAATGTTTTTGAAAACTAGTCTACGCATACGAAGAATAAGTGAAAGCGGCTATTAACAATTCTCAATACTTTCGAAGCAAAACCTTTTGACATACGCTATCTTATGTCCACCCATCCAAGAATAACAATTAATTTTGTAAGTTTGTGAATCAGCCTACTACGCCTAATATTAGAATTCTGGAGTTTCTCATAACCGTAACATAAATTCTCCCCTTATTATTTACAGCAATATCTTCAGGTTTATTTAATTGTTGAGAGCTGTTATCGAAGCCTCCCCAACTAGACAAATAATTCCCCTTGTATCAAACATTTGGATTCGAGCATTTATTTTGTCTATAACATATACATGATGGAATATGAGAAGCAATCTATGAATTTTTGTGTGCTTCAGCCTTTATTATTATTTTACCATTAATTGTCCAGGTG
>JBAWET010000340.1:0-2282 GCA_049591355.1 Nitrososphaeraceae archaeon
CCTATATCTTGCGGTGTAAGATGGAGTTAAGAGCGACTCTTGACTAATAAAGCAATATTTTATGCAGCCGCCGCGTGCACGTTTATCGCAGGGATACTTCATCTCGCAATTGTTCCGATGTTTTTTACGCAATTGTCATTAGACGTTATGATATTCTTTATAGTTTCAGGTCTAGCCCAGGTGTTCTGGGTTATACCCGTCATTAGGAAGTGGAATATTTTTTGGTATTATTTGGGTATAGGTGGAACAGTTATCCTGATTATAATGTACCTCATTGCAGTACCAGGAAGTGGATACCCAGTAAGTCCATTAGACATAGTGATAGAACTCTTTCAAATTGTTTTCATAATTTTATGCACTATTATAATTATGAAAGAAAGAAGAACAACAACAAAATTGGACAAGAAATCAGGCAGGTATCAATAACTTTAAACTTAATTAGGTTATCATTTATAGTAATACATGACAACCGCTTTCAACAGACATGGAATGATGATGATTCATTGAGTCGCCTTGACCGAAGCGATTGCGGCAATGATACCAAGGTGTGCCATAACGGAATGAACGAAGATATGATATAAACAGGATCTTAAGGTTGGCCTCCGTCTGGGTTTGATGATTGTACAAAAAATTTCCAAGAATCAACATGTACAGTACTACTTATCTTGCTTTGATAGTTTGACGCTTAAGATAGTTGATATAGTAGTCGTCCTGTTTAGTTGACATTCTCACACTGAATCAATAAATAACTTGAAGCACTGACATTAACATGAAAGGTGTAATATTTGATCTGGATGGTGTTTTGGTAGATTCGATGACTTCACATTACAATGCATGGAAAACTGCATTGGAAGAAATTGCTTCTTTGCAAGTGGACGAAAGGTCAATCTATTTACTTGAAGGTATGCGGGGGATAGATCTGGTAGAGGAAATTTTCAAAAAATATAATTATACTGATCTTTCAAAGACACAGGTTGTCATCAGAAGGAAAGATGAACTTTTTAGATCAGTAATGAATATCAGGCCCTATGACAAGGTAAATGAAATTTTGCAAGAGTTATGTTGTATAAAGGGGATTGTCAGCGGTTCAGCTAAACAAGACGTGATTTCAATCATGAACCAATGCTTTCAGAAGAATATCTTTGAGATTGTTCTTACAGGAGACGATATAATGCATGGAAAACCCGATCCAGAAAGTTTCAAGCTATTCCTTCAGCGAGCGAATTTGAATCCATCAGAAGCGTTAGTCGTTGAGAATTCTCCGTTGGGTGTGGAGGCATCAAATAATGCAGGAATAAAGCCCATTGTTGTTTTAAATAATTCTCCTCTTAGTGCAAATGACTTTGTTCATTTGATAGCACATGATAGCATTAATCAAGAAACGAAAAACATCGAGGATAAATTAGTTATGTGGTGCGATGATGATAAGTGAAAATTATGAAAATGAATGAAGGGTACTATACTCAAAAGAATATCAAAACTGGTGAAATAATTGGGGCTCCCAGCTTCCATGGTCCTAAAGATAAAAGAGTTAGAGTAAAATGTCAAACGTGTTGAAGTCTGAAGGAAAACCATCTTGATAAAAACTAAATCTGTTTACGACCCTGTAGACCTGGAGTCGGATGGATTTCGGATGTTGATAATGAGGAAATGGCCAAGAGGAATAGGTTACAAGAAATACTCGATTCATAAATGGAGTAAAGAACTAGGACCGTCTAGGCAGTTACTTGACAAACGGAATAGGAACGAAATTGCCTGGGGGGATTATGTGACGCAATATTCTGCAGAACAGATGTGCAGCGTTGTGGCCAAAATAGAGACAGGTTCTATAGAAAAAATGTCTATACACCAAAATATCACCCTGTTGTGCAAGGAGCGAGAAAACGATCCGCACTGTCAAAGACACGTCCTGACAAATATTGTAAATGGAGTTGCTAATAAAATTAGAACGAGAAGACTACCTTGCTAAAATTAATTTACAATGCTGTTGCCTACCGCATTTTTTATCCGGACTATCCAGCCGAAGTTACGAAGCTGCAACCAATTCACAGGCGTTCTAATGATAGAATACTCATGGACGTCGTTCACAAAACTATTCTACTACCTTTATTCATCATTTGATAGAAATCCTGTCCAGATTCAGAAACTGTATCTCATCTGAGATTCTTTGTTCTGAACAGGAAACAGTTGCTGACCATCCCCAATCTTCTATTCGAGTTGGATGAGGTAATTCAACTGGTTGGGTATTGTTCTGTCTCCACATGACCTACCTTAATGATATT
>JBAWET010000341.1:0-2351 GCA_049591355.1 Nitrososphaeraceae archaeon
GAATACGGGGATTCACCGATACAAGTGAAACAAGACCTTGATCAACTACAGCAATCACCTATCAAAAAGTAAGGCATAAGACGGAAATCCATTATTTTTGTTCAACACTCCCTTGGGATCGTAGGCAGAATGGCCTAGATACTATCCCAAATCAGCACGACGTCGCTTTACTGTATCGGATGTTTTTAATCGCAGATTCTGAATAATTCAAATTTACGTTTGGCGTTGCAATTGTTAACCATTTGCGCTCTACCACCACTGAATAACGAGTGACATCTAGCCAAAATACTCCCCATCTTTCTCGTGCACGTCTGTAAATATTGAATTAATCTGGAGGTAATTTGGATAAAACTATTAATGCATTTAGGAAGGAAAATAATAATTGTGGTAGAAGTAAATGTGCTGGTATCTGCGCTTGCAGGAGCAGGTTCATTCTTCTCGCCCTGCATTCTACCCATTTTACCCGCTTTCATTTCTTATCTTTCTGGTACAACATTAAATGAACTCCAGAATAATAATGCTGGTGCTACAGGCCGGGCAGTCAGTATTAAGAAAGCAACTAGATTGAATATCTTTTTGAACACTGTCTATTTTGTTCTTGGATTTTCATTAGTTTTTGCGGTATTAGGCGTGGTCTTGAATAGCATCCTTGTGACAGCCGGTATAGGATTCCAAAGTACACTTGCCACTGTGGGTGGCATCGTGATCATTGCCTTTGGTTCCTACCTGATACTATCCACTAGACTGAGAAAACTTAATTTCGAGAAGAGAATGACTTCACTTCCAAAATTTAAGACCAGCTATATTACCTCATTCGTATTTGGTGCTGCCTTCGCCGCAGGTTGGACACCCTGTGTAGGACCAATACTTGGAAGCACCCTGACGCTGGCTGCAACTGCACCTGGAGCCGCATACAATTCATTATTGGCATATTCGCTAGGATTGGGAATACCATTCCTCATAACAGGAGCGTTCTTCTCACAGGCAACTGGAATAATAAGAAGGATGGTGAAGCATCTAAAGTACTTTAACCTTGTAATGGGAGGCATGCTGATAGTCCTGGGGATACTTGTATTTACGAACAACTTGAGCCTCCTGGGAAACTTCCCACTTGCCAACCAAATAATCAACTTGGAGAGAGGAATTTAGCTGAATAAGGTATGAATCGCGATAACATCAGTGCCCTTCTCACGGGAATAGCTGTCGTAAGCCTGATAGCTGGCTTTGCGATTTATTTTAACAGTCCAGAACTCAATAAATCCTCTTCAGCGCAAAAATCGGCAGGAGGTTTCTTATCTTCAGTTTCTGTAGACAGCGCAACTGGCAAGATATTAAAGACACAATATACAGTAGACAAATCGCAGTTCAGAAAAGCTCCTGAATTTGCAGGCATATCTGGGTACATAAACACCAACCCGATAAAGCTGGCTGACTTGAAGGGTAAAGTTGTGCTGGTTGATTTTTGGACATATAGCTGCATTAATTGTATCAGAACGCTTCCATACCTTGTAGACTGGAATGCAAAGTACGCGGACAAGGGATTGGTAATAGTTGGAGTACATACTCCAGAATTTGAATTTGAAAAGAATATAGACAACGTTAAAGCAGGGGTAAAGAAATTTGGCATAAAATATCCGGTCCTTCAGGATAATGATAAGGGAACCTGGGACGCATATGCAAATCAATACTGGCCAAGGAAATATCTCATTGATAGTGAGGGATTCATAAGATACGACCACATAGGTGAAGGTGGATATGCTGAAACGGAGAAAATAATCCAGACACTGCTGGCAGAGAGGGCAGTTCAGCAGGGCATTCGGGGTTTCAATTTCAATTCTACCACCATCACTAACTCTTCCGGCATTCAAAATGTAGACTTTAGCAAGGTCAATTCACCAGAGCTGTACTTTGGATACCAGTTTGCGAGAGCCCCTCTGGGAAGTCCTCAAGGATTTGTTCAAGGACAGGTAGTGAATTATTCAATACCTTCTTCGGACCTTCAACCAAACGTAGTATACTTGCAGGGTTTGTGGAAAAACAATCCAGATAATTTGGAACTTGCAGGAGATTCTGGGAGGATTGTACTGGTGTACTCAGCAAAATCAGTCAATTTAGTAGCCGGGGGAACGGGAAATGCCACAGTTTCAGAAGATGGGATCAAGTCTGGGTCTCAACGCAACCCAAACTCAATTGGTGGCTCTGATCTAAATGAAAATGGACTTTTTAATATAGACGGACAGAGACTATACAATATAGCAGATCATGCTGATTATGGAAATCATTACATTATCATTGACGCAAGAGGTAAGGGTTTTCAGGCATATACATTTACGTTTGGCTAGGGATAGAAT
>JBAWET010000342.1:0-2515 GCA_049591355.1 Nitrososphaeraceae archaeon
GGAAAAAAGGAAGAGAGTAGTTCATTGTATTATGCACGTCATACACATGTTATCAATTATATATAGATATGTTAATAACAAATAAAGTATTCCTTATAAAGAGTTTAATAACAAATCGGACTTAAAATGACAAGATACGGGGATCATGTGGTGAGGAATATTTTATTACGAATGAATTGTCACATATTACTATACAAGGTTACAGTGATTAAAGAAAGTACGGGGTTAGGATTGATTCCCTAGAAGCTTAGTCCAAGTAAAAATCACGCTCTCTCATAAATGCTTGAAAATTACTTTCAGTTGTGTGAATGTCAGTTCATTCTTTACTTGCGATAATTGTTACGCTTAGCATTTTATCAGTATTATTATGTCATGCAAATAATCCCGTACTTGCGGTTTCTGTACCTTCATTTGTAGATCCTTTTACTACCTCTCAATCACTTCCTAATATCATAGACAATGAGATCTGCAACGACGGTACGGATAACGATAGAAATGGGCTAGTCGATGAGAATTGTGGCTCTGGTTCTGAAAGTATAACAAAGCTCGTAGAAGGTATCTCCAGAGGTGAAATTAGTACCACCACTAGTTCATTACCTAAAGCTGAAAATTCGGTAAACGAGCAGTTACCAGAACAAGAGATATGTAATGACGAACAAGATAACAACGGAAATGGTTTGGTAGACGAAGCGTGCCCATCTATGAATAATATTAGTGACAATAATAAAAATATAGCTGCAATTCCCGAACAGGAAATCTGTGGAGATTCTGAGGATAACGACGGTAACGGCTTGGTGGATGAAAACTGTCTACCTGTTAACAATAATCAAAATACGGTAATTCCAGAACAAGAAATCTGCGGAGATTTGATAGATAATGATGGAAATGGACTTGCTGATGAAATGTGTGAAATTAATAGTACACCTGATACCGACGGTTCATCTCCGCCTATTTCTGACAATCGTGGAGATACAAATCCATCTAATGAAGAAAAAACAGATAAATTTGGAATTAAAATGCTCTATCCCTCAAAGCCAGATGGAGAACAGTGGTACATCCGCTCAGATCATCCCGAGAAAGATCCTCAATTTAGGCCACAGGTTTCACTGTCTAAGAATTCAGATGGTTCTTTCAAGGTCACCGATGGAAAGATAAGGATGGGTGTGTGGCCATCAACAGGTAATCATCCAGAAAAGATTACTACCTACGATGAAAAAGAGCTGGAAAAGAAAGGCTACATGGAATCACCCAACGATTGGAGAAATGTAGAGATCACGGGTTATGTTAAGTTTAACAAGGGTGTCAACTATGATAATTTTGCGTGGTATGCCAGAGGTGGAATTCATACCAATGGGAAAGAATGTGAAGGCACTGCATACAAAGGACAGCTGTATTATTCAGGAAAGACTAGATTTGCCAAAGAGCAATGGTTTGTCAGCTACGTCTTTTCACCATACAAGCAGTCAATGGGTTCAATGAATGGAAAATGGATCGGATTTAAGACTGCTATGTACAATGTTGAAAAGAACGGACACCTCGCGGTCAAGTTGGAAATATGGTTAGACAAATCCAATGATGGAAACTGGCAAAAGGTCTACGATTACATTGATGATGGCGGTTGGGGTAATGATGGACAGGCGTGTGGTGGACGACCAGACCAGATTATATCTTGGGGCGGGCCATTGGCTGCATTTAGATGGGATAATGCCGATGACGTAGACATAAAGGATTTCAGTGTTAGAGAAATACTACCTCATCTCTGATTTTATGATTGAAATCTTTTCCAAAGAAGACAAATATGCGAAGAGTTTCTTGTTAGTGATAACACATTCACTATATTCAAGTTTTCAGTAGGGGTCTTTGTTTCTTCATCATTCTTTTGTAGAGTTGTCAATTTTCATTCTTAAACTGAAAACAAAAAAGTTGTTCGGTTCGATCTCTAAAACTTTGTCTAAATATCCTTTCGCTTCAGTTGCATTCCCTGCACTGTATAATGTTAGGGCCTTGACCGTCAGAGCTGCGGTGTTATTGGGATCTAGTGCTAGTGCCTTGTCAACAATCCTTAGTGAGTCACTATATTTTCCAAGAACGCCAAGAGCAGTACCTTTATTGACATAAGCGTCCAAGCTATTAGGATCAATCGATAATGCCTTATCAAACAAATCTATGGCGGCTGTGTGGTTACCCAAGATACCAAGGGCTAAACCTTTGCTGTTCAAGGTAGCGGTATTGTTTGGATCAATTGCTAAGGATTTATCGAAATATTTTATTGCCTCATTTTCTTTCCCAAGATTGTAGAGTATTAGTCCTACTCGATCCATTGCAAATGTATTATTAGAGTCCACAGATAATACCCTCTTGAATGATTTCAAGGCTTGATCATATTTCTTCTGGGTATAAAGAAAATTGCCTTCGTGCAATAATTTTGTCAATTGTTCTGCAGGTGTCTGTCCAGTAACTGGTGTTATCAGTTTTGGAACGAGAATGGAAATAGTTATGATTAAAACGCAAACGA
>JBAWET010000343.1:0-1687 GCA_049591355.1 Nitrososphaeraceae archaeon
TTGAGTATTGTATGGGTATTTCAAAATCATCAACTAATTTCTTTATAAATAATGTGGTTCAGGCCCTAACAGATGAGATGATGTAGTTTAGTGGCTCCTAACAAAAAGCGTGACGGAAGCAATGATATTTACGGAATTCATCATATAACAGCCATAGCAAGCGACCCGCAGAGAAATGTTGACTTCTATACTTCAGTGTTGGGACTTAGATTGGTAAAGCTGACGGTAAATTTTGATGACCCTGGCACTTACCATATTTATTTTGGCGACGAATTGGGACGCCCTGGAACCATCTTGACCTTCTTCCCATGGTCATCTGCACCAAAGGGCTACAGGGGTACAGGACAAGTTGTAACTACATCGTTTTTAATTCCAGAAAACTCCATCGTTTATTGGACAAGCAAACTCAAGGCTAAAAACATTCCTTTTAAAGGGCCGACAAAGCGGTTTAATGCCGAAACTGTTTTAACAGTATATGATCCAGACGGACTAGAATTAGAGCTGATTGCTCATGAATCTGCCAAGTATAGATACGAAAATGTATGGAACCAAGGACCCACTCCAGGAGAATATGCTATTCGTGGATTTTACTCGGCCACTCTATCAGTAGACGGATACGAGTATACGGCATCTGTTCTAACAGATATCTTAGGATTTAATCTGATAAGGGAAGAGGGTAGCCGGTGTCGCTTTCAACTCCCAAAAAAGCAAAATAACGATGAAGAGAGTGAGGGAGCAAATATTGTAGATGTCCTTTGTCTACCATATACCTCTAGAGGATATGTCGGTGTCGGTACTGTACATCACATAGCCTGGCGTACGCCTAC
The DNA here is from genome assembly GCA_049591355.1 of Nitrososphaeraceae archaeon. GTDB lineage: Archaea > Thermoproteota > Nitrososphaeria > Nitrososphaerales > Nitrososphaeraceae > TA-21. The sequence continues at coordinate 828 of JBAWET010000343.1, forward strand.
CGATGAGCAACAAATATGTTTACGCTCCAAAATAGTTCAGGCAGGATTAAACGCTACCCCCGTAATCGATAGAGTATACTTCCACTCGGTCTATTTTCGAGAACCCGGTGGTGTACTCTTTGAGATCGCCACGAATCCTCCAGGGTTTACAATCGATGAAAAACCACAGGAACTAGGGACACATCTGATGTTACCCAAGTGGCTCGAACCAGTTCGCAAGGATCTGGAGAAAACACTCCCACCTTTACGCTTGCCAGGACAGAAAAAGGAAATTGTCAAGTAATCCTTTAGGAGGCGGTTGTGTCACTGCCTAACGATACCGGAATAAGTAAGAGAATTGATAACACTAAACTGGGCTTTATACATCGATTCATTCCAGCTTCTGCTACCGGACCGAAAAAAAATAGAAACAAATTATTTGTATTACTTCTACTCCACGGAACTGGAGGAAATGAAGACGACCTCATTCCTGTAGGAAAAATGTTGTGTCAGGATTGTGCACTTCTCAGTCCTCGAGGGATGGTAACAGAAAATGGCATGCCAAGATTTTTTCGCAGGCTGGCAGAAGGAATTTTTGATATAGAAGATCTAAAATATAGAACTTTGAGAGACATTAGAATTTACAATCTTCTGCCGTACTTCTAACTGCTCGGAAGGAATCTTGATTTCGTGAATTGTTCAGTTGTTCCTGATTCTTAGCATTTCTTTTCCTTTTGATAAGGTAGCCACGTCTGCTGAGACCATGATACTTCCAGCAATTCCAGATATTATCCATGAACTCGCTATATTCTATCGCTATATCCTATGAGAATTCGTCATGGATATTAGCCTCGTTACTAGTTATGAGAGCAGTCATGACC
>JBAWET010000344.1:0-2180 GCA_049591355.1 Nitrososphaeraceae archaeon
CTTCTATACTCGCTGTGGACTCAGGTGCTTCAGCCAATGCCATTTGGGATCAGCTCGATGATAAAGGAAAACAAGTGAGTGCAGGAAACTACACCATTCTTGCAATATTAGGCTCCTTACGCGTAAACACAACATTTGCAATATCTCAAAAGTAAGTAAAACTGACAACGGTAACAGCGTAGGCATTTACGACCATACAACATTAGTGAGTTATGGGTCAAATAGAAGTTTCTTATTTTTAGACTGATACTAACGGATTCTTTATTATAAGTTGGTATTAAAATCCAACGGGATATTTTAGAGGCATGTAGGACGTCGTGCCCCTTCCGTTTGAAGAAAGATAGCTTAACTTTTGGTAGCGATTCTAATAATCAAGTCAGTCATGAAATTGGCCTGTGGTGCGGATATTATGAATGTGGTAGTTAGTTACGATTAGGTTAATCCTTGCTATCCAGTTCTCTCATTAAGGTAAGTCTGCTTTACCTAATATGGCGGTTCTTCTTCCGGAGACTCCCGCCACAACAACCTGGATTCCAACAATTAGCAATGCTATACCTATGAGAATGCCTACAAGAGCAGCACCAATCACAGGAGATACGAGTATCATTATTGATAGTATAATCTCCAATATACCTACACCGATGCTAAATCCTCTAGACCAACCACGGCTTTCCTTGTCCCCTACACCGTGTGCAATCCTTGAGATACCATCAAATAGTAATGCAAATGCTATCAAATATATCAAGAATACCGTAGTCCATTCAGGGAATGCGATAGCAATACCCGCCAATATAATTACAAGTATTCCGAACCCTATGGTCGGCAGTCGGGATCTATGACGAATAAAGACTCCATAAATAATTCTCTCTATCCCCACTATCAGTAGAATTGCTGCTGCTATCACTACTAGAGAAACTGTTGCAATTGCTGGCTGACTCAAAATTGAAATTGATAATATGATTACCAACGCCCCTAGCCCAATTTGCACTGCTCGAACCCAAGATGGACTCTTCCGTACTGACAATTCAATATACTTTAGATGTTCTAATATTTATATCATTATTGAGGGTTTTCTGTAAAATGTTACATAACATCATGTAAAATTTGGATCTGTTAATATACCCTAAATATTTCGTCAACACCATCGATTGAATAAGATTATTCGTCTCTTTTAATAGATGAACTTCCTTTTTGACAATAGGATTAACTGGAGACCGCAGATATTTGCTTGCTTTGTAATTAGTGTAGTCCTTTCCGCACCTCTAGATGTGTTAGGAGCAACAACATATTTCCAACAACACCTGTCGAATTTCAGCATAGTATATGGCATTTCAGAATTCCATGGTCACAATTACGTTATCCTAAGCACCAATATCTAATTCCATATTTGATACTTTGAAATAAGTAAAGCGAAGTTGACTGATATTCCACGAATGAACATCCCGACGCGGCCAAGCAACATGAAAGATCATGAAAGTAGAAAAAATTAAAATATGAAAAAATTCTCAATTTTAGAGTGATGAGTTGCGATTAGCCCATATCCTTACTAAACCCAGGAAGAAAAGATCATGATCCAAAAGACAGTTGTAATGGAAATAGGTAATTCAATTTCAAAAACACAAGTCAATGGAAATCTGGTTATCCCAGACGCTCCAATTGGTTTAGTCGTCTTCGCTCATGGTAGTGGAAGTGATAAAAGTAGTCTAAGAAACCAACTAATCTCAAGAATCTTAAATGATAATAATGTTGGTACTCTCCTCTTTGACCTCTTAAGTGAAGAGGAGCAAGAAAGTGACGTAAGGGCTATGAATCTCATGTGTAAAATACCGGGCCTGACATTAAATAAATTTAACATAAGTTTGCTTGCAAAAAGACTTATTGGAGCCTCGGAGTGGATTAATAATTACTCTGGTCTAGGTAAATTCAAGTTAGGTTATTTTGGATCAAGTGCGGGAGCTGCAGCCGCACTTATGGCTGCAACCAAATATAATGTTGAAGCAATCGTTTCACGTGGTGGACGGACAGATTTGATCGATCAACAAGTGTTGGAACAGATAGTATCCCCATGCTTATTCATTGCGGGGAGTTATGATAAGGATGTAGTAAGAATTAATAAAACGACTATGAGTCAATTACGTGACATAACGGAGAAGAAAATGGAAGTTATTAATGGCGCTTCG
>JBAWET010000345.1:0-2398 GCA_049591355.1 Nitrososphaeraceae archaeon
CCAAATCTTTTCAATACCTGGTCTCGGTAACCTTTAAAATCAAATCCTGCGGCAGTATCAATGTTGTTAAGGAAGATGTCGCTACAAATTAGGGAAGGAATTATACCTTCACCCAACAGGGGAAAAACACAACCAATTGACTCTCCAACTCCTATAATGTTATGATGAGAAAAAGGCTGCATCCTTTTTGGCGGGGATAGCCGAATTGGACGTCCTATTTTCTTTAATATTCTTGCTTTCGGATTTTGATTAAAAAACTCAGAGATCCCATAATATTTTTTGTCAATGTCACCTGCTCCAACATAGGCCATTCCATCTCCAAGCGGGAAAAACCAAAAATAGCCACGAGCGCCTTTATAGCCAATGACATAAAATTCATCTATATCATAGGCATTTTCTATCAAGTACTCGTATGCCGGGATAATAAAATTTTCGTTTGATTTGGGCAATAGGGATCTGTGAACTCCTGTACAATCTAAGATGTAATTAAAACCATTAAACAGTTGAGAACCAGGCAAACACCTTTGTCCATAGTGGACCTTGAGCTCCTTCAACAAATCTTGTTCCCATTGTTTTTTGTCATAGGTTACCAAACCTTTTAGCTCTAGGTATTCCTTCTTTTCGGCTGGCAGATCCATTCTCAATTTTTGTCCCACATGAAGTGTATATTTACTAAAATCCAGACCAGATTCACTTGAAAATTTTTCTAACATATGTCTTGAAGCTCCCCACGCGCAAACTGGCCAGTGATCCTGACTCTTCGAGGCTTCAAATATTTCTACCTCGTGACCACGGGAGTGCAATCTGTTTCCTAGATAACTTCCTGCAACGCCTGCACCCACGATGGCAATTCTCACTGGAGCTAGATACGTGGGAGCGAATATAATTCTTGTTGAGGGAAGGATGAAGAGTGACAGTAAATACAAATATAGCAAATTTGAACCAAAATGTCAATTATTCATAACAATCATAGAAAGCAAATGATTCTCCGGTAGTAAGTTCAAAAATGATGGAACGAAATACATAGTGCAATAAATTAATAGTAAATAATATAATGGAGAAGAAACTATGAATACAAATAGAATAAAATTTCTTTTCTCTGATTGTAAAGAATTTTTGGTACGAAATTTAATCTACGTTGAATAAGGATACATTAGATGTATGCTATGTAATGAGTTCTGTCCATGTAATAATTGTGATAGGAAAGAGATATTTGTATGCTTTAAGGATTCTTAAATTGAAATCTATGTTAGTTAGCAAAAATTTACCAGTTGATTACATATAGTAGAACAACCACTTATACTATTACTAAGTTACAATACAAATAAGAGTTTCACATAAATAGTTAATTTTCAAGGCGTATAATGAATGCAACGAACAACAATGTCATACATGGTAGCAACAATATTGACACTGGCAGCAGTAAGTGGAATATCGATGCAATCTTCAGTACAAATGGCACACGCTCAGCTAGCAAGTCCAGCATGTGGACAGGTTGTCAAGGGTAATGTCACTCTGACAGCAAATCTAAACTGTCCTGGTGATGGTCTCATAGTCGGTGGAGATAATGCTAGAATCGATCTTAACGGTTACTCAATAACCGGTCCGGGCCCTGATAGCTCCAAAGTTGGAATAGTAGTACCAAATTCTGATCTCGTTACAGTTGTAGGACCAGGAACAGTAAATAGCTTCCAAGCTGGCATATTGGTAACTGGATCTGACGGAACAAGTGTGAAGCGAGTGACCTTCGATGGAAACAAGATCGCAGTCTTTATGACAGGAACAACAAATACTGTAGTTGAACAAAACATGATAGGTCCAAACAGCATTGGTGTAGCAGCACACTCTAGCGACATGGTAGACGTGCACGCAAACATTATGTCAAGCAATAATCTTGCGGGTGTAACATTCGTCAACACTGACAAATCAACAGTCTGGGCAAACAGCATTGGCGGAAGTGCAAACGGGATATTCCTTGACTCACAAAGCGGAAAGAATACGATGAAATTCAATAACGTCTTAGGCAACACCTTGGATATCAACAATGCAGATGGACTGGCACTGAACATCAACGATAATCAGTTCGAAAAGGACAACTGCAACACTAGCAATCCTGTAGGCCTATGCGTCGGGACATAAGAAACCATTAGGAAAACAGTAAAGTACAACCCTAGAAGCTGAGTACGGAAACCTCCATTTTTTTATTCTTTTTTTTGACTCATCAAAATTCTTCGCATTAATATACACTTTATATATTATTTACTGCCAATTTTTAGCTAAGAAGCTATATTTAGCAAGTTCTGCACAAATCTGATATAAAATCCTCATATTTTGTCACAACCACTATTACTTTTGTCAATAACCGTAGGCAGAAATTTATATATCATAGATAGGTACC
>JBAWET010000346.1:0-6250 GCA_049591355.1 Nitrososphaeraceae archaeon
TCATTCAAGCAAGTTTGCTGTGGAGGGATTTACAGAATCATTAAGACAAGAACTCGCTCAATTTAATATTAATGTCATTTTGATTGAGCCAGGGGGTATCAGAAGCAACTTTATTGATAATAGCAAGAATGCAAAAAATTACAATCCAGAGAATTCACCGTACGCAGGCACAATACAGAAGTTATTTGAAGGCATCCAATCAATTATGGCTGATTCATCTCACCCAAGAGATGTAGCTGAAGTGATTCTAAAAGTTGTCAATACATCCAGTCCAAATGTGAGATATCCTGTGGGAAAAGATGCAGAATCTGTCCTAAAAGCTCGAACAGAATTATCTGACAAAGAATTGGAAAAATGGGTACGCGAGAGCTATATGGATAAGAAGGGATTCGTACGTCAGTGAAACAAGCACATCGACCTGCATGTAGCAAATAATAAATTTAGTAAGTCTAAATTGTTGAAGGTCAGGAATTGTTAGTGATAACTTATGAGTATTATCTGATTTTTTAGTTGGGTCGTCATGGATTTCTATCTTTTAGAGTATTTTTAATACTTGAGTACAGGAGAATAACTGAATGGTATCTTGTAGATTCGATAGGATGTAATACAATAGTATATGTAATCCAATATAGGATTTGAGCTCAGATTTGGTATTATATCATAGTCTTAGAAACGCTAAAGAAAACTCTAATAGTAAGTTGAAATCGTGTATAAATGAATTAGCAGTTGTTACTCACAAAAAAATCAAAGAAAGCACAACCTAACCATATTATATCTTCATTTATTTTGTTGTTTGTGTTGATTATTACCTCTTCAATAGTAACTAATACCCACATTGTATATGGTCAAACAAATCAAACTATAGCGGAGAATGAGGACTTACTGAATATACAAGATATCCCAGCAAAAATAGTGCAGGTAGGGGATATTGACATCGCATACAAGATGTTAGGTAGAGGTGACCCCATCTTACTTTTCAATGGCGCATCTGATGGTATGGATGCCTGGGACCCGTCCTTTCCAAGGATTCTTTCTTCAAATCATACAGTAATTGCTTTTGATAGTCGTGGACTTGGAAATACAACAAGTGGTTCCAAACCATATACTTATCAGCAACTGGCAGACGATAGTGCTGGTTTGCTTGATGCTCTGAAAATACCAAAAGCAGATGTTATGGGATATTCTCTTGGATCATATATAGCCCAACAGCTTGCAATCATGTATCCAGATAAGGTTAACAGTCTTGTACTTGTTGGTTCATCATGTGGCGGAAAAGATCATACACCTAAACCACTTGAGTTTCTAAAATTGCAATCCGAAATTGTAAACAAATCTCTAAATAATGTTTCTATTTCTCAGGAGGAGATGAAAGGCCTTGTATCTGCTTCATTAGGATCGGGATGGATAAGACTGCAGCCTGAATCCCTCGAGAACATTCCAACTTTACAGCAAGCAAAGCCTGGGCTTTCCCCTGACGCAATGAATAATCAGTATAACGTAGGAAAGCATTGGGAGGACAATCCAAACTGGAGTGGTGCTTGTGATGAGCTTGCGAAAACAGCCAGACCTACTTTGGCCATAACTGGAACCGATGATAATAATTACCAGCCGCATGTTAATTCTTTAAAGATTGTAGAAAAGATTCCAGGAGCCTGGCTTGTACAGATCAAAGATGCTGGACATGCAGTAATGGATCAATATCCGGAAGAGATCGGCAAGATAGTAAATACATTTCTATCGACGATATCTAATTAGCTGATCCAAATATCACGATGTAAGCAAATCAGATCACATCGCATCAATCTATTCTCGAATTGGGTTTCGAACCCTCTTGTTTCACTTGGGGATTCATACCTTCTATGGTAAAATGCTTTATGATGAATAACTGCGGATGAAAATCATCATAAAAGATAGCAGATCTTAAAAACAGGAAAGAAATAACGTCGGTCCAGGTCAGAGAGATGCTATACACTAGAGTATGTAATCCAGTATAGGATTTGAGCTCAAATTTGGTATTTATAATATCTTAGCATCAGAAATCCCAAAGCCTACCTCAATTAATAGCGATGTCTTAACTATCATTTCTTAGAATAACTCGATCAGTGTGTGATAATACACTTTAATTTCAAAATGAATGGTGGTTGTATAGTTCCTGTAGGACCATGAACCTTATCTATGAAGGGGACTATCAAATTAATTAATAAGTCTCTAACATGTGTAATCATATAGCGTGAAGCTGCAGAAGTAATTAATAATGAACAAGAGAAAAGCAACAGAAATCAGAGTAGATTTTTCTCTTAAACGCGAGGTATTATTCGTTGTAATAGGGGCAATGTTAGGGGCAGTATCTATGCTTATTCCAACTGTTTTTGAAGTTGGAATGGGCATACCCTATTATGTTACATGGGTAGCATTTGGTCATGTCATAGGGGTTTACTCTTCTAATGCGGCTTTTGCAGGAATAGTAATTCATGCAATAACTGCTATTTCAATAGGCATTGTTATCGGAGTTTTTCTCTACAAAACTGGAATATTGAACATAAGTAAGATTTCAAATGGTTTTCTTTATGGGTTACTCGCGGGTTCCGTAATCCTAGTTGTTTTTTTCATACCTGTTTACTTTTTGATATTGCTACCAGAGATAAATCGTACGATAGATACCATGACGCAAACACCCTATAGTGAATATGAGACAACATCACCTAATTACAGCTTCCCTTTAGTGATCGCAAGTTATGTTATTATGCATCTAGTTTTTGGTATCACTGTAGGACTTACTTCATCTACTTTATCAATAAAGTTTGGTAGCCGGTATAGATGTTCAAAATGTGACGTTTCCTTTTCCAGGATCGATTCATATCAAAAACATCTAGAACTTATTCATGGAGAGAAGCCAATTCGATTAACTCGCATTTTGATTTTGGGAGGAGGATTTGCAGGAATTGAAGTTCTTCGACAGCTTCAGAAAGCATTTCAGAATGATATAGGAATAGATATAACACTCGTAAGTAGAGACAACTTTTTCCTCTTTACACCCATGCTACCTGAGATATCATCAGGAATGATAGAGACAAGGCATATCGTAACACCCTTGAGAGTCTTTTGTAATAGAGCAAAATTTTATGAGGCTAATATAGAATCAATTGATCTGGACAATAAGCAAGTTGTTATAAGCCATCAAATCGGAAAGCAAACAAATCCTATTGAGTGGCGTAGCCATATCCTGAAATATGATTACTTAATCATAGCATTAGGAAATGAGACGAACTTCTTTGGGATGGATGGGGCAGCTAAACAAGCATTTACACTAAAGAGCCTAGGTGATGCGATAGTATTACGCAATCATGTAATAAATATGTTAGAACAGGCTGATATTGAACATGCAGATCTTGCCCTCAGGAAAAGCTTGTTGACTTTTGTGGTGGTTGGAGGAGGGTTTTCCGGTGTTGAAATTGTCGGGGAATTAAATGACTTTGTACTTGATTCGATAAAACATTTTTACCACAATCTACAAAAAACTTATACGAGGATAGTTCTTGTAAATTCGGGTGGAAGGATCCTTCCTGAGGTAACTGAGGAACTAGCAGAGTTTGCATTACAAAAAATAAGAAAAAATGGAGTCGAAGTGTTGTTGAATACACGTGTGATTGATGTAACGTCCTATAGTGTTAGATTAGATAATGGGATCGATATTTCAACTAAGACAATTATCTGGGCTGGAGGAGGAAAGCCTCCAAGCTTACTATCGGCTCTCTCATGCGAGCACGATAAGTCTGGGAGAATAGTAACCAACAATTTTCTTGAGGTTCTTGGATACACTGATTCCATTATGGCGCTAGGTGACTGTGCATGTATTACCGATCCCAATACGGGAAAGCCTTGTCCACCAACAGCTCAACATGCAATAAGACAGGGAAAGGTTGCGGCAATTAATCTAATCTCTAGAATCAAAGATCAGGGAAATGATAAGAAGGCATTTGATTACAAGACAAAAGGGGTTATGACATTGATAGGTAGGAGAAATGGTGTTGGTATTTTACTTGGATTTAAGGTTCATGGATTTACAGCTTGGTGGTTTTGGCGCTCATACTATCTCCTGAACCTTCCCACCGTAGAGAAAAAATTGCGGGTAATGGTTGACTGGTTTATAGACCTGTTCTTCAAACGAGATGTAACCAGGCTTAAATCAACCACCGAAGAACCACTTCTTAGATCGAAAGCATCTGATCATTCATCTGTCAAAGTATGATGAATCTGCAATCTGTGCAATAATATGCTCTCAAATTTAACCATACTTATTTTGTCGTATTTCCTGAAGGTACAACAATTAGATTAAAGTCTGAGCGTTCAACAAAGTCTCCTAAATTTTGTCCTTGCACTCCATCTACACTTACTACGACATCAACTGGACCAGGTTTATCAAACTTCACTGTTTGGGTTCCCGTGCCATCAAGTGCCTTTTGATCATGTAGATCTTCTAGCACGCTATTGTTAAGCCCAGTAACTTTGAAACTGTAACTAACACCTGGGACAGTAGTTTGAGAGCTGTCCATAAACAGAATACCAAATTGTGTTGGAGTTCCAGATTTTATTGATGGTGGTTGCCACAGTAACTCTATGTAGTATGTGCCACGACCTGTTTGCAATGTTATTGGCGGCTTTGGAATTTCAGGTTGATTTTTCGGTACAGGAGGCTGACCTTGTCCGGTTGATAGAAGTTCGAATTGATACAGAACAGGAGGATTTCCTGCAGTTACATCAGCGAAGGTCTGTGCCTTAACTGGATAAGGCATGTCTTTATTTATCCAAATTTTGTTATCGACACCTTTGTGCCACGATATGACAGTAGTGTCAAAAGTTCCAGCAGGCACGGAAACCTTTTCCTGTCCAGTTGGAGAGATTGGCGGGCCTCCTATTGATGCTATCTTTCCCCAGTAAGGAGCACTTAACGACTGACCTGGCTTTGAAACAAAGGATGAAAGCCACTGGAGTGAACTTTCATAGGCACTTCTATAAGGAGACATGGATGGCGGAATCTGCGAACTACCCAAAGCTGTTAGATCCAAATCACTTAAGTGGAACGTTCCGTTTATTATTGCTCCTTGGTCATTGACATACACTGGAGCTACCCAATAATGACCTGTACTGTTATATTCTTTAAAATATATAGTCATTGTGAATGGCTGCCCCTGATTTGTGTCGTGACTTTGTATTTTATATGTAATATACATGTTGGCTTTTGCTCCTTGGCCAACGTACCAATTGTTATCAGCCGCGGCCAATCGACCAAAACCAGAACTCAAAATTACAAGCGCGCTCATAATCACAACTAATTTAACTATCTTACTAAAGTACGGTAAGTTGTCCTTACTCATTGTATTCTATATTGGTGTTCAAAATTATATATCTTAGGTAACTATGTTATCTGTATACTGGACTGCTTAGTTTTTAATAGTTACCATTTATGAAAAAAATGAGTCAAAATGCCATATCACCTGAACTAGTAGCCGGAGTTATTCTAAATGTGGTCATATTCGATGGCCCTGACTCTAGAAATATTGTAGGTGAGGATGCGAAATCGATTTAAGAAGAAGTAATAATTCTGATAAGGAATTTCAAATTGCTGAAAAAGCAATTTGGCATCTAGGGCTCGTTTCGTGAGATAAAATCAACAAGTCTTGTGCTTATAGACGTGAGAAGTAATATCCCTACCTCTAACACAACAACAAAGCGCTTGATTTAATAGATAATTACAATAGTCTCTATAAATAAGACGGCTCCTGATAGCTAATCAAAGTAAAGACGTCATTAACGACAATACATTAAACACAGCTGCGATAATTGCTAAAAAATGGAATTGGAATTGCAGATGTATTGAGCAATATAAGTAGGGAAATAAAACAGAGGATTCTTTCTTAATAGTCATTTAGACATGTTGCAAACTCGGAAACTATTGTCCCATATTCTGTCTAATATGACCTTCTTTCCATAATCTGTGCAATTCTGATAAAAGCTCACACTATCTTACTAATGTCTAATGTCTAATGTCGAGTTTTAATATCATGTCGAATTTTGATGTACTCATTCTTTCTAATTCTTACTTGTGTCTGACCGCAACTGTCACATGCAAATATTCTTTTACCACCAATGTCTATTAGGTTAATTCCAACTTCTCCTTCAAGAACCACCTCTTCTGTTGGTTTCAAATATCCTTGATTGCAGTAGGAACAGAACTCTATGACCATTGTTA
>JBAWET010000347.1:0-11792 GCA_049591355.1 Nitrososphaeraceae archaeon
AAATTTTCAAATAATCCTTCATTAACATATTTGATCATTAACACATTTGCATGTTAGTTGACATTTGAGATTTTTGAACCTAAACTTACGATGATGTCTAATAAAAAAAGCTGTCAGACCTATCATCTAATATCTGACCTCACCCCTCGGCATCGGGCCATTCAATATTCAAGCATCAAAACAGCTAACTCAAATCTGAAGGTTAAATAACAAGATAATACCCTGAATGCTCTGTAAATGAGTACGAAGGATGACGTAACATTCTCAAAGGTAGCATTAATGAAAACGAATTCCGGAAAGATAATCCTGAAAAAAGTTTTGCTTCAGGAGAAGGGATACAAACAGTATAGCAAGTATAAAGCATACTCCGAAAAGGAGTTTCCAGAATTCACCAAGAGATTTCTTTTATCTCTGCACGAACAAATTATTTCCGATCAAAATCCCAGTTCTACGATGAAGAAATTTGTTGAGGAAATTGGTTCACCTGAATTAGCTCTAGAAGAATCCAAAATTCAATCGGTAAAATCCAGACTTTCAAAACCTGAAGTATTGGCCGATAGGGTTCAACGCATTTTGAATTCTAATTTTGTAAAAATGACTTTTCCAGTTCTAAATGCTTTGTTCGACGGTGCTTCCGAGTATTACAAAGAAAATCTTCCAAAGGATATCAAGAATTCCCTAATCGATGGACATATCATCGCAATAGATCTCAGCGAGCCAATGGATAGAATTCTAGACAACGACGAAGATAAGGAGTTTCTTGAAGACTACAAATTGATGAATCCATATATCCTTGAAATAGCTAGACAAAAAATCTCTGTTGGTGGTGATGCAGTAGTGAAAGCATTTGAAGATGGATTTAAAGACGCAAGAATTGGTCAATATATAGATTATAGACTAAAGACAAAACCAGAGTCCGTTAGTGATGAGAATATGATTGGGTGTTACAAAAAATATAGGGCGGTGATGGGGACAGCTGGAAGAAATATGGCTCTCAACATGAATCCTCTGAATGAGATTTTTCATCTCGGAATGGCCAAAGCTGCGGAATGTGCTGGCTGTGGTAATGAGATGGAAGACGCAATAAAGAATGGTGCAATAAAGATTCCATCCTGGCCACTGTACTATGCTATTGTTACTAAAGATATCGAACTTGCATTCGAACTCACATTGAGAAAAGGTGAAATCTATCTTGAAGAAGCAAAGATTGCTCTTAAGATGATACCGCCTGATTTGGAAATAAAACCGTTTTTGGAATTTCTCTTTCTTACTGTAAGTCATTACAATCAGTACTGGTTCAATGAGATGAAACGAAGGGATCTTTTTCCATACTTCCAAAAGAACCTCTCCCTGAGCGTGAGAGGACCATAAAAAAATGAGAAATCTTACCACCCTTAGCCTGGATAATGTGGGTCACTGAACGTCCATCAAGGATTGAGGACTTTATTGGAAATGAAGGTCCTCGTAAAATCATCATAAAGTGGCAGAAAGATTGGGTTAGAGGAACAAAACCACTTTTATTACTTGGCCCTCCCGGAGTGGGCAAGACATCTCTAGTTCATACGCTTGCCATTCAATATGGCTTTGATATCGTAGAGCTTAATGCGAGCGACAATAGGAATAAGAATAATCTGTCGCAAAGAATAATTCCACTTTTCCAGAACTTGAGTCTGCTAAACAAAAGATTTCTTTTGTTTTTGGACGAGGTCGATGGGATTTACGGGCGAGAAGACGCAGGAGCACTTGAATACCTATCACTCATGTTGAAGGAATCTTCCGTGCCAATTATCTTGGCGGCAAATGAAATAAACCAGATAACAAGAGAACTATCCAAAGTTTGCAAGGTTGTTTCATTTTTGCCTATACCGCCTAGATTGTGTATGTTATATCTAAATTATATGCTAGAACTGAAAAATCGAAGTCTCAGTCCCGGAGACAAATTTTCAGTTGCTACAAATAGTACAGGCGATATAAGAAAACTGCTAAATGATGCTCAGAGCAAGATTTCAGGTTATTCTGGGACAAGAGATAATTATCTGAAGATGGATATAGAGAATGCAATTAACAAGTTATTTTCATGCGCAAACCCAACTGAGGCCCTCGATATTATTTTAGCCACTAACATGGTTTTTTCAGATCCTAGATTCGGTCAGTCGCCGGAAGATAGGCGAAAAGATCTAGTAAATAGCATTTTTTCCAGTGTAGTGTCATCTAAGATCGATTGTGAGACTATGCGAGTATTATTGGATATACTTTCAAAAGTAGATATGCTCCTTGGAAGATCAACAGCAAACAGGAATTGGAAGGTATTCAAGCACTTGCCATATATTTTGGCGTACTCAATATTTCAACATGCACGGCTAAAGCATATCCATTATAATCGTTACAGTATAGGTTTTCAATATATGGGAAATATCTTTTCTAGAGGACAGAGTCTGAGGGCTGTTTTATTGCATCTATCAAAGATTTTCCATACATCAAGGAGCAATTTTGGTTTATTTGTATTTCCTTTCATGACACACATATTGGCATCTAACCCTCTCTTCGAAAATTATATCAGAAATTCATTGTCTGACGAGAAAATCACTGAAAACCTGATTAATGAAATTGGAAGAATTAAAAAATTGAATTTGGTCTGAATATATTGATGGGAAATCCTCTTAAATGATTGGTTTGTCCATGGGTGTTTAAGATTGTTTACAAGCAATCAAGATTTATTGAAATATCCTAACATATAGCAAAGGATTAAAACCCGAAAGAATCCAATTGGTGCTGTGTCCAGTGAATATGAACAGAATGTAGGATCTTTGATAGCTGAAAAATTAGAAAAATTGGAATCAATGCGCAATAGCTCAGACGCAAATCAAATAGAGATCCACACCTTGAACCTAGAATTGGAGCTTTTGGAAAATCTCTTTGATAATTATAATTTGGGAATGAACTACTTTAGGAGAGCAAAAGGAGGCAGGAAAGGTTTACGTGAGTAGCATCATTGTGACAATAAGTTGGATGGAGTCTTTTTTTACTAATTGCGTGGCCATTAGAAAATCTAAGTAAGATCTTATCGTATAATTATCCTATTGTAATTGGGGGACGGAATCTGATCGCCGGAGTTGATATTCTTTCATATTACATAATTAGTTAACAGAATCATAATGAGTTTATATAGTTGTATAAATTTTTAGAAGTTACTATGCATGATGATAAAATTAAGCGTCTATACAGCATGAAGACTTCAGCCGAGTCTGGCGGAGGACCAGATCGTATTGACGCTCAACATGCAAAAGGGAAATTAACAGCAAGGGAAAGAATTGATCTTCTGTTAGATAGTGGTTCCTTTATTGAGATAGACAAATATGTTATGCACAGAGCTGATGAATCCGAGAGCAAGAAGTATTACGGAGACGGTGTAATAACAGGCTTCGGAACTATTAATGGAAGAAAAATCTTCGTGTATGCTTACGACTTCACAATTCTGGGCGGGTCGTTGGGCGAGATGGCGGGACGGAAAATCGCAAAAATAATGGACCATGCTCTTAAAGTGGGAGCACCTTTAATTGGAATACTTGATTCTGGGGGAGCAAGAATCCAAGAGGGGGTGATGAGCCTCGATGGCTATGGAGATATATTCTATAGAAATACGCTCGCATCTGGCGTTATCCCTCAAATTACTGCAAGTATTGGCCCTTGTGCTGGCGGTGCAGTTTATTCTCCTGCAATGACTGATTTTGTTATCATGGTAGAGAATGTAGGACAAATGTTCGTTACTGGACCCGAAGTAGTGAAGGAAGTTTTGAGTCAGGATGTGTCATTCGAAGATCTTGGCGGAGCTCGGACACATGCTACAAAATCAGGAGTTGCTCATTTTGTAGCATCCGACGAATA
Source organism: Nitrososphaeraceae archaeon (assembly GCA_049591355.1). Taxonomy (GTDB): domain Archaea; phylum Thermoproteota; class Nitrososphaeria; order Nitrososphaerales; family Nitrososphaeraceae; genus TA-21. The sequence goes on from JBAWET010000347.1 coordinate 3,886, forward strand.
CGACTGTATGGATAAAATCAAAAAATTGTTGTCTTTTCTACCACAAAACAACACCGAGACTACTGCTGTCATTAAAACCAATGATGATCCAAATAGAATTGAAAAAGGATTTCTAGATTTGCTTCCCGAGAATCCCTACGAACAATACGACATGAAGCAAATAATTAAGTTACTAGTAGATAACGGTGATTTTTTTGAAATCCACGAGCATTTTGCTGAAAATATAATAGTTGGCTTTGCAAGGATGAGTGGGATAACAATAGGCATAGTTGCCAATCAACCTATGTATTTGGCCGGCGCTCTAGACATTAACTCATCGAATAAAGCAGCCAGATTCATAAGATTTTGTGATTCTTTTAATATTTCTATAGTTACATTAGTTGATACCCCGGGGTATCTTCCAGGGGCGGACCAAGAGCACAATGGAATTATACGGCATGGTAGCAAATTATTATATGCATATTGTGAGGCAAGTGTGCCAAAGATCACTTGTATTATTGGAAAGGCGTATGGTGGAGCATATATCGCAATGAGCAGCAAAAATCTAAGAGCAGATATGAATTATGCTTGGCCAACTGCGGAAATTGCTGTTCTTGGACCGGAAGCGGCAATAACCATATTGCATCGAAAGGATCTAAAGAATGCTCCTAATGCCATTGCAACAAAAAAGAAATTGGCCAAGGAATTCCGCGACAAATTTGCTAACCCGTATATTGCGGCTGAAAAAGGAATAATAGACTTAGTCATAGATCCGATGGATACCCGGCCCACAATAATCCATGCCCTGGAGATACTTGCTAACAAAAGACAATCTGGACCATGGAAAAAACATGGGAATATCAATCTCTAAAATAGGCTGGTGGAATCGTGACAAAGAAAATTTCAAGCATATTGATAGCAAATCGAGGGGAAATCGCCTTAAGGGTAGTCCGTGCATGTAGAGAAATGGGAATAAAATCAATTGCACTATACTCTGACGAGGACATACAATCCATCCATGTAAAGAAAGCTGACGAGGCCTATCACTTAGGCCCGCCTTTGCCATCTCAGAGCTATCTAAATATGGACAAAATCCTAGAGATTGCTAGAAATGTCGGCGCCGATGCAGTACATCCTGGATACGGCTTCTTGTCTGAAAATGATACATTTGCTCAAAGATGCGAAAAGGAGGGAATTGTATTCATAGGACCGAAAAGCCTCGCCATGGCTCTGACAGGTGACAAAATGAAATGTAAAGAGATAATGAAAAAGGTTGGGGTTCCAACTGTGCCTGGAAGTGATGGGATAATAGAAGACGTTGACACGGCAGTGGATATTGCTAAAGAAGCAGGCTACCCTGTACTACTTAAATCAGCGTTTGGAGGCGGAGGTAGAGGTATTCGATTTGCAGATAATGAATTAAAACTTAGGGAAGAATTTGAGATCGCCTCAGCAGAATCGCAGGCTGCATTCGGAAAATCCGGACTTTATGTCGAAAAATTACTTCAAGGCATAAGGCATATAGAGTTCCAATTGGTCAGAGACTCGCAGGGGAATACACGCCACCTGTTTGAAAGAGAATGCTCGATACAAAGGAGGCACCAAAAACTAATTGAGTTTTCACCTTCATCAGTCTTGGACAAGGAAATGAGATCCAAGATGGGTGAAGTGGCAGTAAGGGCAACCGAGGCAGTAGATTATCTTAACGCTGGAACTGTTGAATTTCTCAGGGATTCACAAGGAAATTTTTACTTTATAGAGATTAATTCACGACTGCAAGTTGAGCATCCAGTGACAGAGCTGGTCACTGGAATCGATCTTGTAAAACTTCAGATTAATATATCGCGTGGTGAAGAGATACCGTTCAAGCAATCTGATCTAAACATAAGTGGGGCGGCTATTGAATGTAGAGTTAACGCTGAAGATCCTTATAATGAATTTGCTCCTTCGGTTGGTTTAGTTCCAAATTGTAGTTTGCCATACGGTCCTGGCGTCAGAGTGGATACTTATCTTTATCCAGGCTGTACTGTTTCAGGTTATTATGATTCCTTGGTTGCAAAGCTGATTACGTGGGGTCAAAATTTCAACGAAGCTAGATTTAGAATGCTAAGCGCTATTGACGAATTTGTGATTGAAGGAATTAATACTACTCTTCCCCTTTATAAGACGATCTTACGAGAAAAAAATTTCATCAATGGCAACATTTCTACAGAGTATTTAGATAAATTTGGGTTGATAAGCAAGATGGAAGAAGAGTTAGATGGATATTCGACAAAGATAGTAGAACCTTCACTTGCAGCTGCCGTGTTTTATTCCGAGTTTCTTAAAAGAAACATTGGCCATACAGGTACTGATGCATCTCAACCAATATCAAACTGGGTGAAGATAGGGAGGATGGAGAATGGAGTTCCGAATTAACGACTTAAAGCAAATTATGTCTGCGTCCTTGGTTACTCCCCAACAGGATGGTACGTTAGTCTTATCAATAAACGGTAAAGAACGTCAACTCAAAATAATCAGCTTCAGCTCCGATCAGCTAGAGTTTATTTTAGAGAATAAATTTTACACTATAAAGCTGATCGAAGCCGTTAGTTCACATATCAAATTTGTGATCAACGGACAACAGGTCATGGTGAAAAAACATTCAAAGCTTACCGAGATTTTGGAAAAATCACTAGCATTAATTGACAAGGGAAGTGGAGAAAACCGCCTGTCAAGTCAAATCCCGGGAAGAGTTGTGAGTGTGCTGGTAAAAGTTGGTGCAGAAGTGAAAAAAGGTGATTCAGTAGTTATTCTTGAATCGATGAAAATGCAAGTCGCTGTAAAAGCTCACAAAGATGGATTAATTAAGGAGATTAGGACTAAAGAGGGTTCGACGGTTGCAAGATATGACGTCGTGGCTGTTATAGAATAGAAGAATGTTTCTTCCTAAAGATAGATAAAAAATAGTAACGTATTCCAAATCATGAATGATTGATGTGCCATTCATAGCATGCCTTTTCTATATGTCAAATTTTATTAAGCTCCTTCTTGATTTCATTGTAATTTGGTTCAATCAGCGGGTCATCAGAAATCCAGGAATATCTTATCTTCTTATCTCCGTCTACAATGAATATTGATCTCTTAGCGGCATTATAATCCTTAAGCGGTCCAAGATCTTTCATAATGATACCGTATTTATTTATGACTTCACGCTTGTAATCACTTAATATAGGAAAATTGAGATGACGGTTAATTGTAAAGATCTTATTGGCGAATGGACCGTCTACAGATATTCCTACTATATTTGCACCTTCGTGCTTAAGGTCTTGTAACGAATCGCGAAAAGTGCACATTTCCTTTGTACAAACTGGCGATTCTGCCGCAGGAAAGAATGCTAACACAATATTTCCACTATACTCACTCAGTTTCTGCATTTTCATATTTATATCTGGCAATTCAAAATCGGGAGCTAAATCACCAATCCTTATCTGCCCTGCTGCGGGATCAGAAGACATACGATGGGAACAAACATACCCAGATTATAGTATTTTGGTCACTATACAGAACTAGTTTTAATACATGCCCTGACTAATTGGCGACAGGGTAATTAACAATGGATTACGATAATTTGTATGTTACATTCAGGTCTCGTTAGAGTGATATCCGCTTAAATCAATAGTTACGTATCTAAATCCAAGACTTTTCAGTTTCGAATTCAACAAATTCAATTTGGCCGGATCAAATAGTAATTGGATTTCATTCAGACCTACTTCTATGCGAGCCAAATCCCGATGATCTCTTACTCGTACTTGTTTCAACGCGAAGATAGATTTCACGATTATCTCAGACATCTCAATTCGTTTTATTCGTTCCATAGTGACAGTTATTCCTGTAGGAATCCTCGAAGCAAGACAGGAATTAGAAGGTTTGTCGTAAGTAGACAAGGCTTGCGATTTCGCCATTTTTCTTACCTTATTCTTGTTCATACCTAGTTCAACTAGAGGGCTTCTAATTCCATTAGCCCTCATTGCGCTGATCCCAGGACGGTAATCGCCTAAATCGTCTAAATTGGTACCATCTACTATCAATGGGATGTTTCTTTTGTTTGCTTCTGAAACCAAATAAGCCCCAAGTTCCATGCGGCAATGATAGCACCTAAGTCTGTCGTTTCTCACAAAATTTTCATTTTCTAGTTCATTATACTTTACTGTTATATGGTTAATCCCAATTTCTTTTGCAACATTGTCTGCGGATTTTAATTCTTCTCTGGATAATGTCGAATAGTCTGCCGTAACTGCCAACACGTTTTCTCCCAGTGCTTGCTTCGCGGCAAGGGCCACGACAGCACTATCTACGCCGCCAGAAAGAGCAACCATCGCTCGATCATGATTATTTTTGAACCAAGAAACTACTTTAGTGAAATCTTTATCGTCAGACATCTAAACCTGGAGTCTCCTCATTAATGATGCTCTCTATAACTTGCTTTTGTACAATCTCAGACGATCTCCTGTATGGAATATTCATCTTTTCAGATATCTGTTTAACATCATCAAATTCAGGCTTGACGTGGGTAACTTTACCATCTTGATCTTTGGATACTTTGACGCGAACATGAAAATATTCCTTACTTATAGACACGGGTACAGTCACTGTTGATCTAACAACTGTTGACCTATTTGTTTCTCGAATTCGAATGCCAAGGGAGCCACTTTCGATAAAAAGAGTATCGATTATAGATTGCAACTTGACATTATCTGAAATGACTTTTATTACGAATACGGGTCTATTCTTTTTCGTTATCCCCTGAAGTATAACAACATCGGTAGCACCTTTCTTATAGAGTATTTCGATTAAATTACCAATGCTTTCACCGTTCAAATCATCTACGTTTGTCTCGATTTCGTAGACAGATTCAAGATTTTGACTTGTGCTAATCGGTTGATTACCCATTGTAATACGCAAAACATTGGGAATTCCCTTTTCTACTCTAACTCCGACTCCATACCCAATATTTTCAGGAATAAATTGAGGATAAAATGAAACACATTTGGAAGTTAAGTTTACAAGCATGGCTGCTCCTGTCGGCGTTGTCAATTCACCGCCCAGAATGCCAGGGACTAGAATGAACCCTCTTTTCTTAAATATCTCCAGAATGGCATTTCCAGGATTTGGAACTACCCCATGAGAGAAATTGAGTAGTCCTCTACCTACAGCAACGCTTGTAGAGAAGATCTTGGAATTAAAAAGATTTAAGTTCTTCATTGCAATCGCTGTTCCAACCAAATCAGCCACTGTGTCTAAACTACCAGTTTCATGTAATCTAACATGATTATAGTCAACGCCGTGAACTACGGATTCAGCAGATATTAGTAATTTTAACGAGTTTAGTACGAATGCCTTAGGGCGAAGATCCAAACCTAAAGCATCACAGTATCTGGCGACTGATCTATACATGGTAGTGCCAAGAAGGCTTTGGCGATCTTCCTTAAAATCAAACAAAAATTTTGTACACGAGATTCCATTCGATTTGGCTTTGATGAAATCAACAGATCTAATTCTACTACCTTTGAAATGGTCCTCACATGAATAAATGGCATCAATGACGATTTTCTTGTCTGCCCCTAGATCTATCAGTCCACTCAACAACATGTCTCCGGATATGCCTGAAATCTGCGGATCAATGATTACTATTCCTGTCATGTAGACTGAAAATCTCTTCAATATTATACTCGACCATTTTAAAAATCATTCCTCGAAATGCTTCATCAATATTGACAACATTGATTGAACTTTTACTCGTTTTACTTCGATTGCTTTAGATCGGCATAACCCAGAGAAAAGTAGACGAAGAATGATACCCTTCCGATGCGATATTGGCATGGGATGCTAATTTTCTGAAGGGATAACGAATCACTAAATTAAAACTCTTCTATCTATCGGAGTACCTACTTCGTGTTATTATCCCAGTACGGACAATCTCTTCGTATTTCAGTTTTTCTACATACACCTCATTCCAGTACCTCATGCAAACTAACTTCTTATAGGAATTTAATTTGATTTCCTGACCCAAAACAGCATTTCGGTAATGCAAGTCCGGTTCATTTATACCCGCGACGGCTCTCATTGGACAAGTTGCTGAGAAGCGAGGATTTATTTCAAAGACTTTGTTAATGCCATCTGAAAGTTTAGACTGAATATTTACAGCTCCACTAGCACCTAGTGTGAGGGATATCTTTTCCGAGAGTTTTCTAATTTCGATAAAGTCATCAATAAGGGCCTTGTAAGTCTGTCCAAATTTCAAATATTTCTGGATAGAAACAGATGATATCACTCTGCTATGTTCAGTATCAATTAAGACACCAGTTGTGTATTCATTATCTTCACCTGCTAAGTATTCTTGTATTATGGGTCTCCAACCACATTTCTCTATATTGGATATTGCGTAATCCAACTCAAGACGGTCATTGACCACATGGAATTGCAATGAACCGTATGCTTCTCGCGGTTTTACAACGAGTGGAAATTTATGACGATCTAAGAAGCTTGCCAGATATTCTGGAATGGACGATTCGGCACAAGGAAAACCGTTCTCTTTTAAGAATCTGAAAGTCTTCCATTTATCACGTGCTACATCTATGACATTAAGAGGGTTTACTAACACTTTTGCGGAAGTTTCCTCTTCAATGAATTTCTTATTTTTACTAATTATGGCTAGCTCAGGATCGGTTCCCACATATACAGCCGATACTTTATTTCGCTTTATGATATCTATCAGGGAGACGATGTATTTGGCATCGTCAGCTTTTGGAATAATAACTCCTTTCTTTACCATGTAAAGGCCAGCAGCGAAGGGGGACGCGTTGGCTCCAATTATACCATACCATACGCTTGATCTCTCATCAGCATTCGCCATCTTCAGACATTTTATTATCCCTTGACCAACAATGCCGCCAACACCGGTGACTAGAATATTAGCTTTCTTCCTCAAGTAATGAGCAACTCTTACACAAACATTATTTTACCGGGACAATATTAGGGAACGTTATAGGGGAAAATAAATCGCCATTTTTTTGTAGTGCCAATTTCCAAATTGATTCAACATCTTTTATCCCATAATTTATCGCGTAGTCTACTATACATGCTCTTAGTTCAATGGCATTAACAACCTTTTTCATTTTTCTCATAAGCGTTCTGATCGTCCGCTGATTTTCCTTTATTACAAATATTTTCTCTAAATGCTGTTCTAGGGGTAGGTTTTTCTTGATCAGAAGGTCTCTTTCCCTTATCAATGGCATTATAGTGGAACGTTGCTTTTCTACAGTATCATGCATAGTTTCAAGATAGTTCCTTATTTCATGTTTGCTAGTATGTTCAGAATGACTCAAAGCTTCCTTCTGTCCAATTCCAATATATCTGTCTTCAGAGGGCCACAGAATTACAGATGGTGGATTTATATTTAATGCTTTAAAGACTTTGCTTGCAACAAGGGTGTATTGTAAACTACCACCTGTTCCAGTAACATAACAAGATGTGTTTAATTCTCTTGCAAGTAACAAAAGAATGGGAATAGCCCGGGGAGAAATATTTGAAATGATCTCTTGTGTAAATTCCGGACTGGTAACATTTCCGAAATTCAACAAAATTTCCTTCTTGCATGCCATGCAGTTCCCACTGCATATTGTATCTTCTGCAATTCTCACAAGTGTGGAAGCAGCTTTACTTCCGCATTTGCAGTGTAACCAAATCGGTGCATATAGATATGAATTGGAACTGACACTTTTGCGAATTCCATATTGATTAAATGTTTTTTCGCAATCTCGAAGTGTATCCGCAAGATAAGAATAGTTTGAAATCAAAAATTTGAAACCATCCTCAAATGCCTCGGCTAATTCAGTAAGGTTCACAAACAACGTGTCATACTTCCAAATCTCATTAACTATTTTAGA
>JBAWET010000348.1:0-7705 GCA_049591355.1 Nitrososphaeraceae archaeon
GGATCGAGTGTCCAAGAATGGTTATATAGTCCTTGAGAATTAGTAACGCCAGGAAATTCGCTTTCCTTCATACCATCTGTAATATGAAGTTGTACGTTCGCACCAGATATCAGTCGAAGTGATTTTGCATCCATGACTTTTATGACAATACTCTGCCCTTCGCCAGGACTTGCAATGTTTTTTCCAACCTTTAGATCAGTAAACAAGGTAGACAATATTCTGGGTGGGGGGACAGTGAGGATCTTGGAAGCAGAAATTTGAGATGAATTATTTGTAGAAATTTTGAGATGGGATGCCAATTGAGGAAGCACCTTACTATTCCCACCGTTGTACACAGAAGTAGGATTAGATTTGCGGAAGGACTCACTCTGAATACCTGTAACATTAATGCTGTTCCATTTGGTGGTAATGACAGAATTTTTTTGGCACTCTAACTTTGAAGTGAGATTATTAGTACCGTTTATTATGTTATGATACGATGGCGAGTAAGTATAAGTCCATGAGGAATAGTCACCTTCACCATAAGGACCTGTGGCTATTGCTTTCTGGAATGGCTTTTCATTATTCCAATCTACAAGCACAGTACAGTTTGAATTTTCATCGTCAGTTGACGTTCCCATAATCGTAAGACTCCCTACAGGCACGCTTTTATCATTTGGTGGCGTTATGATTTTTAGTCCCAAAGTACTATCGCTTAGTGATAATTCAGACAAGGTCTCTACACCGTAGACATGATAAATGAATGAAGCCATTATGAAGGGTATTAAAACAGCAACTAGTAACAGAGTAAGAATAAAAGATTTCACGCAAGTGTATCTGATTTAATTATTATAAGTATTGTCTGAATTTGCTCACTGACAAATAACACTATGAATTTTTCTCTTATCAAATACTTAGTATTTCCCTCTTCACATGTTATAGCCTAATTACTCATTTAAAATGAGAATCTTATAGAAATAGACTTCATCAGGTTATTCTCATGATGATAGGAAGTTCATCAACTCGCAAGATTCCTAACTGAAAATTGAAGCGTCATTCTCGTATAAAATTATACACTGTGGAATTGAATAGGCGTGAATGACTTACATGAGGTCTGTGTCCACAATGCTCTATGATTAGGATCCTACAATTACCTTGCTTTACAAAAGGTCGGATGAATTTCAAAGGGATCATCTTGTCCTCTCTGCCCCAGAGAACAAAGATCTTGGCACTACTTTTCCGGATATTTTTTGTAAATCTTGGAGCTCTGCTACTCTCTTTTAGGGCAGATACAAAGGCTTCTTTTGCTCCTGGCCTTGACAATCTTTCAAAAATAATCTTCGCATAAGAGTCTTTAACGGGCTCTTCAGCCAACGATGTCAAGATGTTTTTTACTTCTTCGAATGATTTGGCTTGAAGGATGCTCAAATATCTGCGCAGGGTAGGCGTTCCTTTGAAAGATTTCGGAGGGACACCCGCAGGGCTTATCAAGACAAGTTTGGTGACGGGGACATTATTTTTTATCGCCATTTCTGCACCTATCTGGCCTCCAAGAGAAGAACCTATAATGGATATATTGCGATCTATTCCAATCGTTTGAAGGAATTTAACAACATAGTCCGAGTAAAAATTGATTGAGTAGTTGATCTTAGGCGAATCGCTTAGACCAAACCCAGGCAAATCAAGAGCGATTATCCTCAAATTTCGTGATGACATCGGTCCGATATTATAATTCCAGCTTTCTATTGAGCCCCCTAAGCCATGGATAAAAAGAACTGGTTCTCGGTTCTGATTTTGGTCAATATATCTGATATTGATTCCATTTATTCTAACATAGTTAACATCCAAGGAGGACTTCACAATGATTATTTTATCCAAAATTGCGAAGTAAAAATCTTACACCTGGATGTGATATTCACAAGGTAATTCCTAATTTTCAAAGGAAAACAAAAGTTCTGAAAAATAAGCACAGTTTTACTTTTTCCTAATCCTTCCACACTAGACTAAATGCATTTTATTGATCGACGTAATTTATTTGACTACTAACTCTTTCCGCGGTAAAACTATACATATTATATGCTTTTACAATTTCAATTCTGACCATAGATTTTAGCATCAACTAATCACATTGAGAAATTCTTGGAATAATTATCTGCCTAAGGAGTTGATACAACAATCTCACAATCCGCTGAAGCAGTATCGCCATCGGACGGATTGATGAACGCGGTATCCACGCCAGCACCACATGTGAGGGTATCGGGCTTTCCGTCGCTTACGGAAGTTGAACCAACTACATAGCTAGACTCCAGATAATCATCGCCACTGCCACCATCTATCTTGTCCGATCCTGAGCCCCCAAGGACCATGTCATTTCCATCGTTTCCATTCAATGTATCATCCCCGGGATCTCCTTGGATAAAATCATCCGAAGTATCGCCATCGATCTTGTCTTTACCTCCATTACCAAAAAGACTATCTTTGCCATCTTTGCCCGTTATCTTGTCATCAGCCATTGTGCCATAGAGTGTGTCGTCTCTACTAGTCCCAGTTAGGTCAGCAGCAAATACCTTAAGTGGCGAATTGATTATTCCCATGAAAAGTGCTAAGGATAAGAATGATAAATATAACAAAGATTTGAATTGATACTTGGCCCCATTTATCATATACTCTTGTCCATTAGAACTTCTTGATATAGTAATTATAAAAGCTTCTCTGAATTATTATCTAAAACTACTAGAGTTGAGTTGATTTGATATATATTCAAGAACATGGTCATCAGTATTGAAGTCATTGGGGTTGTTTGGTCATCACATCGTTATAAAAATTGAATCCTTCCTCCCTTTTAGCAAATACAGAATCATCAGCCTACCTAAGATGAAGATTTAAGGAACATTCTTAGTTGAAGACCATATATTCTAGATTGATAAAACTCCTAGAAAATCTGTACATCTTGAATTTCATCTCGGGTATGAATTGATAGAAAAATCATTTAAGTTACTTTAAAAGGAACTTGACCTGTAGATAATAAACTGGCAGGTTAGTTACAATACAAATTATAAAATAGGAGTCGCAGAAGAAAGGTCGACTACGTCTGATAGAGATAACGATTCAATACTCCTGTAGTTATTTGTTAAGACAATTTAAGAAGCCAGTTGCATTCATGGAGATGCAAAAAGTGGCGGAGAATTAGGTAGGAGGGTTTACTGCTTTTGTCACTTTGCAATTGTTACTTCATTTCATACTTATCCTCACCAAAGTGAAATCTACGAGTATCAGTATTTGTATTCAAATAGAAGAAACTGATTTGTTGCCATGGGCCTGTGGGGTGCCAGTCCACGATTGCATAGTTACAAGCCGCGGGACTTTATAGAAGGCAAGCGGTTATAGAATAAAATAAGTTTATTGTCCTCTGCTCCTATAGTATGCGGGATTAACTACTTGATTGCTTCCTTGCTTAGTTTAAATTGCTGTGTCTATCTTCCAATGCATTCACATTGGTGAGGATTTCTAGGAAACTTATACGTTTTAACGTAAAAAATCCTGAAAACAGGAAATTAGAAAGTGAGTCTATCAATAAATGGGTATATAGTAGAAATATTTTCAAATATTCTTGCGAGAAATGTACATTATCGTTCGGAACATGGAAACAGCTACATCAGCATAAGGTAGAGAGTCATTCTTACTGATAGATAAATATTCGGACATGTGATAATTGCTTTAACTACATCAATGAAGACGCTATTATTATCGAGAATAATCATATTGTAAATGACTATTTCTACAGAATTGGTATATATTTGGCAATATCTGAATGATTATTAGGTAAGACGATACGACAGAAAGAATTCTCCTTGAATTACACTCTCATAATTTGTTCTCCAATTTTCGCAACGGATCTACCCTTGTCCCTTTTGATTGTGGAATAAGCTTTACGGAACAACTTGAGAATGCTCGTAACAATGGCATTAATGCTCTTTTTGTTACAAATCATAATACAACAGACGGTTATCGCCAGATACTAGAATTCAAAAACAATCATGCAAAGTACAATGATTTGAGGATATATCCGGCTGAGGAGGTCACAATAGATAATCAAGGACATGTCCTTGCGTATGGTATAACGGAAGAAGTTGAACCTGGTATGTCACTGGAAGAGACTTTGGACAGAATCAAAAGTCTGAACGGTGTTTCCTCTGCGGCACATCCTTTTGCTGTATCAAATGGCATCAGAGAAAAGGCAATTCATTGTGATTTGATCGAATCGTTCAACAGTAATAACATAGATCATGCCTCAAATTTGGTTGCAACGAAGTTCGCTAGTGATAATCATCTCGTTAATGTTGCTGGAAGCGACTCTCATATCGCATCAACTATAGGACGTTGCATGAATTCAGTCGAATGTGAAAACACTCTTGACTCCATTCTTGAATCAATGAGGTCAGGGAAGATCGACATTGTAAAATCGGAATACATCAGCAGAAACGAATTATATGAACATGCACACTATGTGCTTTCTAGCTCAAAAGAATCGATACTCGAATACGCATTGAGCCGTTATCCCCATTTCTATAAAACAGCAAAATGGACTCTTAATTACTACGTATCTCATCCTCACAATCCGTTATGGCATGCTCTTGGGGCTATTGGCCTTTATCTCACCAAGAGAGTGTCTGAAAAGGTTAATTTAGGGGGACATGACCCGCATCTATTTCAAAAGAGATCATGGAAAACCTTGATAACTACTAGTCTTGTTCCTTGATACCATGATTTACATTAGGTTTCGAATTGGTAGTAAATGTATTTTTTAACTTCTTCTTAACCAAAGTCTAATAATTTGTACTAAATTTTTTTGTCCGTAGAAAATAGTAAATATTGGCTTGAATAATTAGGTTCTAGTATTGTAAAAGTTGGTCACTCTTCCATTTACTATTGCTATTGCAATGATGCATCTTGTCCGAGGCAAAGGCTACACAAAATTAATAGTCTTTTCAGTCTCTTTTTAATCGGTATTTTTGTTAATAGGTTAATAGGTCTCAATAAATTAATTCTGATTGCCTCCCACATCCGAGGATATGTAGGACAAGATTCGGTCAATGGTCTTTTGAAAACTTACATAGAATGTAGAGTATTTGAGAACTTGTGAGAAGACCTTAAAAGCCTAGAACATGAACAATGGGAGATGCATCGCGAGCCGGTTTTAGGAGCTTTTTCCGAAGCATTATTTTTAATTGATTTTGGCAAAGACTTGAGATTTTATTTGTATGCAGGTGGAACCGAATAACAGGTTAATTGTGGATCAATGTGGGGAGTGTAATTCATGCAGCCGTTAACCGTTGGAAGATAATTAAGCTCAGTTTGTTCCTGACATTGAATATTTCAAGTTTGGAACCACCATCCTCCAGCAAAAACCAAATTCAATTTAAATGATTTTAGGTATGCCGTGTTGCTTTCCAAATATTTCAATTATTAATCACCTAAGCGATCATTCGACTAAGGATACATTCTCAAATAGTCAGATTATTGCTACAGCTATCATCTGTTTTTTTAGTCGATAATCTTGTGTCGCAAAAATCGCAGCCAATATTATTATTCCTTCGGTTGCTTCGATCAAAATATAGGAATGCATTAGAATTTAAATAAGCACTCCATGCAGTGTTATTGTGTCCAATAGATTGTTGAGTGTCCAGGAGCTATTCTATTTTCCTGGAACCGGCGCAAAATTCGAGGGTCATTTCGTTCTTAGTTCATCCGATCCTGGCTTAGCAGCTATAGCAAATGAAATTAAGGAAGCCACATCGGAGGTCCCAAAATACCAATTATTGTTAAAACTAAAAAATAAGGAATCGTATGAAATTACAGACTGCTGGATAAATAAATTCGAAAAACAAAACGGTGAGTATACTATATGTCATTTTTTTTGTAATGACATTGAGAGACTAGACTAGTTTATCTACTAAGCTTAAACCAAAAATTCGTCCAAGGACTTGTTTTTCAATTCTAGGATTTAATGAGTTACTACATTATGCCGCATGAAATTTGTAATCTACCAAAAATAGATAGAATCATTTCATGAGACCACTTTTTCAATTGTTATCGTCAGCAAGTTTGTTTTATTGAACCACTATGAAAATCTTATCTAGCTTCCAGCCCTCTTGATGATGTGATATCCAAATTCTGTTTTCACCGGTTCTGATATCTCTCCCTTCTTGAGTTTAAAAGCAGCGTCCTCAAAAGTTTTTACCATGACTCCTCTTCCAAATAACCCTAAGTCTCCTCCCCTTTTTCCACTTCCCTTGTCTGTGGAGAGCTCCCTAGCTAAATTTGCAAAACTCTCACCTTTCTTTAGTCTATCGATTATGGCAATTGCTTCACTTTGTTTTTTGACAAGAATATGGGAACATTTTATTTTGTCTGACAACTGGCAATGATAATCAACACTTCATTGATAAGAATGTGTTGCTATCTTGAATTAGATTGATTGATCAATTCATTAGTAGACATACAGTCCAATGTCTGGTTAAATAAAAAAAGTCATTATCAATAAGTAATTTAGGCCCAAAATAGGGAACTACCTGGGCTTTTGAGCTATTGATCTTGACTACTTTTAGAAGATCGGACCTATTCTCTTGCTGACTAAGGATATGGAGGTTGTATAGTCTTATGAATACAGATCTTGTCTAATCCATATTTTATGACTATAACTGAAATGATCAATACTAGTCCTTGAATTAGGTTGTAAGGGGGCGGTAATACATATGTGATAACACCACAAGTGCCCTTAACGAGCTCCTTTTTCTCTCTACCCTTATTGGTTTGCCACCATCTACATATCGGGGGTATTAATTTAGGCCACAGGTCCTTTAGAAAATCGTACCCTTCCGAGATGTAATCTATCGAGACCTTGGGAACATTCAAACCTGCTGCGAACCCTAGCATTTTAGTTGTTTGAAAGGCAAGGTATGGATGTTCAATTTGTGACAACTGTACTCCTAAAACCGCGTACGATGTTTTCATGTCATAGTTTAAGAGTGACATAATTATGGAAGCAATGTCGTCGTCTATTTTTAACATGTGCGTTGTATACCTATTTCTTGTGAATTTGGGATTGTCAGCGGACCGTCTTTCACCCATACTTAGCTAGCAATAATTAAACATTATAAATACGTCGGCCTCGATTTCTTTTTTTCATAGGTGTTGCCCCGGCTGCCCACGGAATAGTATGTCACAACAGGTCAATTTATAATCAATAGAAATTCGAAATATTTTGCAATTTCTTGCACTTTATCGCTATTCCTAAACATAAATAAATATTTCTATAAGAAACTGATCAGAAAGATAAAAATATTACTTTAGGGATTAATTACTATGGATATTTCACAAGTTAGTTTTAAGAATCACACACTGACTTGGCGCCTTAACGTTTTGATGTTTGGCCTGATTGCAGGAGCAATTTCTTCACTTTGCGTAAGTTCGTTGATCCTTTTAACAGAAAAAGTGATTGGCATTCCGGTAGGGACATTTTATCTCATAATAATTGATGCATTGTTACATTCTTCCTCGACCTCAGTATCATATGTAACCTACGGATTCATTCTTCACATCGTAACTGGAACTTTACTGGGATTCATTATCGCTATTCCATTTTTGAGAAACAAGCAATATTCCCTAAAGTTAACAAAGTATTCTGAACTGTATGGATCAATTTTCGGTTTTGTTATTTGGGCGA
>JBAWET010000349.1:0-5698 GCA_049591355.1 Nitrososphaeraceae archaeon
TTACCTCCTGCCCATTTTAAAAAGGGCTTAGGTCTGCACGACAAATCGATCAAAGACATCTATCATCATCAAGGATTTTTTAAAATATAGACTTTATAAAACTTAATAGTTTCTCCCACTCTAACACTCGTATGAGACATGAAATATTGCATTGGTTCAAGACTAATCAAAGGATATTTCTGCTCACATCGATTTTGAATCTAATGCTGTTAGTACTGATACATTTTCTTGTTTCGTCAATTCATCTAAACCCAAGCAGTCCTTTCTTCAATTTCTTACATGGGTTGACTATCGTTCTTGCTGCATCCTTGTCATTAACTGTAATAACTAAGGGCATAGTTGCACTTGCAATAAATTTCTTGGGAATAGTACTCATTTATGGCGGCGTTGTAATTCCTTCATTTGAACTTGCTATGGTTGGCCAGGTTTATTATAAAGCTGCGATAGGTAATATAACTGAAAATGCTCTATATAGCGGATCTCACGGCTTATTTGTGTTAGGCCTTAGCATGATCATATTTAGTTTTATAATAGGATATAAACCGACCGTACTGTATACGAAGAACAGACCGGCACCGATGGAAGCATACTGGTCGAAATATCCTATTTGGCATAAAGAATTGCAGTGGGCGGCAATCAAGAATGGATCTCTAGTCAAGTTACCGTTATTGATGAACGCCAAGGATAGATATCTACTTTGGCGATACGCATATGTTTTGGTATTGATTAATGATACCTTGTTTCTAGTCCCTATCAATTCATTTGTTCCATCAAATTCTATGTTGATGCGAGATGACTTATCGGGAAAGTTAGTTGGTGTGGACAAGTACATCGGATATTTCGCATAAGTTATTTGTCATATTGACGGGACTGTGAATACGAGAAATGAGAGCCGTGAAGTATAAGCTGCGGTTTGGTTAGAATATTATGAATGAAAATGGAAAAATAGTGATTCACAGGTTTGAAAGCACCTTGCTGAGAACTAATGCTCTAAAAGATCCATATGTACGAGAAGTATTTGTGTATCTTCCACCCAACTATCAAAAATCAAAATCTAAAGAATATTTGAGCATTATATTATTACCGTCATTTGGTAGCAATGCAAGAGCATTATTGAATATAGATCCTTTAGGTGAAAATATAGAACAAAGACTGAATCGGTTAATTAGACGTAAATACATCGGGTCTACGATAGTTGTCATTCCTGATTGCTTCACAAGATTTGGAGGAAATCAATATATCAATTCTACGGCGACTGGGATGTATGAAAGCTTCATCATAAAAGAAATAGTGCCCTTTATCCGGTCGGAGTACAATTACTCGCACCTTGGAGTTTTAGGAAAATCTTCTGGCGGTTATGGTGCTCTTTATCTTGCCATGAAGTATCCAAGAATATTTGAAGGTATTGCGGCTCACGCCCCGGATTCAGGATTTGAATATTGCTATCTTCCAGAATTTCCAAAAGTTGTTCAGAACTTGAGTAAGAATAAAGGCGTGAAGAAATGGCTTCTCAAATTCTGGAAAAAAAATGAAGGTTATACTCCAGAAGACAGAGCAACCCTCAACATCGTTGCGATGGCGGCACATTACTCTCCAAATCCAAAAAATAAAGAAACTGGATTTGACCTTCCATTTGATTCTTATTCTGGAGAGATTTACTCTAGTGTCTGGAAAAGATGGTTGTCAAGAGATCCAATTAGAATGGTTACCAGGTACAGAAAGAGTTTGGATAAGTTAAAATGTGTGTATATCGATTGTGGGAACAAAGATGAATTCAACATTAATCTTGGCACTAGGATTCTACACTCAAAGCTAACCGGTATGGACATTAATCATTATTATGAAGAATTTGACGGGGGTCACACTAATATCAGCTATAGATTAGACAAATCATTGTCAAAATTATATGCAGATTTGTCAAGCTAGATTTTTTTATGGCAAATTCCTGTACCATAACACTTAACTTGCAGGAACACGATAAGAATTTGATGGAAACCGGACAGGAGGATATAGCTATCGAACATACTAAATCATTACTAACCCTCCCCAATATTCAATTCATCATTCAGGGATTGGATTCACTTCTCCAGACCAATTTAGATGGAGACCAGAGGATTAAAGTTATTGAACTTCGGGATGAATTGCTGTCATATATAAATAGCATATTTAGCGATTACGCCTGAGGATCGATAAACTGAATAAGTATACAAATCATAAAAGTTTTATTGAGAAGCGTTGTTTGTGCTCTTTCTATAGCTGGTAGTGATTCTGGTGGAGGAGCAGGAATCCAAGCAGACATTCAGACTATGGCCGCCTTGGGTGTTTATCCATGCACAGTCATAACAGCCATAACTGCCCAGAATACTTCTAGAGTTAATCACATCGAACCTGTTGATTCTCATTCAATAAGAAAGCAAATAGAATCTGTTTTTTCAGATATTCCAATACGTGCTATAAAAATAGGCATGGTTTACAACAAAGAGATCATATCAATAGTTAGCAATTATCTCAAAAAATACGAGGCTCCTATTGTTCTTGATCCTGTGCTTGCAGCAGGAACTGGTGCAAAGCTGCTCTTAGAAAAAAATTTGGAAGAATTCAAATCCAAACTAATTCCATTAGCTGTTCTAATAACTCCCAATATCAATGAGGCGCAGAAGCTCAGTGGAATCAAGATAAGAACTGAATCGGACATCACCGAAGCTGCCTTCAAAATCAAAGAATTAGGTGCCAAAAATGTAATTGTCAAAGGTGGTCATTTTAATGACAGCAAGCAAGTTGTAGACATTCTCATAGACAAGAACAACAATGCCACAAGAATCTCAAATGCCCGCATACATTTAAGTGAGACTCACGGGAGTGGATGCAATTTTTCTGCCGCCATGACTGCATTTATTGCAAAGAAATTCCCTATTTCAAGTTCTTGCATTATGGCAAATAAATATGTCCAAGAATCATTATCTGATGTAATCAATTTAGGTAGAGGTTTACCTGTGACTGCTCCCCTCTTTTCAATGTACGATGATGCATGTCGATATAGAACTGTAGCAGAATTGACAACGGCGGTAAGCGAGCTAACCACAATCCACCGGTTTAGAGAACTCATCCCCGAGACACAATCCAATATGGTCTATGCATTACCTTATGCCAAGAATGCCAATGAAGTTGCAGGAGTAGATGGCAGAATTGTAAAGTTGATAGTTGGCTTTAGGCCTGCGGGCATGGTGAAATTTGGGGCATCAAAGCATGTAGCCTCAGCTGTTCTCTCATTTATGAAATTCAATCCGCTCATAAGATCGGCCGTCAACATTCGGTTTGACGAAGCTTTGTTAGATTGTTGTAAGTCATTATATCCCACAACTGAATATTGTCGGGATGAAGAGCCTGAAAGATTAAAACAAATTGAGGGAAGAACAATCTCGTGGGGTATTCAAAAAGCTTTGCTGGAGAATCCAAAGTCAGAGATTATATATCACAAGGGAGATTTCAAGAAGGAGCCCATGATTTTAGTCTTCGGACAGCATCCGCTGGAATTGATTGTCAAAATCAGGGAGATAATTATAAGATATTGATTGTCTCGTAGGCTGTCAGATTATGAAAATATTTTACCTTATATTAGGATATTTCCAGACAGTTACATATGAAAGCTGTAATTCTAGCCGGCGGACTTGGGACCAGACTTCAACCATACACTTTTTTTATTCCTAAGGTAATGTTGCCTTTAGGCAACAAGCCTCTTTTGGAACACATAATAGAATGGTTGGCAGGAAAAAATGGAATCGATGAAATCGTCCTTTGCGTAAGTTATCTCCATAGGACCATTGAAGATTATTTTGAGGAAGGAAGTAGACTTGGAATAAAAATAAGTTATGCACGATCAGACAGACCACTCGCGACTGCAGGACAATTGAAAACGGCAGAACCGTTAATAGATGAAACTTTTGTATGCGTGTATGGCGATGCAGTTTACGAATTTCCTCTTAATAGTATGATAAAAGAACACCAGAAATCAAAAGCCCTCGTAACGATGGCATTACTATCATACAAAACGAAATTAAAATACGGATTCATTGACCTCAGTGAAAACAACCAGATAACTTCGTGGAGAGAAAAGCCTGAAGTCAAAGGACTCATAAATATCGGCTGTTACGTTATGGAACCAGAATTCATAAAATTAATACCGACATCTGGTGCGTACGGGATGGATGATGCTGTAAGAGAAGCCCTGTCCCAAAAGAAACAGATTACTGGATTTAGAATCGATTCTGGTTTTATCGACATAGGTGATAAGAAATCATACTTAGATACATACAAGAAATACGTTGAGAAGCTTGGAAAAATATGAAATAAAATGACTCTGGTTTTGTTTGACGATAGTGCTAGTAGAGATAACTTTCGTCCAATCAGTTCGACAAGGGCATTATTTGACATTAAAATTGGATGTTTAACGCCCGTTGAACAATTCAGATCTAGACCCCTCAAATTGCTAACCAGAAATTATTTGACAGGAATTACCAAGTCACGGCATCCTACTTTCAGCGTGAATGATTCAGCATATGACAAAGACGACTTGTATCTTAATTCTTTATTTAGCATTCACGATCACGAACTGGAAAGATTAATTCAAGAAAAAAACTATTTCATAATAACAAGTAGAAACAAGGTCCTTGTGGCTAGAATGAGTAAAGAAGATACAGAGTACTTTAGCGATTCCATAGTTAATGGAAAGATTCCTGATCTTAAGAATCTTCATGTTAATACAACAGACTTAGAGGTGGTCCCAGATCGATATGGCTCAATATGCTGGGATATATGGAACCTAATTTCTGATCTTTCCAAAAGGCTTTCAGAACAGTTATTGAATCAAAAACAACAATCTACACTAGGTGCCCTAAATGTAAAGGGTAAAGGGCCTCTATTTGTTCATGGCGAAAGTACCGTCGATCAAGAAACTGTTCTTGATACTACAGATGGGGGAATTTACATAGGTCCAAGAGCTGTGATTGCTCAATCCACAATCCGCGGTCCAACCTTTTTAAATGAGGATACAGAGGTGAAGCCGTATTCCATTCTAAGTCATTCGTATGTTGGAAAAAACTGCCGTGTTGCTGGAGAAGTGGACAGCTCAGTACTAATGGATTACACAAACAAGTCACACAGCGGCTACATCGGACACTCTTATGTAGGAGAATGGGTTAACTTGGGAGCGAATACTACAACTTCCGATCTAAAAATGACATATGGTAATATATCTATGTATTCCCCCCATGATTACAGAAAAAAGGTAGATTCTGGATTAATCAAACTTGGAGCCTTTTTTGGCGATATGGCTAAAACGTCTATTGGTACGAATATTTATGGAGGATTAAGGATTGGTGTATCATCCCATGTTCACGGGGGGTTTGTTACAGCAGATATTCCAAGTTATGTCATTTTTGGAGCCGGTATCGGTGCTGAAAACGTTGAGCTGGAATTGAGCTCCGCTATACGGACGCAAAAAAGAATGATGTCTAGAAGAGACGTGACTATGAGCGCGCAATATGAATCATTGATGATAGACGTCTTTGAGCAAACGGCCGACGAGCGCTCAAAAAAGGGCATCAAGGCAAAAAAATTCAGCATGCAATAATAGTAGTAATAGTAGGAGTTACATGTATTCTATAACTTGTCTCTCCTTCCATAGTCCAATCCTTTGGTG
>JBAWET010000350.1:0-9521 GCA_049591355.1 Nitrososphaeraceae archaeon
GTATGAGAGTACCCTTAAAAGGCAGCGACAAATTCTGCTTGGAATTAAATTCAGCTTATTCTAAGACGTAACAAGTTTATTTTAATAGCATTAAATCTTCGCTAAAGACCTCAGCTATAAAGGTAATGCTGGGAGATGGGACAATAACAGATTCGATGACTTTTGATCCTCAAGAGACAGTTCGATATTTTAACATTCTTGGAGGTCGTCTAAAAGGATGGTCCAACTCTGGAGTCTCCAAGTCCAACACTGAAGATCTACACAGAGTTTCATATCAAATATACAAGCAGGTAGAAAAATACTATATTTCAGTACACTTTGAGATTCAATTTCATTCATTAAAGTTTTATAGGGTAGATAAAAGGGTCCTAGAAATTCAAAAGGAAATTCACGAGTTATCAAGAAAAAGTAATGAAATCCATCAATCGCTAGCCAAAGCTGGTAACGAAATTGTTGTGCGAGAATTAGGTAACATGGGATACGGTGATCTTCCATTTGAAGATCTACTGGAAAAAATGCTTTCGGATCAAATTATTTCTTCTCAACTGGAAGATAAAGCAAAAGAAGTCAGGAGTAAGTACCCTGAACTAAGGGAAGTAGAAATTAAAGAGAGAGCGTTGGCTGACGAGATAAATGATTACATCATGGAAGTATACACAATCGATCCGGTCGTAATCGACTATAATAAATTGATGCAGGGAGAGGTAGGAGTCGCTCTATATATGGACTTCGAGGTAGTAAATAATGTGAAGTCAAAAGTAAGACAAGCTTATGTGAATATTGAAAACATCAAAGCGGAATCCGGCAAGAGCATAATTAATTCTCTAGAAAAATTAACGGGCATAATTAGTGACATGGAAAAATGGCGGCGTGAAGAGCTATCTTTAAACACTGCTTCTCAGAATACATCTCCTGAATCAGAATTTAAGGATAGGTCATAATAGTGTTCATGATAGGGTCGATCATTAGTAATTGAATAACAGGAACAGAATATATCAGGAGTCTGAAATACCTTCATTAAAAAATATCTTAGATGCTCGCAGTTTAATGGACGATGAGGTCAGAAAAACACCGTTAACAGAGTCACACACCTTTTCAAAGATGATAGGCTCACATATCTTTCTGAAAATGGAGTCGATGCAAAAGACCGGTTCTTTTAAGGTCAGGGGCGCCTGTTCAAAGGTAAACAGCTTGACTGCCGAAGAGTGGAAAAGAGGGGTTATAACAGCTTCGGCCGGCAATCACGCACAGGGAGTTGCCTTTTCTGCAATGAAAAAAAAGATTCCATGTAAGATCATTATGCCAAAAAGTGCCTCCCCTGCAAAGGTAGCAGCTACTAGGTCATACGGGGCAGAAGTAATCCTCTCCGGTAACACGTACGAGGAGACCTGGAAGGTCGCCGATTCAATTTCCCACGAGAGTGGCTATGTTATGATTCATGCATTTGACGATCCTCTCGTCATATGTGGCCAGGGAACCATAGGATTGGAACTCTTGGAAGACTTGCAACGTTTCGACAAGGTATACGTTCCGATAGGAGGGGGTGGTCTTGCGTCAGGACTAGCAATTGCAGTAAAGGCCAAAAGACCTGAAGTGAAAATAATAGGTGTAGAATCTAATCAATTTCCTGCTATGAAAGATTCCATATCATCTGGACACCTGGTGACCACAAAAAGTGGCTTTTCCATTGCGGATGGAATTTCTGTTAAATCGCCCGGTGAACTCACATTTAAAATTTGTTCGGATTATCTTGATGATATAGTTACCATTGATGATAATTCGATAGTAGAAGCTATGTTCTTGTTGATGGAAAGGGAAAAAGTTGTAGTCGAACCAGCTGGAGCGGCTACCCTTGCTTATCTATTGTCAAAGAATGATCTGAAAAGTAGCGAAAGGGTTGTGTCTATCCTCTCTGGAGGAAATGTCGATATGTATCTGCTGGGCCAAATAGTAGCAAAGGGATTGATGCAGATGGGCCGTATGCTTAAAATCTTTATTCAATTGCCTGATAAACCCGGAGCATTGAAGACAGTTGTCGATAGGATAGCCGAACTGAATGTCAATATTGTGGAAGTCAATCATGATCGGCTAAGTTCAAACGTTGCAGCAGGCTCAGCAGGGGTTTATCTCAGTCTTGAACTTGAGGATGAAAAACATGCAGAAAAACTCATGGATTTTCTACAGAAACAAGGAATAGAATTTAGGGTAACGAGCTAAATTAACCCAACAAAAATTAAAGTAACGTCAGACTAGTTGCAGTAACAGTATTCCCTAACCCCAGCCTTATCTGCAGTAGACCCACCAATCCTGACCAATACGAATTCGTCCTTTGCCCTAACGTATGAATCATTAAGATTTCTCTCATTCTCCCTAAGGCCCTGGTATTGATCCATAGATAATTTTGTGCGCGATCCAATCTCCTCTTCCAGGTTCATTCCCTTTACGATTTCTTTATACGCTGGTTGAATGACACCACTAAATACCATGGCGCTACTTCCGCTACCGTATGACCCAAAACCAATTCTCTTTCCCTCAATATTGTGATTCTTCTTATCCTCATATTCTAGAAGGCTTCTGAATCCCATATACATAGACGCAGTGTACAGGTTACCAATTATGCTCGATGCTTCCAAAGAACTAGACATCTTTTTCTCATACACTTCGTTGTAAAATGAAGTTTGCATAAAGCTCTTCCTAAATCGTTCATCCGCCTTCATGAACTCGGTGTCAGCCAAGATAGACTCGATAGTTCCACGAGGATCTTTTGGTACTGGTTCAGCAAAACCTATTTCCTTAATTACTGAATCCCATCTCGGCAGTGTCCTCCATTCATGCCTAAGTAGATACGCCAAAGCCTTCTCCCCCATCTTCCTATAGGGTAAGTGAACTGTGAATAAATCTATATGATCAGTAATTGACTCACCGTCGTTTATCCGAATCAATCCCGTCCTAATGGCCTTTTCTTTGTAGCTGTCAAATGCTTTTCTGACCTGAATGAGGTATAACAGATTTGAGTAAGTTCCATTTACGAGTGGAGTTTCCTTACCAAACGGTCGGTAGAAATCATATTCATTCTTAATGGTAGTTGACGTCACCTTAGGATCAAAAGAAAGAAGTCGAGGCACTTCTTTAATCAACATGGCCACCGCCCCGGCCCCTTGAGTATATTCTCCAGACGAACCAACATCATACTTGGCAATATCGCTGACAACAACGATCGCTGCCTTGTTGTTGTTCTCTTCTGCCCTTATCCAATTGGCGTTATCATAAAGCGCATAAGAACCACTCACACATGCAAATTTGCATTCTATTCCACCAGCATGCTCAAATGAGTCCTCCCCGTATATTTGTTCTAACATCCCGACCACAAATGAATTCATCGCCTTCGACTCATCTAAGCCAGATTCAGTCGCAACGTAGAGCCTGCCGATATCGTCCGGCTCTAGGTGGTTTCTTTGCATAAGTTTTAGACAAGCATTAGCTGCCATGCAAGCTGAATCTTGGTTTGTATCAACTATGGTCATTTTCCTAATCCCAATACCGTATTCTAATTTTTGAGGATCAATACCCCTTGCCTCGGCAAAATCCCTGTAATCCAGATAAAGTTTTGGAATATAAATTGCAAGATCGTCAATGCCTACTGGCATAATGGAGCTTTGTCTCATTATAGACATTTAAAGGTACTTATAGAAATTATTGACTATCTACATGAAAGTTTATGAACTAGTAACCGCCTTGTTAGTAATCCTACAGACGAGAACGAATTACAGAAAAATACACTCATTATTCATTCCTTATTAATGCTTTTTGATAAGTCTATAGAAGTTGTCGCGTTCATGGGCTGAATATCCGATCTGTTTTATTGCAGAAACTATAGTATTTGAGGTAAGTTCTGTTGATCGGGCACCTGTCGCGGTGACAACCTCTTCTCCAATAAGTGTTCCCCCAAAATCATCTGCACCATAGGTTAATGCAAGCTGTGCCATCCCTATTCCATTTGTTAGCCAAGACGACTGAAGATGATTAATCAAGTTATGATACACTATTCTTGAAATAGCAATCATTTTCAATAACCGCAAACCGCCGGATGGGTACCTTATCAATCCCTCAGATTGCATCTGTGTCATATTAGGTTCAAAACTCCATGGAATGAAAGCCATAAACCCTCCAGTTTTTTCCTGAAGATTTGCTATTTTCATCAAATGTCGGGCTTGTTGCTCTTCATCTTCTAAAGTGCCGTACATCATAGTGGCAGAAGATTTTATTCCTAGTTTATGAGCCTCTTCCATAATGCGCAACCATTCGTTACTTTTGATTTTTAAAGGACTTATTTGGTGTTTAATTGCATCATCTAGAACTTCTGCCCCAGCTCCTGGCAGAGTGTCTAGTCCGGCATCCTTCAGTCTAGACAGAACCTCTACAGTGCTACATCTTTCGACCTTGGCTATCATGTCTATCTCCGAAGCCGAAAGTCCATGAATTCCGACATCAGGACACCTTTTTCTGATCTCTCTAAAGGCGTTCTCATAGTACTCAATATTCAAGTTAGGATTATGCCCACCCTGAATTAGAACCTGGCTGATTCCAAAAAGTTGCTTAGATGTTAGAACACGCTTGACAATTTCACTTATGGGTAGTGTATAAGCTTCATTATGTCCAGGAGCACGATAGAATGCACAAAATTTACAATATGTTATACAAACATTTGTATAGTTCAAGATGATGTTATTCACAAAGGTGGCAACTTTACCAAATATTTTATCCCTCAAAAAGCCACCCACTAAGCCTAGAGCGTAAATATTATCTGACTTTATCAAATGGATACAGTCATTAAGTTTCGGTCGATTTCCGCTTATGACTGCCTGAAGTATATCAGATACATCAGAAGTTTCAATGATCCTCTGAGCTGAGTGATGCCTTAACAAGTAATCCTTCACTCCTACAGAAGCTATTTATTCTTTACAAGTAAGCTAGAGCAACATTTTATATCTGTCTTGAAAGAGGTTTAAGTTGATTGTTAAAAAGTATCTCTGGAGGCACCAATGCTTTAGAGAAAGCCATCAACGGTGAGGAACTTTCTTATGATGACGGTCTAGATTTGATGGTAAACGAAAATTTGTTCCTACTGGGAGCCGCTGCAGACCGTATTCGAAAGAAGGTTAAGGGAGAAAATATTACCTTTGTTGCATCATATTACCTTAATTACACTAACATTTGTGCAGCCAGCTGTCCGTTATGTGCCTTTTATAGAAAAGGTGATGAATCGGACTCGTACACTCTTTCTACAGAACAGATCAGTACGAGAGCTAGAATAGCCATCAAAGAAATGGGAGCTACAGAGCTCCATATAGTGGGAGGCTTTCACCCTACTCTTGACATCGACTACTATGAAAATATATTTAAAGCCATCAAGAATGAGTTTCCCAATGTTACCATAAAGGCACTCACTCCCGCAGAGATATTTTTCATTGCCCGGCTTACGAAGAATTCGGTTAAGGAAGTACTCGTACGTCTAAAAAATGCAGGTCTCGATGCTCTTCCCGGTGGTGGGGCGGAGATATTTAGCAAAGAGGTGAGAGATGTAATTGTTAGGGGCAAGTGTTCTGGCGAAGAATGGCTTGAAACCGCAAAGACGGCACATGAGATCGGATTACGCTCAAATTGCACAATGCTCTTTGGCCATATTGAAAAACCAGAACATATTGTTGATCATCTGATAAAAACAAGGGAATTACAAAAGAAAACAGGTGGAATCATCACTTTCATTCCCTTAAAGTTCAGCCTTGATAATACGGAACTGGAAAAAAAAGGTATGATATCCCAGGAGAGTGCATCAGTTTATGATCTACGAGTCTTAGCTGTTTCTAGACTTATGCTCGCAAATATACTCAACAATATTTCCATATATTGGGTTGCACTGGGAAAGAAATTGGCGCAGGTAGCACTATCTTACGGTGGAAATGACCTTGTGGGCACGGCTTTTTCCGAGGAAATTTTCAAAGCTGCAGGAAAAGCTACAGGGACTTCAATTCAAGAACTGATCAGTCTTATCAAAGAAGTTAAGAGAATCCCTGCACAACGAGATACATTCTTTAATATACTTCGGACAAGAAATTGACAGTCTGCTGATGAATTTTTACTTCGTAACCCACTAATATGACGAAGTAATAATTTTCATTTATTTTTCATCTTTAGCGAATTCGATCTCGCCAAAGGTGAGAAGTTTCTCATCTCTGGCTTTGTTAAGAAGCAATGTGATGGACCCTTCTCCCTCGCTTCCCATGTTTATGGTTAGTTGGTTAACGTACATTTTGACAAATCGTTTTATCAATTCATTGGCACTTCCCCTTGCATATTTCATGGCATAATTTATTGCTTCATCCATGTTTTTTAGACCATACTCAATAGAATTCCTAAAAAAGGAATCAAACTTGTTAATTTCATCTACCGTCATGGATCTTCTACTGGCAACATTGATTCCAAGTGGGACAGGCATGCCTTGAGAAACAATGTTCCACCATTTTCCAAGGTCCATCACCGTATAGAATTTATCTCTGAGTGAGATTTGAGCCTCGTGGATTATGAGGCCCGCATCAACTGATCCTGACAATACTGCATCGGGTATAGAACTAAAGATCATCTCTTTGCTATCAAAGTTACCAATCGCGAGTTTCAACATTAAATTTGCTGACGTCATCTGACCGGGTATGGCAATCGTTCTATGCCTTAACCCTTCTCCCTCCATCGGTTTTTTCGCAATGACGATTGGTCCGTAGCCTAATCCGAAACTTCCACCACTACGTAATATGGTATAATCCTGGGTGTAAGCATAGGCATGCGCAGAGATCGCAGTAACGTCTAATTCGTGATTTATGGCGCGTTTGTTAAGGGTTTCAATGTCATCTATAACATGTTCTACGTTAAAAAATGCGGAAGTAACTTTTCCAGCAGCTATAGCATAAAACATGAAAGCATCATCCGCATCGGGGGTATGTCCCAGTGTTATACACTTCACAGCGAGTTAATTATGCTCCTACAATTTCTTTCTTTAGGGAGAATAGAAATCCTTGGTGTGGGCAATATAACAAATCAAAAAAATTTTCAAATGATGAGCGATAGCCTGACTTCGCAAAATCAAACTGTTTCATCGCATATCTGATCGCCTCTGACTCGAAGTTCACGATAATCTGTGAAGAATATAAGGAAGGTTTAATAACGGTGGACAGATTTTTTCTGGTCTGTACTTATGCCTAAATTCAAATCAACTCAAGATATTATTAGGATAATAGGAAATAAAGATCAAATTCGTAATTTTGGTGTCATTGCTCACGTGGACCATGGAAAAACTACTATGAGCGATAGCCTTCTGGCTGCGTCCGGAATAATCTCTCCAAGCGTTGCAGGTCAAGCATTAGCGTTAGACTCCATGAAGCTGGAGCAAAATAGACAGATGACCATAAGAGGCGCAAATGTCACTCTCTTCTACGAACAGGAGGGCAAAGAGTATCTAATTAATATGATAGATACTCCCGGTCACATCGATTTTACAGGCAGGGTTACTCGTGCTTTGCGAGCAATAGACGGTGTTGTAGTGGTATCCGACTCGGTAGAGGGAATTATGACCCAAACTGAGACTGTAACGCGACAAGCACTAGAGGAAAGAGTTCGTCCTGTTCTTTATATCAATAAGATCGATAGGTTAGTCAAAGAACTGAGATTGGACCCACCGGCTATGCAAAAATGGTTATCCAACATTATTGCAGAGTTCAACAAATTAATAGACATTTATGCAGAGCCAGAGATCAAGGAGAAGTGGAAAGTCAGTATTCAGGGAAATACCGTGGCTTTCGGTTCGGCTAAAGATAGATGGGGTTTTAATTACAACACGGTGCAGAAGAAGGGGATCAGTTTCAAGGATGTATATGATGCATATACATCAGACAATCCAAATCAAATTAAAGAACTCGCAGAGAAAGCACCTCTGCATGATGCAGTATTAGGCATGGTCGTGCAACATCATCCGCCGCCTCACGTGGCACAGCGATACAGAATACCAAAAATTTGGCCAGGCGATTTGGATTCGGACACAGGTAAAGCGTTGCTGGCATGTGACGAAAAGGGTCCTATTATCATGATGGTTACGACCATCAACGTGGATCAACAGGCGGGACGGGTAGCAACAGGAAGACTATTTTCTGGAACTGTCAAAGATGGAGATGAACTTTATCTGCTCGATGCTAAGAGAACTGGTAAAGTCCAGTCTGTCAATATTTACATGGGTAATACTCGCGAGCTAGTAAATATAATTCCTGCAGGCAACATTCCTGCTCTTCTGGGTTTGGATTATGCAGTGGCGGGAGAAACACTCTCATCTGTAAAGACCATTCCTGCTTTCGAATCAATAAAATATGTATCAGAACCTGTTGTTACTATAGCGGTAGAACCAAAACATCCAAAGGACTTACCCAAACTTGTAGAAGCGTTAAGGAGAATAACTGTAGAAGATCCCAATCTCATAATAAAGATCAATGAAGAATCAGGTGAGACACTGATGGCAGGAATGGGTGTTCTTCATCTCGAAATTGCAACATCTCTTTTGCAAGAAGCGGGACTTGATATTACAACTACTCAACCATTAATCAATTATAGGGAAACAATTAGAGCGAGTGCTGGACCAATAATGAGTAAATCACCAAATAGGCACAACAAGATTTTCATGAGAGTCGAGCCACTTGGAGAGGATATCATTGAAATGATCAAGACTGGTCATATAAAGGAAGATATGGATAAAAAGGAAATGGCAAAGATCTTAAGAGCCAAAGGATGGGAAGCCGATCAAGCTAAAAAAGTTGCAGCTGTGGATCCATTGGGCAATTTACTCGTTGATGAAACAAAAGGTGTGCAATTCATACAAGAATCGATGGATTCTATCAGATCAGGCTTTGACGATGTTGTTCATGAAGGTCCTCTGGCACGCGAAACAGTAAGGGGTATCAAATTTGTTCTACACCACTTTGTTCCCCATGAGGATCCTGCCCACAGGGGTTTGGCACAATTAATGCCTGCTACTAGGAGGGCTATGCTGGGTTGTATGCTGATTGCCGATCCTATCTTACTCGAACCCATACTGGGGATCGAGATAAAATGTCCTCAGGAACAGATTGGGACGGTTGCGGGTATATTATCTGGGAAGAGGGGTAAATTACTTAATGTAGATCAAAAAGGAGTCATTTCAATTATCCAAGGAGAAGTGCCAGCTTCAGAAACCTTTGATTTATCAGAAATCATGCGTGGAGGAACTGCAGGGAAAGCATTGTGGAAAACGTACTTCAAGACTTGGCAGCCCGTTCCGCAGTCGTTAATCAAATCGATTATTGCAGACATAAGGAAAAGGAAGGGATTGAATCCTGAGCCACCGTCCGCAGACGAGTTTATTGACAAGGAGTGAATTTATCTAAAAATCACTCCTGTTCATTATTAAATACTCTCGCCTCATTATTCATAGACTGTATACCTAGAAG
>JBAWET010000351.1:0-2361 GCA_049591355.1 Nitrososphaeraceae archaeon
TTCCACCAGTCATGTTAGTCTCTGGGGTGCTCATGTTCTGTGCGTTTACGGAATTCAGACCTACTATTGCTAGCATGCCTATCATTGCTGCAAGTATTGGGATGATTAAAACTAATTGTCTTCTCATAGCTTCCTCTCAGTTCTTCTGACCTATAAAGGGTTGCAAAGCTAATTGCTTTGACTTACCTTACTTAGTCTTAATATGCCCAAATAGTAACATTTCAGTATAAAATTGACCATATATCATAGGAACAAGAAAGATGACTAATAAAAACCAATTTCTGAGTGTAATTGACGATGAAATTGATATAATGTCACTATTCAGGGATGCTTTATTACAAATTGATTTACAACTCGGATTTGCAAAGGCCGGCAACAGATAGAATTACCGTAACAGCTCGGTACAAGAATGGCAAGTGAAAAAAGACAGCTGAAAGGAGGGAACCGACCAAGAGGATGAAACCGAACAAAACAACTACATTATATTATTGAACTTGAACCTATATGGCACTTCGTAGTCAACAACCAGATTATGATAAATGACGGGTCAATCGCATTGTGTGGCAAGTCAAAGCGGCATAATGTATATTGAATCCAGGAAAATGGAAAAAGTGGACAAAAGCATTTATCTGCAATTTTTACTATCTGGCTAAATACTAAAAAAAATGGGGGACTTCAGACTGGCTCCTATGCCTCTTTTTCTTATTCCATAATGTTATTTTGCCAATGACTTTTCCGGCTATGCCACAGTTCTGCACTTCTTGTTACACATTCGTATGAACTGTCGTCATCTGGTTTTCAATCTTGGGTCTAAAAAAAATTACTTTTGGATATAAATTTGGATAAATCGAATAAATGTCATGAAATCGGATTTCAAGAAACTGTGGGTTCTTGCATCTATCCTGACAATATCAGGTATACATCTTGGAACACATGGAGCCGTTTCAGGCTTTACTGGAAATCAGTCTAACATAACGCTAGCAGATGCCAATTTTGCCCCACTAGACGGAACAACAAATTATCAAATCAAATTAAATGTTAACTATTCTGTATCTGACCCTACCCTAATTGGTCAAAAACTGAATGCTGTTATGAAGGTACATTCATCAAATGGGACGGTGATAAAAACCACGTCTTATCCCCTAGGGTTCACTGCTAATAATACGGGCACAATACAACTATTAACCAATATTCCAATAGCCATCGCACAGAACATTACGACTGAAACTTTTCTAACAGATCTAAACAAGACAAATATTTTATCAAACCCCGTTAAAACGTTACCAACTATAGCTCCACCTATAAAATCGTCAGAATTTACGCCCACCGTCATCAAAAACAAAACATGAACATGATGGAAAGCGACCGCCACTGATCTTATTCTTGTGGTTACGACTCTTCATCATCGTTTATCCGTATCTTTGTCTGCCTCATTTCACTCCTATCGTTACATCTTGTGAGGCTGGACTTGTTCTTTTTTTAGTCTGATCCATTCGGATCAATCGGTTGATTGTTCAACTCCATAATAAGCACCAGATTTTTTCACAAGTTCGTTTTCGAACTCAAATTTTTCGATGACGTTGACGATAGATTTTCCATCCAGGTTGGCGGAATACTCAAGTATCACCTTGTTATTACTTACAGTAAAATCTATGATTTTAGATTTTAGATTAGGGAATCTCTCTAAACCCGCTGAAAACTATGTACTCCGTTCTCTCTTAGAACTTATCGTGTAATTTTTGTTTTCACCTAAGATGGCCCTTTTTGGACTAGAAAATTCTAGTTCTTCGGCATAAGAAGACATAATCGCATTTAAGTGATGGTCGGACCATCCTTTGACCCATTTTTCTACATGATGTGTGGCAAATTCGTAGGAAATACTTTTCTTGTTCATTAGTCAAAAGCGAAGGCACCAAGATAATATATATAGATAGTTTCATCGTGACCCGCCCTATGGGGACGGTAATGGGATTAGATAGAACAATAATGAAGTCCAGGCAGAGAGGTTGAACAATCCTTGCTTATTTCCCTATGACATATGGTCGTTTTTAATGTTGAAATGTTACCATTTAAGTCTTTATTGGAATAGATGAACCAAGTTAAGCCAGCCATATATAGGACAGAATTAATGACTGCAAGCAATGAAAAAACAATTAGTTTTAATCATTCCTCTCATTGCAGCAATGATAGGCATGCTAGCAATAGTAGGTCTGAATTCCGTAAACGCACAGAACAAGAGCACCTCGGAGACTAACATGACTAGTGGAACAAACATGACAAACTCCACAATGGCAGGGAATATGACAAGCTCTGGCAACATGACAACTTCACCGGGTTCGATGTATGGAAAATAGAATCTGT
>JBAWET010000352.1:0-1866 GCA_049591355.1 Nitrososphaeraceae archaeon
TGTATCTCATTTTCTATCTATTTTGTATTAGATTGCCTACCCTATAATGTTTCATTAAATTCATGAAGATAAAGTTGAATGTCAGACTCTGATTTGTCGCTGTACTGATTCTAATTTAAATTGACTATTGAATGACGGGATGTTAAAAATCCTACCATCCAACGCTCAAATAATATTCAATCTTTGAGCACAGCTTTTATGATAGTAACTCTTACGACGGCCGCAACTAACTATACTTTCATTATCATGAATCAGTTTACCACAATGATAACACTTACCCTCTTGTCTTGCTTGAATAATGGAAAGTACTTTGTGCCTCATATACGGGTCTGAAAGTTCAATAATCTTGGGTCGTGCCAATATTATGAATAATCAAATTCGCCATATAACAACTAGAGGTTTATTATAACTAAGTATTCTTATTCTCAAACACCTATTAATTCCATTAAGTCCTTCTATTGACCCATCATCTGTAGAATTCTCTAAACTGATTAGAACTATGTAGGTTGCCAAAGTAAGTCTATCGCTATTGCTTTAAGCAGCAACCTAGAACTAAAGTCGTTTTGATTCAAAATAGGGGATTATGTAATGCATGTACTTCCTCGTTTAAAATTGTTCCTCCTTCAGATCTGCACTATTGTATTCCGCGGGAACAACCAAAGACCAATGACTTTGTATCGAGAATATACGAATGTGAGGAGAGTCATCACAGAAATCCTGTTTACTGGGAAAGGAATGATTATGCTAGCGTATTTGATTCATTGCAATCTACAAGACATTATGAAGATCTTCAAGCAAGGAGGAAAAGAGAAGATTGCGACCTAGCACGATATTACCGTGTTGCTATGAGATAGTTCTTTACCTGATTCTGGAATTATGAAGATTGGTTTAGGAAGCAATGAGTGGCAAGATACATAATAACTAGAGATAGCCTGGTACTTACGTGTTTGAGAAGAAAGTCGTGACTACACTTGATTGAGGCGTCTGTAGAGACTGTCTCAAAATTAAGTACCTCTTTCACCTCTAAATTTCCAGAACGATCATCATCAGCATCAGCATAATCACCACTTATAGAGCCTCTGAACTTGTCTTAACAGTGACAGAGTAATTGAAAAAGTTACGGTTCTTGCCTATAATTTTTTCGTTACTATTGTATTAAATCTAGGGGTAATTTCAATTCTGATATCTCTTTTCTGTGAGTATCTCGAGTATTGCTTCCATACTTGCATGACTAATCATTGTATGATAGCAGACTAATCAATATTAGATGGCTGGCGAAAGTAGTCCGGGCGAACCTGAAGAGTATTTCACTTTCATGACTCCCGAAGCTTATAATGCAGTCAACGAATGGATGAATTATCGTGCTTCATTTGGTGAAGAAATCATAGGAGAAAGTTGGGTCTTGCGCGATACTTGGTAGAAGACCAATATTAGATATGGTCACAGAATGGGTCTAGAAAATATCCAAAGCAATTCGAGTACAGGGATAGAGCCTAGTAGGTAGAGCATTACAAATTCAAAGAATACGAGTACCCCTGAAACGAGATTTGGGTATAGAATACGAAAAGGAAGTAATCCGATAAGTATAAAAAATTAAAAGGTTGTAGCCATTGATAAGTATGTGTCGATTAGTAGCTTTTCATTAATAACACTCAATTTATTGCCTGATTGTATGTTTTTTTCCATTTTATCTATCTCTTCCTCTTTTTGCTTATAATATTCCGCTGTGCTCTCCGGCATACCGTGAAAACGTTCATCTACTTTTTTCATCAACTCACTATAATCCGCCGATATTCTGTGATTAGGTTCTTCATTTAGCTTATTATTCATCTCAAATAACTGGTGCGAATCATTTGACATATTATT
>JBAWET010000353.1:0-1673 GCA_049591355.1 Nitrososphaeraceae archaeon
AAATGTCATCGTATAACCACATTGCATATCTTTACTCAAGCAAGGTATCCTTAAGTAAAATATTATCAGAATATTTTAGTCCACGAGATGCTCCGAAGGCTCTGTTATCAGAAAATCCAATGGATTATGTTCTTTTTGATCTCTCCAGCTCTATTTCATACAAAGAACTTTTTGGTCCCATCAATGCCCCCATAAAAGAAGATGTGATTACGAAGATGCGAAACTGGATAGATGGAATACGTGCGAACAATAAGTCAGATACCTCGACTAGGATTGCAGAAGACGATGCAACATGGTGGATAAGAAATGGTTATACCCGCGGTCTCACTATGCTTGAGCAATCACTATGCAAGGAACTCCCCGAAAAAACGTCTATTTTATGCGCATTTGATATTTCTAAACTTAAACCAAAGCAACTTGGCGCAATGAAGTCAGTGATTGGATCTCATGATTACGTCATTATCGAAGAACCTTCTCATGCAGTTTACAAATTTGGTAAACCAATCTTTAGATATGAATAGACAAAATTAGGTTATGTCAAACAATAACGTACCGAAATTAAAAAAACAAACTCCGAAACTATATTTTGATACCAAGTCAGTCCGCAATAGCATTATTTGCATCTTGATCGGCTCGATTGTCTTTACCAGTGTCCTGATCATACTTTCACCGGATGACAAAAAGGCGATTATTTGTGATATCATTGAACCACTTGCCGCTGCTATCGCGGTGGGTCTTTCAGTTCTGGTCATTTATAGGCAAAAAACAGATGGGCTTATGGGCAAAGCGTATACTTTTCTTAGTGTGGGGCTAGCTCTGTTTTTAATTGCAGAAATAATCTGGAGTTACTATGAAATCGCACTAGAGATAGAAAATCCTTTTCCTTCAATAGCAGACGCCCTGTGGCTAATTGGTTATGGACCACTATTGTATTTTGTATTTAAAATGTACCGATTTTTTGGTGCATCAAATTCCAGAACCCACCAGTTATTTGTATCTGTCGCAGGCGCTGTCTTACTCTTATACTTAATCAGCAGCATTTCACAAACCGCTGATTTTACATCTCAACGGAGCATTACGTTATTTATTATTTCTATTTCTTATCCCACATTAGATATCATTCTGTTAATACCTGCCGCCCTAATTATTTTGAATCCTATGAAAGGTGAATTGACATCTATTCCTTGGATTTTTTTGGCTATATTGATAATGAGCGTAGGAGACAGTGCCTTTGCTTACAGTTCCAATGTTATTGCTCTGCAAAAAATGAATTGGGTATGGAATTTATTTTTTGTCACTAGCTATTTTGTCACAAGTGCTGGGTTATTTTGGCACAATAGATTTTTTATTTATGATAAAAGAAAAGGAAGATCTTAAAGTTTGAGGAGATATTATCTTCTGCCAATTAGTCGACGTGTGGAAATTTGATGTCCATATTCGAATACGGACCTCTTCAAACTTTCTTTCTATGACGTAGTATGAGCTAATTAGCCGCGACGAAGCTCTTATTCTCCTTGGGTATGTTTGTCTTTATTAAAAATGGATACAGCCTCAGATAGCAACATCTTTTTCTGCAATTATTTTAATTGGTCTAATCCGTACTAATACCTCTTCTTCGCCACTGTTTCTTTCACCGTACTCCTTCGCATTTTTCTTTCCCATATAACGTTCTG
>JBAWET010000354.1:0-7651 GCA_049591355.1 Nitrososphaeraceae archaeon
CTGATGCGGCTCCAAATTCTACACTACAGCACGCCGTCTCAAGGTGCACAGGCCAGAGAGACCATATGCGTCCCCAGTTGATGGCATAACCAAGTGGCAAATCTAGTGCTTTTATAAGTACATCCCCAAGCTTTCCAACCATAAGGTTAAAGTTAGTTGGATTGACTAGGTCTTTAATCAAAGCATCTTCTACAGTATTCTCGTGACTTAGATATTTAATGCTTGCCGCTTTGAAGTAAATCATCATTTTCTTTTCTCCTAGTTTGAGTAAATGATCCCTTAAAGTTCGCAACAACCTCCTAATCTTGATTAGCTGTTGAAACATTTAACCACCTTTGATATGTGTATTCCTTCTGACCGAGCATTTCAATACAGTCGTGGCTCAATGGAATGGCATACAGCTACATGTATTAAAATAATAGCCATTATCTTAACTGTTTATCCTTCTCCGAGTCATTAATGTTAAATTATAGCTGTCAATTATGTATTTTGACCATGGCTTCGAATTCATTGTGTCAAGCTATTGATCCATTCCTATTTCCATACTCTTCATTTCTCTACATTAACTGATATGATATGGCACAGCACATAATGGTTGACAACATCTATCATGAAGATTGCCTTAAGTTCATGAGAAGAGCATGCAGACAAAAGTTCTTTGTAGATGTTATTGTTACTTCTCCGCCATACAACATAGACAAAGGATATAGCATGTACAATGATAAAATTAGTAGGCGACAATATTTGAAATGGATGAATAAGGTTGCTAACCTAAGTATGCCTATATTGAGAGATGATGGGTCTTTCTTTTTGAATATAGGTGGTACACTATTGGATCCACTGATACCATTTCAAGTATTGCAGGAATTCTTGAAGGCGGGATACAAGTTACAGAACACAATCCATTGGATAAAATCAATTTCATTCGATAAAGTAGATGTTGGGAAGAATTCACAAGTCCGAGATAGTTTTTCCGTAGGTCATTTTAAACCAATAATTAGTAGCCGTTTTCTTACAGACCTTCATGAGTTCATTTTTCATTTTTCTAAGACACTTAAAACTCCATTAGATAAGTTATCCATAGGTGTACCATATCAAGACAAGACTAACATAGGTCGATGGAAGTCTACGAAACAGGATAAGAGAGACAGAGGTAATGTGTGGTTCATCCCTTATGCGACTATTCAAAAGGGAAGACCTCATCCCGCAGTGTTTCCTGAAAAGTTGCCAAAATTCTGCTTAATGTTACATGGCATAAGACCTGATTTGGTAGTTTACGATCCCTTTATTGGTGCAGGTACTACTGCGTCCGCATGTATCAATCTGGATGTAAAATTTGTTGGAACTGAGATAGATGAACAGTATGTAAGAATTGCTAGAGATAATGTAATTGCAAGCCGTCAGAGCGCAAAAGAAATGTAAAATATTATGTTTCAATAATATAATCCGAACCAAAACCCTATGATCATCCTAACTTGAAACAAAGCTATCTTAGGGTTACTCTTCCCCCACCAGATATTCATATAGCGATGTTTTAATTGCAAGAAAAAGAGAGACCAAAATTCTTTAGGTCCAACGCTAGGTAATGCCCCATTAATATGGTCTGGGGAGGGCATTGTGGGGCATTCATTTTACTATCTATAATACAGAATTACTGATGGTATCTTATAGTATTCCTGTGCCTATCCCACATATCATATCCTTTTTATTTTACGGGGAAGATACACTGTTATGGCAAAGTGTCCTCATTGCAAGAAAGAGTTTGAAAGAGATGTAGACGTACGAATCGTCTATCCAGATAATGCAGATGCACCAGGTTTGAGATGTGCAGTTTTCATATGCCCTAATGAGGAATGTGGGATGTTCTTGGGGGCTACAAGTATAGGGTATGGTCACGTACAAGGAGTTGAAGAATTATGATAAGTTCGTCCGAAGCCATAGCTCTTCCAAGTTTAGAAGAGATAGTAAGAAATCAAATTTTATCTGACTTACATGTCCATATAAATACTCTATCTACTGGTTTCCCGTAACCCGAGAAGAAATGTGGTCTTGTTCTTAGTTACTGATCTGTTCACAGGGACAAGATTATTTTAAGCATCATTTACACTCATTGGGTTGATTCTCTTTATCATGCTTAACAACCCTATTACCGACAAATAGCAACTTAAATATCGGTATAATTCTACCGAAATGAAAAATAATATGGATTCTTTATTACAAACAGACAAGAACGTTCCTTGTTGAGAATACGTACTGAATTCATCTATTCAGAAGTTTAAATTCACTTTGTTTTATCTTGATTTACATTTATTCCGTATTTCCAATTATTTTGATCCATTTCTTGCATGAGGGAGAGCAATACACTTTCAATCGTTTC
Organism: Nitrososphaeraceae archaeon; assembly: GCA_049591355.1. GTDB lineage: Archaea > Thermoproteota > Nitrososphaeria > Nitrososphaerales > Nitrososphaeraceae > TA-21. The sequence goes on from JBAWET010000354.1 coordinate 2,378, forward strand.
CAAAACCGCTTTGCCCTTTTCAATACTAGCATTTCGTGGAGAACCAGTAGTACCTGTACGTGTAAGTTCATCAAAATTCCAATAGATTCTCACATTGGTAGGTAATTTAGGAATTGTGTCACTAGGTGCAAGATTCATATCGACCAAGTCAGGACGTACCGCTAGCATTGCGGATGTCTCCGCTTCTCCACCGTGTCCTAATCCATCCCATATGTCAAATAAATTCTTCCTTATCTGTCCAACCAATGTCCACCATGACTCTAAGCAACAAATTGTGACTTCTGGATGCATGTCTTTTATTGACCTAGCAGCATCCTCTATAGGAGCAATATTACCATCATGACCATTTATTATTAGAATTCGATTTATATTATTAGAGATTAAACTGTTGAGAATATCAGTAATGATTTTAACTAATGTATCAGATTGGAGACTCAATGTCATTTGAAAGCCTTTATGGTGTAAGCTTACTCCATATTGCACAGCCGGTAAAACTATGACATTTTCTGTCATTTTAGCTACTCTTTCTGCAATCTCGAGAGGAAAAATGAAATCAGATCCAAATGGCATATGATCACCATGATTCTCACATGCACCAAAAACGAGCACGGCAACAGTATTTTCATCTACTTTTTTTCTTATCTGCATTGCATTCATTGACTCAAGAAAATATGGAGAATTTTTTGTCATAATGACTTTACTCACATCGAAATTATAAATCTGACTATGAAGTATGTCTACAAATTACAAATATGAGTGAAAGTTGATCTATATACCGAAGCCCCAATCAGGCATTTTTTAGCAAAACCAATTTTACTAGAAATGGTAGATAAGATTGGATAGTTTTGCAATCCGCAATCTGGCATTTCCTTCTAGCAAGTACGAAGTCATTATTTCCTCTTGAGGGGCATATCATTTCTACACTATTATGCGAAAATTAGTGTCTCCAAATAAATACTGTTTTTTCTCTGCTTCCGAAAAATGCAACAAGAAATTATCTTACATCGTCAAATGAATTGTGAAGATCATTCCAACGATTATTTTGTAGACCCTTCCACTTTTCATAGTGTATTACATCCTTCAGAGCCATTCTCTCTAACCATCCAACATTCTCAAGATCAGGCTTGGCAGAAAATTCATTAACATATCCAAGACAGAGATATGCTACGGGCAGGACATGATCTGGTATCGAGAGAATCTTTTTAAGATCAGCGGTAGATAGAATGCTAACCCATCCAACTCCTATTCCTTCGACTCTAGCTGCTAACCAAAGATTTTGAATTGCACAACAAACACTGTATACGCCAGTTTCGGGTACTGAAGTTCTTCCAAGTACAAATGGTCCAAATTTTGTAGGGTCATAAGTGACACATATATTGATAGCAGATTCTACTATCCCCTCTAGTTTTAGGCGAAGATATAATTTCTGTCTCTCTTTATCTCCCTTTAGTAAAGAAATTGATTTCTCTCTCTCATTAATGAACGAATTTTTGACTAGAAGTCTATTTGCATAATCCTTGATTAAGATGAAATCCCATGGTTGAGAATAACCTACGGAAGGGGCATGGTGCGCGGCTTTCAATATTTGCGCTAAAATATGGTCTGGAATATCACGATCGATGAAATTTGAGCGGACATCCCGCCGAGCGTATATAGCTTTATACAGACCCTCCCTTTCGCAATCCACAAAAGAGCTATCATAGGTGTCGTTCATTTGCATGTCATAAATCATAAACCAAATACCCTACTATATTAGTTCTTTCAAGATTGCATATAGGAAATCTGGACCATTAGAAGTTGATTTACATATTCGGATACCGAACGAATTCTACTTAGCAGGACAAAGCACAATGATTAGCTAAGAAGAACCACTGAGATTCAGGGAAGCAGTACAAAAAATCTGTAACGGCAACGAAGATTATTTAACGGCTATGGGATCTAAAAAATATGGTTTCTCAATTGATAGTCCTAGAATAAAAAAATAAGAAATATTCTAATTCAGGATGCAAAAGAATATGGAGACTTAATAAGGATTGATGAGAATCCAATTTCGTTTAAATTAGTCAAAAAGTTGTTTAGTTAATCAAAGCGAACAATGATTCAATAATTGTTACTACTCATTCAAAAGACATTCCATATTCATGCCATTAATGCAGTCTTGAATAAGTGCAGTTACGATAAAAGTACACATATTGATTGTCTTTTTATTGCTAGTTAAGCGTACCTACAATTCTGCACAACTGCATTAGAACCATCTATTAATAAATTAATTAATTGGTAGGATGCTCACGTACTGTCAAATCATTGTTAGATAGTTCTCTTCTTCATATTCTATGTTGAGTATATTATGGTTACAATTCAACAATCTAGTGATATTAGAATTGTTCATGGTTTGGATAAAGGCTTATTAATGATACGATCAATATAGTAACGATATGAATGATACTTCTGATTTCGCCGGGTGGCTTGCTGGCGGTCAATTTGATCCTGAACATGAGTACAACTCAAAACGCCGAGAGTTGGATAAACTTGATCATAGAGTAAATAAGATCAAGACTGTGGATGTTAACGCAGAATATAGATAGTTCAAGCAATACGAAAAATCAGATGTCTACAGAAATGTACCACGTGCAACACAGTTATTGAGCAAGGATTTCGAGATAACAAACGATCACCTAAGGTCAACTCAGGAATGCTCCGAAAGAATATGATTTGGCAAAACTTTACAGCGACGGTACAAAGATGAAACACCATGCGGCGCAATTTGAAAGGATGCAGAACCAAATTAAATTCAAGATATCGTAAGTTAATAATCGTGATTAAGAGGTGTAACCTGGCATGTTAACTGCTACGATACCAGCGAATACAATCCATCAAATACGGTAGGCCATTAATCAGAAAAATCGGGTTATCTGTGATTTTTTAGTTAGAAGAGGAAACTGTTACCATAAATTCTCCATTTTTGGAGAACTTATGTCTTTATACTGCACGCCCTAATTTACAACTACGAAAATTAATGAAGTTAGATTCGCCAGCAGATATCATAGAAGCAATTGCGGACGGTAGTTCATTAGATCTATTCAATTCCATTGCAAGAGGTGCTAGTGGAAGTGAGGAGCTCAAAAACTCTAAGGGACTTACAAGGAAACAATACTATTCGAGAACTGGTAAGTTATTGCGGGTCGGGCTCATTAAGAGAAACAAAGGAAAATTTTCTCTAACTGCATTGGGTACTGTTGTTTATCATGCTCAAATGGAAATAGAAAATGCAGCAAAGAACTATTGGAAGCTCAAAGCAGTTGATTCGATTCAATCTTCCGCTGAAATAGGTGAACATGAGCGCGTGAAGCTCATTAGAACAATTTTAGATGACTCAACAATAGAGAATGTACTTGTAAAAAATCAATAATTGAATAATTCGACGTAGCATTAACGTCACTTTAATTATTTTTGTAGTTTTTCGGAGGATAATTTCATCCTCAGATTAGTTGATAGAATTACTTTCAGATCGAATTAATCAGAAGTAGTCTTAACGTGCTAATGCACTAGGTTTTTCTCCTGAGTTGGAGTAGGAATCAAAAATATAAGGCACATACGTGAATTTTAGCCAAATTCAGCCAAATTCTGCGCCAAAGACAATAAAAAGGATAAAGGAGAGCGGCTCAATATGGCTCAAGTTGTCGACTACTCTCCATCGCACATAATCATCAAGAATGACGTTCTTAGAAGCGTTAGGGACTTTACTGTATCGCAGTTACTTTTATTAAATTATCGAAAGAGATGGGGGATGATTTACGCCTTTGCTACCCTAGCAGGTATCTTTTGTCTTCCTAATGCAGTATTTGATCTAACTCAGAATGCCGGATATATCGTTAGTGTAGTTTTAAACTCTATAACTCTCCCGCTTGGTTCTTTCATGATTATAGTCGGCATGTACGTGTTGAACGATTTAGTAGACTCTAACCTGGACCGTGCAAACGGAAAAGACAGACCAATTGCAACAGGAAAAGTATCAAAAACTCAGGCATGGGTATTTGTTATCATGACAAATACCTTGGGAATATTGTTTTGTTTAATTGGCAACGAAATGATGGGCGTTGTTATTTCCCTCGGATTAGTATCAATAGGTATCATGTATTCTGCTCCAAAGATCTCACTTAAGGATCGTTTTGTAGTAAAAACTCTTGCAATTGCAGTAGCTATGATGCTGTGTATCACACTCGGGGCTACATCATTGTGGTCATTGAACGTCACAACTAGTTTGAAAATTCCATATAATCCAATTTTCCTTACTGTCTATATTGCCTCGATGCTCGGAGGAATGGTTTTCATAACCTCACCGTTTAACGATGTTGCAGATGTCCAAGGCGACAAGGCCGCAGGACGAAAAACAATTCCGATAGTAATAGGGCGAGAAAATACAGTTAAGGTAGCTATATACATCGCTGCAAGCATGGCCGGTGTATCTTGGATTGTTTTTACAATGATGCATACAGGATGGATTATGCCATTATTAGTTAGTGCAGTGTCAGGGATAACAATCATAAATATGTATAGAACCCTGAGGAGATTGGACGATCGTAACTATGTGAGAAAGCAGCATAAAAAATCTATGCCCCTTCATTTGTTACTGCAACTGAGTCTTGTTGTAGGCGCGTTACTTTTCTGGCTATGAGAAGCCAGAAAATGAGTGATAACTAAGACGCAAGTTACAGCGAAACTGAGTTTAGTAAAAATATAATTGTCCTTGTCCTTCCAGAATACACCAGGGCATCAGTAAGCGGTGTAGTAACGTTACGTTCTTTGATAAGGTGATCTTAGTTGACGAACACAATAGAGGAATTGATGAAAAGTTATCGAAGACAAGTAACTAGTTTAATTATATAGATGTTGAATATATTAATCATTCAATCCTGCACTGATAATTAAAATCTTTGATATGTAACAGCAAACATGATGCCGAGATAGTATTATGTTGGTCTGCTTTAGAAGAAATTATCATGCTGGACATGCACAATGTGAATGTGCAAAAGGAGGATGTAGAACTTCTGATAAATGGGAGGTAATTATATTTTCTCTAGCTGCTAAATTCAAATTGATCTTTGGTTCGACTGATTCACAAATCTGCGGAATAAGGAAACATTAGGGAATGTCCATTTTTCTTTGTTCGATTATATCATTAATTTTATACATTTTGAGTGTTATTCTAGTTTCCTCTGTAATGCTGCGAAGATCGATCTTGTAATTTGATTTTCTTTGAATATTTATATAAGT
>JBAWET010000355.1:0-14538 GCA_049591355.1 Nitrososphaeraceae archaeon
TTGAGGACCCCCAGTTTTTAATTTTAGCTCTGTCTAGTATAGAACGTTATCCTATGTTATGTACAAGACATTCTATCTATAAAGTAGTGTAGCCTCTTTCCAGTATTAAACACAAGTTATCTCAAAACCATCTGGATGGACGATTTAGGAGATTGTGCGGATTAGTCATCAAATATCAGGTATTACTTTGGCTACCATAAAATGATATTAAAATTAACATTCAGGGACACGTTTGTCGTTACGTTATTGAAGATCTGTTGCGTACCTACAAATATACTTTAAAAAAATAGATGGATATGTGTGATAAGTAGATGAGATTCCATCTCTAAGCCTAATTATTGAAATCACCAGCTTTTTGTGCCTGATATTCGTTAGATAAAAATGTAGAGAAAACCCAGAATGAATTAGTGAGTGAGATGAGTAAGAAATGCTACGAACTGGCTCCTAATTTGACAATCTGTAGAATACTTAACGGCATGTGGCAGGTTGCAGGCGGACATGGATATATCGATCATGAATTGGCAATAGCAGATATGTTGAGATATCATGATGCTGGCTTTACGACTTGGGACTTGGCAGATATTTATGGTCCTGCAGAAGATTTTATTGGGCAGTTCAGGCGTAGACTACTGAAACTAAAAGGAAAAGAAGAACTCGAAAGAGTTCAATCTTTAACAAAATGGGTGCCACAGCCACGAAAAGTTACACGTTCTTTCGTTAATGAAAATATAGACAGATCGCTTCGCAGAATGAGTGTTAGCTCATTGGATTTGCTACAATTCCACTGGTGGGATTATAACAATCCGTATTACATGGATGCTCTCAGATACTTATCCGACCTCAGGGATGAGGGACTAATCAAGCATATAGGTCTTACAAATTTTGATACTGAATGTATGCAGATCATGATAGATTCAGGTCTACGAATTGTATCGAACCAGGTTCAATATTCGATTATAGATCGAAGGCCAGAAGTGAAGATGATTCCATTTTGCTTGGAGCATAACATCAGTCTTCTGGCATACGGAAGCATCTGTGGAGGGCTGATTTCAGAGCGCTATCTGGGAACAGTAGAGCCATCTACTGCTGAGTTAAATACGGCAAGCTTACGAAAATACAAGCAGATGATAGATGCGTGGGGCGGATGGGATTTGTTCCAAAAACTTTTATTGACTTTGAAGAGTATTGCGCAAAAATACGATGTAAGTATTGTAAATGTAGCAACCAACTATATTCTTGCCAAGGCTGCAGTAGCAGGCGTAATTATTGGTGATAGGCTTGGAATAGTTGATCACAGAAATGATAACACTCAGGTATTCAATTTTGATTTAGATAAGTCGGATTGTTATGCTATAGATGCTGTATGTACAAACGCAAATAACTTGTTTGAAATAATTGGAGATTGTGGTGATGAGTATAGATGATCTTACGCTGACAGATTTGACCATAGTAAAGACACAGATGTTGAGGTTAAAATTTATTGTGACTCTGCGTATGTGAACGATTTTGTATATGGTTCATGAATAGAATGTTGAGAATAGCATGAATAATCTTTAAAAGAAAGAATTACTTCGCAAGCTAAAAATTATTTAGACTTTTAGAATTCGAATTCTATACTTAAATCAGCCTACAATTCACTGAACTTTGAATTGAAAACACAAAGAAGATTTCTATAAAAATGGGCAAATGGAAAAAGCGATTACTATTCACTAGTAATAATTTATAGTGTGTGGGTGAGAAATAATGCTACATTATTCTTAATCTCTGGTCAATATTGAAACCCTCCTGCCAACTACTGTTTCCCCGCCAATTAATTTATTAGCGTATTAATTTAAGTGTGAAATTTAATGATGTTTTCATAAAGCGAAACTGTAATTGACGAATTGTCGATCTTGTAAAATATATAACAATAATCTGCGGTAAACTTTTATTTTGTATGAACTCGCATTTCTTCCAATATCTTCGGAGTTGTAGCATCTTTTGACAACAATTTAAAGTATTCTATGAATTGCTGCGCCATGTAAGCATCGTCATACTTTGAGATTGCAATCGTGAACTGTTCTGGGTTGATGAAATTTACAGTGTCATAGACTACCTGAATTCCATCCACTACCATGAAACTTTGAGGTAAATCAGGAAGCCTTTTTAAATCAAATCTTGGAGATTTTACTATCTTTTTAACCAACTCGGCCGTCTCTCTATTTGGTGGTGTTCTAATTATGGCAGCAAGCCGACTTTCAACGGTTATCTGTTCTGGATTGCCATCAAGGATGTGGATTGTAACACCTTTTCCTATTTTTTCGAATACCTTAGTTGAGATATGTGGATCATGATATCTTGTTGAGAAGTAAACTTCCTTTTCGGCATTGTCCAATACTTTCAAGACTTCAATAATGAGGTCATCAAACCGTTTTGCGACACTAAAACTTGAAAGTTGAGTTGTATTAATGACACCCTTTAGTCCGGTAGTTTCAACGTATTCATTGATAATTTTCTCCTTCTGTTCAAAAGGAAAATCATTTCTACTTTTTAAAATATCAAAGCTCTTGATCTGCCAGTAATTAGGCATGATCTTGTTCATCGTCTTCAAATGATTCTCGTATACAATTGATCCAAATGATGTTAATTTGTAAATAGATTGACGTTTTTCGATTATTCCAATATCCACAAGACGTTTTAATCTTACGTAATACTGCTTCTTAGTTGGATTACCTATGCCATTAGAAGATGATTGTAATCCAATAGATGCAGCATCAAGGATCTCTACTGACTGGCTATCTCCCAATATAGCGAATACATCCTCAGCTATTATTGGAACAATCTCTTGGTACAAAATAATCCTTTATTCTTATGTATCCATGAGGCATATTATAGGTTTCGGCGAATCGTCTCTTTTCTTACTAATTTAGGACAACATTTATAGCATTTTTCTCGATTTCGCGAGAGTTTTTAAATCTGGAATCAGGGTAACTAATGAACTAGAAAGAATGTTGAAGACAAGGAAGGGCACTCGGTACGAGTTATATCATAAATAACTGTCCTGTAATAATTTTATAACACTTGCCATAAATAGGGATTTTTGCACATTCCTTCGTCATGTCTTGAGTTATTCATATTAATTACATTAAAAATCCTCAATATGAGCAAATATAAGAACACGCCGCCCAGCATAAACTAGAGCATGATTCTAATACTTCAACAATTATTTTCCAAAATCACTTATGGATATACCCATTGGTGTATTAGGAGGGGTAACTGTCACGTTGCCACTCATTTCAGGATGTAGGAGACATTGGAAGTGATAGACTCCTTGTTTCTCGAATTGAACAGTAAATGAAGTTATGTTTGCAAAGCCCTTCGGTACATGCCCTTCAGGCCATATGAAGCCGGAGTTTACATATTTTTCAGTACCAGTGAAATTATATTGTGCACCATCTCCTCCAAGATTGCCATAAGGATCCAGATAAGTTATCGAACCATTTGCAGAAATTACAGTAGGAAGAATTTCAGCATTAACATCAACTGCAGCTGCTTTGTCATTTTGCGCATTTTGAAATTTAGAGTCAATGAGGCTAGAGTAGTTTGACAAGTTGAAACTAATTTTTGGTATCGTTAGATTATTATCTTCACGGATGAAAGTAACTGTATGCGGATATTGAATGCCTAATGTAGGATTTTGCCATTTTATGTTGGCACTTTGGTTTGTCGTAATCTCATCGGGATGATAAACATTAAGTGGAATTGTGGCATTACCTCCCCCTGCATCAGCGTTATACACTATACTGAGTATGAATTGTGCATTGGCAGGACTCTGAAACTCTGGCTGTCCTAGTATAGAAAAAATGAAAATAAATGAGATCATAAATTCGCATATAGATCGACTCATTAAATGAGAAATTCGACATTCGCTATTTAATGTTTGAGTTTCTAGGGGATTTGATGCTTAAGCGAATATGTCGAGCCCCTTCGCTTGATTTCCGTCTGCAGCTGTATTCTTTATGTCTACAAGGCATGTATAAGTGACGTAACTACCGTCATCATAGATTGATCTGACCTCAAGAGTGAGTATTCCATGCACATTTCCAAAGGTAAATTGATTCTTGCCAGTCTTAGTCAAAGGTGTTACTTCTGTTGTATCAGCTTCATAGTCAATACCAAATGCATTGATCTCCCTAGGGGTTTTAGAAAACTGGAAAGTGAAATTTTTATCTGAGGCCATAACAACTTCAGGTTTATACTGATCAGGTAGATGGGGAAAGTTCAGCTTGTTTACCCCTTCCTCATTTAGAACTACAAATGGAAGCATGTCGTAGCTATGATTTGCATATATCATTTTTACAGATGGAATTGTGGAACTCATATTATTTGTCGCAGACATTGCAGGGGTTATATCGAGTCCTGACATGTATAATATGAGAGTAGTTAAAGTCAATAGAGGCAGTAGGGTTATGGGAGAAGTAAAGTCTCTGCAAACTAACATTGAGTTGTTTATGTATTAAAATATGAAAAGTGTCAATGTCAACAGATATTCACAATAATAAAGAAAAAAATAATTCCAAATTTGTTCAATTGCTACTGGCGAAAATTGGACAATAAGAAGAAGCTCTTCCCCTGTCAACCCCCTTTTCAACCCTTAAAATAGTTGCAATCTATTGCTTCGTTATAGGAACTGATGTGGCTTTGGTCTAATCATGGCTTCTAATTCATATTTGATTGAAGATCAACGGAGAGTAACACAAGTTTCGTCAACTCGACAATTGCTTATAAAGTGCTAGCAAGACCAGTTAAGAGTTAAAAGTATTTCACAATCCTGACTAGCTAAAAAAGATTCTTGTAAATTCTGCCAAGATTGGCCATCTCTGAGATTCGTATGTTATACTCTAGATTTGAAATAGGTATTATTTGTTCTTTGGATTGTTATAACGTAATAATAGAAAATAATAGTGTACAACAATACCAAGATGGGTGTAATGTTCAGTAGAAACATGTATGACTCTGTCGTTAGAAATAACATAATCATCCACGAAAAGAAAGGTATAGTCATATCCGAATCACACAACAACAGTGTTTATAGTAATCACGTTTCAGATAGTAGTCGGGGAATTGATTTGGATAAGGAGTCTTTAGGTAATACAATACATCACAATGTCATCGAAAATATTCCAGATCCCTCTGAAGCCTTCCACATAGAAGAAGGAGCAGCTGCGAATAATACATTATACTCCAATAAGCCAATCAGCTTTGATCGACAATGAAAGTAGTTGTCTTAATGTCGTGTGTAGTATGGCCTTACTAGTGTTCTTTGTCAAAATGGAGTGGATATTGTTAGAATTAAAAATGCAATTGAATGAGTGTACCATCAATGCGCAATTGGACACAAAAACCCGGTGTACAACAATGACAGTCACGTCAAACCTCTGGACAGGACAGACACATCATTCACTTATGTAGTTATCAACAAGTAGCAACAGAGATGAGAAAACCAAAAATAGAACTCAAATAAATAGACTTTGAACTCGATTGTTTAAGCAACTTCTTCACTACGTTCATAATTAGTCCGGCGTGACTTGAATAACTGTTCCTTAAATCCAAAAATCTTCTTATCCTTGACGATGGACTAGGATCATTCAAAATAAGGTTCAATTTTTGCTTGAGTGCTTCGTCTTGGGTCTTGTCAAGGGTGTGGCTCATTACTCTTTCAACAAAGTCTATCCCAATTTCGCTTATTCTGATATGTGAGGGGTGTTGTTCGTCTCCAAGCATTTCGCATCCCAAAATTAAATTCTTGCAACATAGATATGTTATATCTTTATTGACCCTGATGGAATCCAAACCTGCATTCAGCTCAATGATAACATTATCCGTTAAGAGTGGTCTTTCTCCATATTCGTAGAATTTCTCATAGAGTATACCTAATATTCCTATTCTTATTTCCTCGTGGTTCAACTATATTCTAAACTTATTAGGCAAGAATTGTAATTAAGCATTCAATCTATTTGACTCCTAACTGAAAACCTGACAGGACTTTAAGTGAAGATACCGCATCTATCGATTAGTACAACGCGAAATACTTGGCCACCTATTCACGAAACTTGATTACTTTAGAATTACGATTGACTTCATTATTTCAGAGACAGCTGGAAGTAACTTGTAGAATCCCTGCTTGTTATTCGAATAAGATATCAAAAATAAACTTTTACCTTTCCCTACGCCAAGAACATTTAGAAGGCGGCCAGTCTGTCCGTTATGTTTTGTATAATCCACAATATCGCTTGCCGTAGGAAAGCCATATACGCTATATGTCGGCGAACCCTTACTTACAAAAGTATATAGTTGATAGGCTCCTTTCAATTGTCCTTCTAGTATCCGTAAATTGTTTTCTGGCACAATGATTTCATTTCCTGTGTAATTCAGGGATGAATCATTCACAAAATACGTAATAGTAACTTGGAAAGGCTTTGTAGAATTTGGATTGGTCAGCGTCAAATCAATACTGCTCAAGAAGTTCTCTTTTCCTTCAGCAGTCCACCCGGGAGGATAAAACAAAGTGAACCTTTTGTCGGGATCCACATAAGTCTGCCAGTTATTCATTTCGTTTTGTCCGTACCCACGTTGCAAAGTAATTGTGAAAAAGACAGATTCTAAAACGGGCATTACAATAAGAGGTATAATCAATATACTCAACAACAAGTTATCACCTTTCAGCATATTTGACATTATATAAAATAGATTCTCATTATCTGTTTGTTCCAGATTGATATGGGCTTGAAAAAAATTTCAAGCCTTGGGAACTAAAAAGCGCTTTCATATCTTCGTTTAAGCTGGGACTATCTTGAAGATTTTTCCAAGCCCTACGGAAACTACATAAAGATATCCATCTGGTCCAATCTTTAGATCTGATATTCCGCCAAATTCTTCTCCAAATATTATTTGATCGAGTCCATCTGCATTTGGGGTTTTTACTACTTTACCAGCAAGTTCAGGGGGCAAGACGAGATGAGTTCTGTCTTCAGTAAGATCGAAATGATAAATTCTACCATTATGGACATCTCCAACAAACATATCGTTGACATATTGTGAACCCAGCTTGTCTGATGTCATAAATAATAATGCAGTAGGACCAACAGTATTTTGCCATACCAATTCAGGATCCCGATAGTGACCCTTCCCGTTGAACTCGACTAGGTCTTTTGGGTCAAATCCCTTTGTTGATTTTGCCAGTCCATGGACCTGCTGCCAGCCACTGTTAAACCCTGGCTCTACAAGATTTATTTCGTCACCTTCTCCTGGTCCGTTTTCGGTTTCCCATAAGTTACCCGTTACGGGATCAAATCCAAGACCAAAACTATTTCTTATTCCGTAAGCATAATACAGGCTCAAAGGAAGGGAATCTCCCAGAATTCCTGGTCCTGCAGGTTGACCGTCCGGTGTTATCCTGAGTATACCACTCCTACCGTCGGGCCCGACTCCATCGTTGTAGTTTTGAGTTACTGTTTCCGTGTCTTGTTCTTTAAATGACCCATCAACATCTCCAATCGGAACATACAGATTCTCGTCGGGGCCGATAATAATAGCACCACCATTATGCCTAGGTCCCGGATTGGCCGGGAGATCTAACAGCAAGAGAGGATCTACGAGTTTGTTTCCCACAAGTTCATATCTATATAAGCGATTTGCGCTTGGTTCCTTACCCTGTCTATCTTCACCATCTTTTCCATTTATTTCAGTATAATACAGGAAAACATAGGTCTTTGAATCATGTTTTGATATCGCAATTCCACACATACATCTTTCAACAGAGTTCGCTACATTTACGTCCAACAGAGGTTCGCCTAATATCTTGCCATTGACTACTCTCTGGACAGTCCCCTTGTCTTTCTCCAAAACCAAGATATCATTTGGTCCTAAAAATGCCATAGTCGTAGGCGTATCTAGTCCACTTGCCACTTCCTCTACCATTAGATGAGAGTCAGCTAGCTGTGGATCCCCATTTTCTGAGAATTCACGCTGTCTGAATTCTTCCTGAGCATAAGCAGTTAGCAAGGTCAGAAACGTTGCGCTCAAGACCAGAAGTGAAATAAGAAAAATGGTTAATGTAAGAGCAAAGGGAAATCCAAACCGCATCTTCATTCTCCCCACAATTCCGTAATTTATACTATGAGACGTTCACACAGTCACCTAATCAGGTCAGGGTAATCCCGACAAACCTTCAAAAAGAACATCGGAATATACTCAGTCATCTGTATTCGCTGATATACATGGATTATTTGGCAATATCCGCGAAATACGATAAGCTCCTTATTTCATTAAGAACTGCTCAAACAAATGACCTCTCTCTGGAGAAGGAAGCAACGAGTTAGGATGATATACTTGACGCCACGAGGTTAAGTTTAAGATGCTATAGAATGAAATAGATTTGATTTTCTATATTTAGTCTAAAAAAGATTACTTTCAAGTATAAATCGGGATTTCTCATAACAAGGTCAGGAAAAAATTAATGTTTTTTAATATATACCGTAGAATTTCTGTTTCTGTCATAATATCTGGCATCTGCATTCTTCTTGCAGTACAAGGAACTGTATCTGGCTATACTGGAAAGGAGATTACTTTGAAGTTAGGCAACGCTGAGTTTATACCACTAAACGGAACGACTAATTATCAAATTAAGATAAATGTCAATTACTCGGTATCTGATCCTAATCTAATTGGCCAGAAAGTTAACGCAGTTATGAAAGTACATGCCGCGGATGGAACAGTATTAAAGACCACATCTTTTCCCTCCGGATTTGCTGCCAATATTACCGGTACTACACAAATGTTGACAAATATACCGAAAATCATAGCACGAAATATTACAACTGAAATTGTCTTCATGGATCTCAACAAAACGAATGTATTGTCAAATACCGTCGAAACTCTACCTCATATAGCGAATCTTAAGACCTCGGAATCTATGCCTACCATTACAAATACAACTTGATTCATTGAAAGTAATAACTACAAGCGATGGACCAAGAGATGCCACTTTTTACTTTACGTTACCTATTATCGATTGACAAGTATCTCTACCTCAACTCTATTTATCTTTAAATATAGAATAATTATGACTAGCGCGAGTGCTTACAAATTAACGCAATTGGGTTGATAAAATGATAAACATGGGGAGAGTAAAACGAATCAATACGAGATCATTTTTTGTGATCTTTGATCTCATGGAATTTCCATTCAAGTTTACTATAACACATGAAATATTCGTTCCAATCAGATTAGGCCCTCATTGTCTTTTACATATCCAATGGATTGGCTCCTGTTGGGTTCTTTGCAGCCTCATCCTAAATTAGCCGAGTTTGCATTAGAAGTATGTATAATGCTATTCCCGTAAGAGACCGTTATTCAGACAGTTAAAAATTGCTGTAAATAACTAAATACTTGTGATCATTAACTTCCTTGTATGCTGAAGTTAATTACCCTATGTGCGTCTTTGGTAATCTTATTGGTTACGGCCTCGGTTTCTATATACGGTGAGCCTAATGGTACGTTTATCGGCAAATACTTTAGGGTTACAAATATGAGTGCCGTGTCAGATAACGTTAATTCGACTAATATTATTGGGATTGTAAAAAACATCGGAAATAAAACATTGAATGGCGCTGGTGTGGTAGTAGAACTATACGATTTCAATAATCGTCTTATAAACGTGATAGAATATACACCTGTCATTGTTAAAACCTTGGGACCAAATGAAGTATCGCCCTTTAAAGTTTGGACTAATACACGATCATTTGATCATTATGTTGTTCGTATAGTGGGTGCTATTGGTTAAAATTATTTTTACTGGAATTATAGCAGTGTTTAACAAACATTGCTGACAATCATTTGTTTCATGCTGGAATTAAAAAGTGACCAAAAAAAACCTTAAATACAATATATAATTATTATTGGGCACAACATTGGACAAAAATAGTCAATCTCCAGTGTATGTAGCTGTAATTGATGATGAAATTGACCTAGTGCACTTGTTTAAAGATGCTTTGAGTCAAATCGATGGAATTGAAGTATTTGCTTTTTCTGATCCAAATTTGGCATTGGAACACTTTCAAATAAACCATAAGCATTACAAGGTCGTAATTTCAGATTATAGGATGCCAGGGATGACTGGAATCGAATTATTAAGTAAAATAAAAAATATTGAGCCAACGATTATGAGAATTCTGATAAGCGCATTTGAAATCCAAGACGGGTTATTTCAAGAATGCAACTGCGTTGATAGATTTTTGCAAAAACCAGTATCGATGATTAAGATGATCGATGAAGTTGAAAGCATCTTTAATACAATGCAAATTCCAAACAAAAAACCTACATCTAGCACATGAATTTTGGACCTTCAATTAGTAACGAGATTCGTAGTTAAATATAAGAAGGCTGGTGGATATAACTCTAATATGAATGAGATTCAATTTTATGGCTTTTAAGACGTTTGTAAGTTGCAAACGCATTATCACATTTTTCGCATCTCCATGAGTGTAATCTTGCTTCTCTGTAACTGGAGTAGGTGTGGTCTCTATTTTCCCAGGTTCGCTCACGCAGATTGTATGTAACAGCCGTGTAATTTGTTCTGCCTCTATATGGTTGCACGTTTTTTACAATTGAAATTAGCAATCATAAATAATATTCGTTACATTATTATGTAAAAAGAGTCTATTCTCATGGAAAATTATTTGTAAGATTATTACGTCGTGTTCACGGGTACGGCAGATAGTTCCCACAATGTTATTCCCCTACGTTGCCTAGTTTAAAGATATTCTAAATGTATTACATTTACCAAATAAGAGAATATAAAAATATTCGTCGGTTCGAATATTCCTATCAGATATTCCCCCAAACCCTGATCAAAGTACCACTGATTTGTCTCTTCATCGGAATCAGAAATTGCGACCTTGGCTACAAATGTACTTTTAAGAATCATACTATCTCTATTCTCGCCCAACTTGAAGTGATAGATCCTTCCATTTTTTTATATCTGATACAAAAATATCATTTTCGTATTCCTTGCCTAATTTTTTAGGACTCAAATATCATTTTCGTTACTTCAACTGTTCTCCTCAAAGAAAATGTAGAATCACTTTATTTGTCTATAATGCAGGCAGACATTTAAAATTGGTGGGTTAACATTACATTCTTGATAGTCATATGATTAACTATATTGGAATTGTATTTTTCATCTTTGGTTTTCAATTCTTGCAGTAGTTGCATCATCGTATTCAAGAAGATTACAAACTTGGACCAAAGGAGCAATTACGTCAACAGCAAGGACGGAAGTTGTTGGTGCTGTTTTGGATGGAAAGGATCTATGTAATCGACGACGAGAGTAGTAAAACAACAGATGAAGTGGAAGTTTATGATCCGCAAACAGATAGTTAGGATAGGGTTATGCCTCATGCTACCGCTTCTGCTTATAATAGTAAATAGTTTGTAGTTAGGGGTCGCATTACTATTGACGGTGAAAGGACTTCCATCAAAAAATCATTCATTTACGATCATTCGACAGAAGAATGAAAAAAATAAAATCAATTACTACTTGTAGAAAGAAATTAACCGCCAATTCCATCTACGACTTTCTATATATGATTGGTGGTCAAGTCTCATCTCGTAAGCCAGTTAACCTAAACGAAGGATATCCTCCAAACTGTCAGATGGGCTCCGCCCAGGGGCCCCCCCATCGCAAATTGCAATCGCAAGACACGGGCTTACAGCAGAAGAAGTTAACGGTACGATCTACGGCATAGGGGCTGGACCAGACCCTTATAGTCACGCCAACGAAATATTTCATGCTAAATAATAGTACGGAGTCTGACACAAGTAGTCAGCTGGCTAATAGCAGGAGTCATACTATTGTTACTTGTACCAGCCCACTAGGCCTGGTAGGTCGAATCTTGCAAATTCTAAAGAAAGAAATAAAATAGGTTTAAGATGTCAATGGATTATTACAAAGGCAGTCATAATCTAAGACAACGAAACCATCAATATTCCTGAAAACTTCAAATCTAGAAGAACGCCTTTACTGTGAATTCGAATCTCTGAGTCAATGGTTATTTTAAATCGGGATTAACAGGTCCAAATACTTTTTTCCTAGGAGTTCGATTCTGACTATGATAAGTGCGTCTAATTAAACCATTCAATCGTATTGCGATCTCTGATCCTCCTGTTCCATAAGGTATATCATTGCTGAGGTACTATACTTTTTCCACCTTCTTTTGCAGTGCCAAATTGGTGTCAGTGACTACAACTCAATTAATGATAAGGTCAATCTTGTATTTGTATCGGTCAAGTCCAAACGTTAATCAGTTAAACCCCGAGATAAACTAAATTAGTAGTTATGTTCCTTTCCAGAGTAAAATGCTAGACCTATAAAATAATGCAACAGATAAATATATGATCAAAAATACTTTGAGTTAAGTAATTTGAGTATCGAAAATATTTCACCAACTTTGTTCTCGATGGGTTCGGGTGGACTAATCGGATTCCTTGTTGGGTTTGCAGTCAAACGCGTATTCAAGATCCTTGCTGTAATAGCTGGCGTATTCTTTGGATCGCTAATATACCTTCAATCGCAAAATCTCATTAGCGTAAATTGGGATAGACTCCAGGAAATGTCACAGTGGACTGTAACAACTCTAGCTCATTCATTAACAGACGTGCGACAGATCTCTACTATAAGCGGGAATTTGGGCATACCTCTGACAGGAGGCTTGGCTGCGGGCTTTGCCTTTGGAGTCATGAAAGGTTAAGATAAGTTTTCATGGGATAGCGAAAAGTCTAAAAGTTAATCTTGTTTAGAGTTACGAATGCTATATAAACAGAAATGGCATTATATCCGAAATTTCAGTTGATTGTAATTCCAATTAATAGCTTGTAAAGTTGTCTCTACTGAAATCTGACTTAGGAGTTAAACATTCGAGCTGAATAGTCTGCTAATTTCATCAGAGCTTGAACTCTCTCCTGCCTTTCAATTTCAGCTCCTTCTATTGCAGAAGAAAGATAACCTATGGATTTATCATATGTCTTACGAGCCACGGGATACGGTACTCCATCTTTTCCACCGTGTGCAAAATTGTATTTTACAGGGTCCTGCCACGATGCCTTCGTTCCAAAAATTATCTCTCCTATAAGGGAAAGCGCTCTTACGGCTGCGGGACCAATTCCTGGAATAGAAATTAACTCTTCATAATTTTTTGGCTGAATATCATAAATTTTTCTAAAAACATCCCAGTTTAATCTACGGGGCATCTCATAATGTTCAGAATTCTGGACTTTTTTCATTGAGTCCGATACGGGTATATCCTTATGAAAGTTGTTATCTCCCGCAATCCACTTGTCCAGTGTGATATCATTCAGTTGGGGACTATAATCCACTATAATTCTGCGGACTGACGACTTTACATTATCAATGTTGCTTGTTGCTAACTCAACTGAGATTTTTTGATTTTCTGCAGAATTGCTTATGATGCCTGCATGGGGTTCGGAAGTAAAACTTTTCACAGTATCTGAAATCCAATGATATCTCCTTGCCATTCTATTAGTGCGATTCATTCC
Source organism: Nitrososphaeraceae archaeon (assembly GCA_049591355.1). Taxonomy (GTDB): domain Archaea; phylum Thermoproteota; class Nitrososphaeria; order Nitrososphaerales; family Nitrososphaeraceae; genus TA-21. The sequence continues at coordinate 13,594 of JBAWET010000355.1, forward strand.
CTGTTGTACTACTGTCCAGTTTCCTTCATCGTCAAATGCGATTACATGGTGATATAATGAAAAACCATCCTGTACTGCAGAATTGTCCACTTTTGCTGTCATCCTACTAGCGTACAATAAATTTTCCATTTTAGCCGAAGAAAGATTATAGTGTTTTTCAGCAAGATTTGGTATTTCGTTTTTTGCCTCTCTAGATCTTTTTCCTTTTCCTCCTGCAATAGAAACACCGTGAACGTCTTCATTCAGAGAATGTTTTAGAACTCCAGTTACCACGGTTGTAACTTCTGATGAATGCCAGTCAAAACCTAAAACACATCCAAAAGCTTGAAACCACAGAGGATCAGCCAACCTCCTCAAAAATTCATGTTGGCCGTACTCATTTACAATGACTTTTGAAATTGCATAAGATAATTTCTTCATTCTCTTCAGTAGATATGGGGGAGCGAATCCTCCATGCAACGGAAGATTAATGGTAGCATGTGCTTTCAATACAGTATAAAATAGAAAGCAATTATGAACATATTAATTTTCTATTAGGATGGCCGTAATTTCAAATGCCAGCTAATCTATACTTTGTCAGCATATACAATAAGAAAGAGCTAATCATGTACATAAATGGCCATCAATTCGGAGGTGAATATTTTGAAGTTGCTGCCATAAAGTAGAGATCTAGCAGAAAATAAATATACTCACGGACTTTTGAAATGAATATCATGAATTCCAGAGTGATGATACTTTGGTAACGACTACAAATAACTAAAAGGGGCTCGAGATAGTCAAATAATAATTGGGTTAGTTATGAGACTGACGACTTCTGAATTATACTGCCTAACATAAGTCCGTTAAGTCACACTCCTTAACAGGTATTTGGTTATGTCCAGTTTGAACCGTCTTGTTCTGTAGTACCTTCCAATAGCATCCTTTAGATGTTCGAATTTTGGATAG
>JBAWET010000356.1:0-3365 GCA_049591355.1 Nitrososphaeraceae archaeon
ACTCTGGCCAGAATACATCCATAAAGACTAGTTCACTGTATGCACTTTGCCAGATTAAGAACCCTGAAAGCCTTTTTTCACCTGAAGTTCTCAAAATCAAATCAGGCTCTGATTGTGGAAGATGGGAAGTGTAAAGGCATGACTCTATGAGTCGTTCATCGATATCTGAAACATCAATGCTTCCTAACTTGACCATCCCGGATATCTTTTTTATGGCATCCACCAGCTCCTGTTGACCTCCATATGCGATAGCAATATTAAGAAACATGGAATCGTACTCTTCGGTCGTCTTTTCTAACTTTGAGAGTATATCCCTTAAAGACGACGGAAGGACTTCAATATTACCTATCCCTTTGACTTTCATGTGACGCTCATGAATACGAGAATCACTGTACAATTTTTGGAGTTTCCGTTCCAGTAGCGAATAAATATTATCTATTTCAGTCTCGTCTCGAGTTAAATTCTCTGTCGAAAGTACGAACAGAGTAGTTATTTTTATCCGGAGATCATGAATCCAATTGAGAAGTTCCTCTGCTTTGTCTGCACCACTATTATGTCCTGCTCGGGTGGCCCATATATGATATTTCGCCCATCTTCTGTTACCATCTAGGATTATAGCAATGTGATTAGGTAGCGGCTCCTTCTTAATTTGGGACTCAAGCTTACGTTCGTAAAGACCGTAAAATGAATTTTTCTTCAATAGATTGATTATGGTCATATCTAATTATGCGTGTCCAGGTAGCGAAGACCATTACATTAGATGACTTAATGCTTTAACTCTTCCCCGCCTTTTTTATTTCTAAAATATTGGAATAAGAATGTTGCCGCTACTAAGGTGATAGCCAATCCCACTAGCAATGAAGATATGAGATTGAATGGGCTAGCCCCTTCTGTCAGGACTGATGTAAATTGAACTACTGGGATATAGATCAATCCTAATACCACTAACCTTAACATGTCTGACATGATTCGAATGCTTCCCTTAAACCAATTGCTCAGAAGCATTCCACCAAATATTGTTGCTAGTCCAATCCAGAGAAGGGTTATTGTGCCGTGAACGAAGCTTCCCACTACGAGTCTGTTAGTTACTAGTTTAGTCATTGCAACATTAGATTCAATTAAACCAGATGGAATACTAGATAGTCCATTAAAAATTGCAACAAGTATGATCATTATTCCTGCAAACGTGGAAAAGATACGTATGAAACCCGAAGGTGTCGGCCTACTCAAGGATCCCAATGCTTTGTCTATGTCGAAAGCTCTCATCACAAACGCTGCTCCCAGGATGCTTAGGACGATCGCAAGTGCCTCTCTAGTAAATCCAAAAACAGTAGCCAGACCGCTAGCAATAAGTAATACTCCTGGTACACCCAGGAAAAATTTTGAATATCTAGGGTCGTAGACCAACATCTTTATGTAACGTCCCAAAACAGCGTAAGAATATTCAACACTTCTACTATGTCTAATTATGATTCGTTGAATAGAAATAACGGGCACGATGGTTTGTATTATGGGAATTACTGTTTCATCATCTTCACCATCTGAAACAATAACAACACCTTCTGCTTTGAATTGTGAAATTATCTGACGAAATTCTAAAATAATCTTCTCGTCAGCTTCTATTCCGCGATTATATCTACCTCCCACTATCGCTACTTCTGATTCATATCCCTTAGTTACTAATTCTTCGAACAGTTTAACAGCGCCAAAAATGGCATTAGCGTCTGCATCTTCTGGATCTTCTATGGCAAGCCTGATTCCGGCATCAATGCATTTATCCCTTCCCAACACAGGGGTCTGGATGCCACCCTTTGATCCAATATCATTATCTCTATCGATACAAACTACCAGCACTTTATGATACGTACTTGATTGGGGAAACTCAAGTTTAGCCTTGTCACCAAAATTTCCAAATTCCTTGGGCAACCCAGTATACCAAATCAAACGCTTAACATGCTAATTAAGTTAATGGTTTAGATTCCCGGACGATTTATATAAAACGAAAAAAGGTATCGAAGATCGAAATTCACTTTTATTGAATTAAACAGAAGTTTTTTCAATGATATGTGTATAAGAATACACATTGACATTCAAACGAGAAGATTCTGTAGATGAGGGTACTGACATCTATGCTTTAAGATCAACGTATTATCAAGGTTCCCTTATGGTTAATTTATGTGATATTGAATTGGTTGGGAAGAAATTAAGTCATAATGGGGTAGCGATAAATATAACAAAAGAATATTGGCAGGAAAGACTGGTTAGGAGCGAAGAGGCTGAAGACTTGCTCAAGAAGTGTAGTATAGCAAATCTTGCAGGAAAGAGCATAGTAGACAAGGCCATCAGAATACGACTTGCAAATCCTAAGAGTGTCAAGCAATTTTCAGGCATTCCCTTTCTAATGCTGTTCAGATTCACTCAGACTTACAATATAAATAATAAATAATCATTTTGATCATAGACTGCCCGGCATTTAGGGCTTGTTCGAAATCGGTATTCAATAGCCCCAAGATGAATGAATCCATCTAAAATGGAATGGAGAAATGATGCTAGGAGTATATTAATAGTGTAATACATTGGGATCACATGATCGACTAATGGATTTTGGAAAGAAAATTAAGGTACCCCATGAGAGAATTGCAATTCTAATAGGGTCGAACGGTTCTGTCAAGAAGGAATTAGAACTTCGATGTAATGTTATGATAAAAATTGAAGGCGAAACAGGCGATATTGAGATAATTCCAATGAACGAGAGCGGGTTTGACGATAAATCCCTCCAGACGATTGAGGTAATAGAGGCGATCTCACACGGTTTTTCTCCAGTGGTAGCATTCAGACTCTTTAACGAAGACATTGTGCTCCTAATTATCGACCTGCGGGATACAGTCTATAAATCTTCAAACGCTATAACTAGACTAAAAGGCAGAATCATTGGCGCGAATGGCAAGTCAAGAAAAACTATAGAGGAACTAAGCGGTGCTTCAATCTCAGTATACGGTCACACAGTAAGCTTTATCGGTACTTATGAAGAAACTATCCTTGCCAACGACGCCGTTCACTTACTCCTTAAAGGCAGATCCCATAAGGTTGTGTATGAAATGTTACAAAACGCAAGGCGAAAAGCAAAAATTGAAAGACTTAAACTCTGGATGAGCTGAATATTTTTTATCAGTGTGCTCTATCTGGGGCCTTTCTAATGATCATTAGCATTAATTTTCGAAAAATGAAGGCGCATTTAATCTCGACTCATGTCGATGCACGAACGGAGCTAGCCCCCATGTCGTCGAGTTGAATCCCATAAAGAATTTCTGAATAAATTGTCAAGCTCGCCGACTAGCTAATCATGGATTTATCAAATTTGTGCT
>JBAWET010000357.1:0-4334 GCA_049591355.1 Nitrososphaeraceae archaeon
AAACAAGCAGATCGATTACGCGAAGTCAGAAGCGAAAGAGATTCGAATTCTTAATCTCTGTCCTCCATCATAAAATGCACGGGAAATCAGATTTCCCTATCCGACATTGTCTCCGTTCGCCGTATAAGAAGGTGTTTCGATATCATTATGTCGATTAGATCTTGTTCGATTTTCTGACAGATGAATGCTATTCCATTTGTAGGAAATTGGTCACGAATTGGTTTCGCATAGTATGACAATTTCCTTATTCAATTAAAATAGACCTTTCTAAGATCTGAAAATCAATATATAGTTTAACTAGATATCAACAATTTATCGAGATCATCAATAATGCAAAGTTATGTCCGTTATACGATTATATTTAAACTATCATTTCTTGTTCTTGTTTCAAGTTTCTTAGTTGGGGTGAATAATAATGGCAACATTTATGCATTGCAACAAAAAGGACCTCACTTAAACTTCAGTTTTAGTGTTACGGGAGATTGGCGATGCGGGCTGAATGCAATTGATACTGTGGATGGAATCGTAGAAAAAGAACCACAACTCGTCATATCTACGGGAGATCTTTCTTACGCAAAAACTGCAAATTGTTGGTTTGACGCTATTTCTCCCCTGGACAAAAATGGAAAGATAAGAATTGCATTTGGCGATCATGACCTAGATAACAATTTGACAAAGTACTACCAGTATACAAATCACTTCAAATTGAATAAACCGTATTACTCATTCAATTATGGTAATGTTCATTTTCTTGCAATGGCGACGGGAAGAGACGGGATAATTCCATACGGTGACAATTCTGCCCAATACAGGTTTGTTATACAGGACCTTGCAAATGCGTATAACAACAAATCTATCGAGTGGATAATTGTTTATGGATATATGCCATTCTACTCTACACCAACTAAGCATCCTGGCGATACCAAGGTCCATAGAATTTACCATCCACTTTTGGATAAGTATGGCGTAGATCTGGTAATTCAGGGACACAATCACAACTATCAGCGTATTTATCGATTAATATACGACACAATAAATGATTCTAGCCCTATTGTTACTTCCAAGAGTACACGACAATATAATCATGATACAAAAGGACCAATTTTCATTATTGTCGGGACGGCAGGTCAGAATTTGTACAATTTTACAGGAAAAGCACCATATATCATAACACAATTTCTACGTCATGGATTTCTTAATGTAAATATAACTGACAATGGTTCTATGCTAGATGCTGCATTTATTGAAGCTGGATCTGGAAAAGTATCGGACCGATTTAGTATACTAAAAAATAATCGATAATATCTAAGGGCTCAAGATCGAGTGAGAATTGAAATAGAAGAAAGAAAATACTGTGAGAGGACGATAAAACGGATTGCTACTCCTTGAATCTAAAATGCCAAAATCGATCGCAGCTGGACATATAATTAGATGCATATACAAACTTGGAACGGACAGAAAAATAGAACGAGGACCTTGAAAATAGATTAACCTCAGATTTGGGAATTATAATTCCAACAAAGCCTCTCCATTTTTATGATCTAACTGCATCACACAGCAGATGCATGCTTACATCGCCAATCCCTATTAACGGTGTCAATAACCATTGTTTTCATAGTCCCTTCCATATTAATTCCATGATTGATTACCTCCAGATTTAGAAAGCCGTGACGAGAATTGTGACTTGCAATAGGGAGTTGATTAGTAAAATTATGTAGAATTTCACTTATCCAAAGGACGTAACTATGTTGAATATTGTCTAAGAAATTAATATACCTGTTAGTGACATAAACCAGTCGACTGTACTTAAAGTCATGCTAGCTTGTCCAAATAGGGGTAATTCGCGTGACGCTAGCATATTATGGCTATTAAGAAGTTCGTAGACTCTGTTCAAGAAAATTTCGAATATCTAAGTTATCATTCGATACAATGTAACATTTCGATGCGGTTTCGATATCTGGCAAGGTAACATTTCTAAACATATTTATATAAATCAAATATTGAACAACTTGTGCTAAACAAACGTACTATTAATTATATGTTACTTATTTCTGCAACGATATCTTTGGTCTTGACAGGCGCGGAAGCCGCAGCTTTGTCAGTCACAACGGCATCAGTCATTTCAGTCGAAGCATATGATAAAGCTAAACATTGTACAACTGATCTCAGTAAACATCCGACTTCGATCGAATACCTGACGTACTTTAACTGCGGGCATGTTTCAAAAGAGTCTAATGGACAAACTATTAGAGATTTCACTATAGTGGTTAAAGAAAACCAGAAAATACCTATTTCTAATGAAGGGCATATATTTGATGGGTGGACTTTTAATGGGACTATACCAGGTCCCACTATGAGGGTTACTCAAGGAGATCATGTTCGAATCAAGGTTATAAATAGCCCAGAAAATCAGCATGCTCATTCATTGCACTTACACTCTATCCACCCAGCTGTAATGGATGGTGTCTCAATGGGTGGTTATCAGGGCGGTGCGATACCCCCAGGAGGTAGCTTTGTTTACGAATTTATTGCCCAACCCTATGGCGTATTCCCATACCACTGTCATGTAGACCCAATCGCAGATCATATCAATAGAGGATTATACGGGATGTTTATCATTGATCCCAAAACTCCTAGACCACAAATGACTGAATTCGCTATGCTAATGAACGGTTATGATTTGGATTTCAACCAAGAAGGACCTGTAACTATTCCTGCTGTTGACGAATCTAACTCCGACCAAGTTTCTAAATTGCCAGTACTAAAGGTTAGTCACGATCATTTGCAAGGTAATGCTGATGCGGGGAAAGATAAAAAATTAGAACAAGCAGTTCAAATAAAATCAGATAGCAAAGATACGTCCGTAAATAAGGAAACCAAATCCTCTGATGCAGTGAAGGGTGATCAGAAAACTGATGATGTGCAGGCTAAATCCAGTACATTCAATGAAAATGAAGTGAAGAAAGAGGCGGAAACTCAGAAAGACGATAATCAAGGTGCTTCAGCAGATGGAGCTGATGCAGAAAGAGATAACGAAATATATACTGTGAATGGTAAAGCGTTTGATTATATGATTCATCCAATTTCAATTCAAACAGGCAAACCTTATAGAATATACCTGGTAAACATGTTAGAATTTGATCTAGTAAATTCATTTCATATGCATGGCAATATGTATAATTATACAATAGCCGGCACAGAGGAAACACCCAACTTTGTAACCGACTTGGTAACGTTGGCGCAAGGTGATAGAGGAGTAATCGAATTCAAATACGATTATCCCGGAAAGTACATGTTTCATGCGCATCAGACAGAATTTACGGACTTAGGATGGATGGGTCTGTTTGATGTCAAGCCAGCCACCCCTGCAAACATAACCTGATAGTGGTTACTATCAGCAAGCCCAGGTGTTGCTAGAAATAGAAAAAAGTGATTATGACTTCAGGACTAAATAAAATGCTGTTCTAACCTTGTGAACATTGAAGCGGTTGCTTATCAGATTGGCATTAAGAGGCGTCAGTGAGGGTGATTTTATTCACAAATTTTCATTTGAACTTTTTCCGTGACCATATACTTTTGACTATGCAAGCTTTCGGCCTATTAAAGCCCTACTTTGTTACAGTGAATTGATCCTTTATTGATCCATCTTTGTCAGAGTAAAATTTACCCTTCAATATTTTTCCATCGTTTGATATTTCTAGGTTAAGAAAGCCGTATTCTTCAAATTGATCAACATTAAATGATGCCTTGCCGTTTAGAGAGTACAGTGATCTGCCTGCAGTTCCAACGACTAGATAGATTTCACCTGCTGGATCTTTGTAATCGTTCTTCTGTGAGGAACTTATCAGAGGCTCCGATGATTTGGCATCATTGAAAGTCATCGGATAGGAGCGCTGATAATTGTGATTGTGTGCCTGAAGTACCAAATCGACGTCATATTTGTCGAATAAAGGATGATAAGTATCTCTTAAAGGTACATTTGGGGAATGTTTGGTTGGTGAGGTGTACATCGGAGTATGGAATCCCACAATGATCCATTTTATGGCTGCATCAGCTGATGCAATTGCTAAATCATTCTTGGCGAAGGAATATTGTGGAGAGTTAGAGTTGAACGCAATTTCTGAATTCAACATGAGGAGGTGAATGTTACGGTAATTAAAAGAATAATAACTTGTGCCAAGTCCGAATTTTTCAAGATATGATGTGGGCAGAGATGAAGGACTGCCTTCGTCTTCCTCATGATTTCCCATACTGAATTTGGTTATCGCTTTTATCGGACTTATCAGCTTCAACCAACAGTCTGGAGTATCTTTGTAACTCAAATCACCTAATGC
>JBAWET010000358.1:0-3461 GCA_049591355.1 Nitrososphaeraceae archaeon
CAGTTATGCAGTCTGCTAGTAACAGTAACAACTTTATGGGTTTTAGCCCTTCGATGAATTCCCTCCAACGTGATAATGGCACTAGTAGTCTGTTTGAAGAACCGCGTTCTACTTCTCAAAAGAATAAAGAAAATCCACTGGCAATTTTTGATAAGATCCAGATTGGAAGTAGTAGCCTGACAAATCGAAATTGGGTTTCACCAAATACAGTAACTATGAGCATGATAAAGAATTTGAATTATCACTCAAACTTCGATTTTATTTTGGTAATGGCCATTCCATACACAGGGATACAAAGCATGGATAAGTAGAGAAGTAAAAACTTTGTAGGCACCACCGTCGGCCCTATGAGTGAATGTGTTGTATTTTCATTGTTTAGTATTCGAATGCGTCATACGGATTTTCAGTACCTATGACAGATTTTAAGTCTATCTTCTCGCTGTCGTCCTGACTTTCCGCTATGTCCGTCGTCATATCGGATTGATTAAATTTTTGGCGAATAAGATTTGAGTTAGTATTGTCAATAATCCTATAATATGAAAAAACTGGCAAAATGTATCCTCTGTTTTGAGCTGTTGTTGCACGAGGAAATGTACCGGAGTGTTCATTGTTATGTTCACACATCTCATCATTCACTAGCAATTGGTTAGTATATTTCAAGTGTGGAATTATTAAAGATAAAATATACGGGGATTGTTGTGTCTTAAATAAAAACTGAATTTAGAACTAGAACTTTAAGGTAACTTTGGTTGTGAAATTTCATGTAAACGCTTGTTATCGTCTGTTAATGCTGGCTACAGTCTACATAAAGTTGAATCACTTTCAGACAAACCTCTTGTTGTTAACGAAAGTAAGAAGCAACAAGACATAATTTAAATACCTAGCAGAGTAACCGAATGTGGACAAAAACTTTCAGATGACCGAGAACGAGATGCAGCTTTGGACGGATAAGACGTTTTCCCAGTTTGCTATATTTTTCAATTCACAATTCATAGTTAAAACAGCCGAAAATGTAAGTTACACAAATAAGATTGATGAAACATCATATGTTAAAGGATATGATATTAATTGGCATTATACTCTCGCCCAATGGGTCATTTATTATTTTTCAGACAAATATATTGCACAAGTCAAGAGCTCGGGTGACCAGCCTAGAGCATTTGTCTCTCAAACTAACAACAAATTAAGTTTTGTTGGTAGAATCGGTCGTAAAGCGAGAGAAGCCCGGCAAAAAGCAGAGCTAAAATGTCATTTTTGCAATTTGAAGTACTGTATAGAGGAAGAACGTACCGAACACGAGAAATTTTGGCATAGTAATAAACTTAAAGTTCCCTAATTCTATTCTGTCCCACTTTACAAAACCTGACGATAATAATAATTGTAGTTGTCCCAAAAATATAATGTTATGGTCTATTGCGAGGACTTCATGAATTTATGAATTTCAGTAATGCCATGGATGTAATATCGTTTCCTATGAATCATGAGTAGTACATATATGATGGTTTACGGCCTCGGTTGTAATTAGTTCAAGACTGATTTATTAGCTATCTGCTCTTCGTAAATTTTTCCATGCTTATCACCCACAAATTTTGCAAGAAAGTCGTCCAAAGATTTCATTTTCTTTTCGCAAGTTTTTGCTAGATCGGATAAGATAGGAAGCGTGGGGTTTGGAATTAAATTATCAGTGTCAGAATCCCTCGTATAGCATGTTTCTAATATACCCTTTGCAAGGTTCAGATGATAGTCTACCAGGTCGGGGTCGATTTTTTGTGCCTTGGCGTCTATTTGATCAATATTAAAAGCACCAATGATAAAGATCGATACTATGCATAATACCGCCCGTAATCTAAACAATATATAGTCAATGCACACACAGTTATTGAATCTTGTTGAGGATCTTTATGGAGAATATTTTCGTCCAACCAAGCGTAACATTGTTACATGATGATTGACTCCATGTTTCAATCAGTAAAAATTTACGTCTGATTGTGTACGGAGGTGTTTAACGCGTCACTAAAACTTGATATAAAAATGGGAACAAAATTGATACCAGGGAATATGTTTATTCATTCTGTTCAAGACACATTCGTCCTGTCTTGGCAGAACTTTTTGGCCAACAAATTGTGATTGGATTTTCGATCGTAAAACTTTAACAGGCGTGTAATGATGCTTTTTGTCCGTAGCTTGTAGCCGACGCTTCTAATTTAAGATAGTTCAATGCTCCGATTTAAAGTCTGCTTAGGTCTGAAGATCTTTTTCTGTCAGTAAAGTATTTTTCTTAATTAGCAACATCTTCAGAGTTCAATATATGCAGTTATTCGGATTTGACAGCTGCAACAACTGGTCCCAAAGTAGTACTAAGACTGCCTGTTACTAAATGACCTTTTGCAGGTGGAAATGTTGTCACATCTTCCCACGTAGATCCGGTATAATGAAGAAGTTTCACATCTTGTCCTGCCTGTTGACCCGCGAGTGTCATATTGTAAGGTATGACAACTGTAATAGTACCGTTAAATCTTGCATCAGTTGGGGCAATGATGAAGACCGTACCTACTGGGATGTAAAGAGTATTGTCTAAAGCCATTAGTTTTCCGGGCTTATGATTTGCACCCTGTGTGATGTTCATTACAGCAAGCTCTGATGTTGTCTTCACGGGTAGTGCCGTCAATTCACCTTGCGATAGCAGGCTGGTATAGCTCAACGTAACATTCCCCTCCTCTGGAACTGAGATCGTTTTATTTCCGCTTCTTGCAGTAACTGAGGGGATTGCTGAACTAGTAGATATTATAGATGCCGTAGCTGACGTGGCATTAGAAGTTCTCAGAGTTGATGCTTCAGTAGTTGGACTTGAAAGTATTGTTGCAATTACTACAGGTGTATTCGTTGACTCACCACTTATTGTGGATGGAAGATTGTTTGTCGGCGGAGGATTATTAATTGGAGGCGAAGAATTCGTGACACGAGCGGTTGCGCCTGTACCTTCATACGATACCCTAACGGCATCGCGAGAAGCTATCTGAATCGAAGTCGCAGAAGATTTTCCAGTAGTGAACGAGAAGCTCCCTTCAAAATTTCCGGTGTTAGGTCCTGTTTCTACCAATGTAATTGAAATCCCCGTCTTATCAGTTGTAGAAGTTACAGTCACATGAACAGTATTAGTGCTATTTGGGTCCACATTGGCATTCGGATCGGATACATTTATTTCCGGACTGTCTTGGGTGGTGTAACTAGTTTTATCAAGCGAGAGAGTAGCCGAAGCATCGTTTGTGCCGCCGCCAACATCTCCGTAATTCACGACAGTCGTTTTCATACCAGAAATTGCCATTTGATGGTGATTAGATGATCCACCAAGTAGCCCAAGCAAAGCATCCTTTGGATCAGTTGCACTTGGCGATCGCATGGAGGAACTGTTACCTTCTGAACTAGAACTGGCAGTATTCGATGATTGATTACCTATTAAA
>JBAWET010000359.1:0-1808 GCA_049591355.1 Nitrososphaeraceae archaeon
AGCTCGCAGAAAAATATGGAGCAGACCTTATTGCGCTCCATATTGTTCCTCCCAACATAAAATCCAGCGAAATTTTTGACCTCGCAAAGCAAATATGGACAGAAAATCGTTGATGAAGTAAAGCATGAAGCATCTGCTAAAAATTTAAATGTACAAACTGAAGTTCTCTGGGGTGTTGGCTCGGTAACAAAAGCAATTGTAGAATATGCGGAAAACAATAATGCTAATTTGATTGTGTCAGGAACTAGGGGAATCACCGGAATCAAGCGGATGTTACTAGGGCGCACAGCTTCGGAAGTAGTCACATATTCCCATTGCCCGGTAATGGTCGTTAAGTGAACAAAATATTCTTAATAAAACGGTTTAGCTGCAGAAGTTGGACAAAATATATCTGAAGCTGTAGGCAATGCTGCTAAGTCCTTAATCAAACAATGACTGAACATGGACAGAACGCTTCGATAGCTTTGAATAAAACAGCCGAATCTGCGAATGCAACCCTGTCTGAATTTGGAAAAAACGTCACCGATGCGGGCAAAACTGTTTTGAATAAAACAGTAGAAGTTGCCAAGGGTATTGGCTCAGGAGCAGCAGACGTATTGGGTAACATATCAGGGGAGATACAGCAGGAATAAGCGGAAAGTAATGACTTAAACAGTCTTTTTTTTGTGGTTGTTCGACTAATTTCTTCAAGGTAAGGAGGATTATATTTTCTCAAAAGAAGCAAATGAGGTAAATTAATATTTTATTAATCTCACAAGTGATGACAGGTGGTTGAGTATGTCCGGATATCAACAAGGTAGAGTTCCAATTCTTCTTCTGAGAGAAGGTGCAACTGAAACAAAAGGTAAAGATGCACGAAAGAATAGCATCGCAGCTGCAAAATTAATTGCACAAGTTATTCGTTCGAGCTTAGGTCCAAGAGGTATGGACAAGATGTTGGTGGGTTCTACCGGTGATATAACAATCACTAATGATGGAGCTACTATCCTGAAGGAAATAGATGTTGAGCATCCCGTAGCCAAGATGATGGTTGAGGTCGCAAAGGCTGTAGATAGTGAAGCAGGAGATGGGACCAAATCCGTAGTTGTGCTTGCGGGCTCTTTAATTGAAAATGCTGAGGAACTTTTCAATAAAGATGTTCATCCTACAATAGTTGTAGAAGGTTACAGAGAAGCTTCAAAGAAGGCTATCGAATTTCTTAAAAAAATATCCATTGAGATAGACCCCAAGGATAAGGCATTTCTAAACAAAATTGCCCTGACATCGATGGCGTCCAAATTGGTGACCACAAATGCTCAGGTATTGTCTGGTATTGTGATTGATGCCGCTTTGAACGTGGCAGAAGAATTAGAGAAAAATAAATTCAAAATTGATTTAGAAACCATTAAGGTTGAGAAGAAAGTTGGCGCCTCTCTTCATGATAGTCAGCTTATACAGGGCATTGTGATGGACAAGGAGATTGTACACGACGGAATGCCGAAGAAAATTGAGGGGGCCAAAATTGTTTTGCTTAACTCTGCTTTAGAAATCGAGAAAACAAAGTTTGACGCCAAACTGGATATCAGCTCTCCCGGCCAAATGCAAAATTTTCTAAATGAGGAGGAAAGGATGCTCAAATCCATGGTTGACAAGATTTCCGCATCAGGAGCAAACGTCGTAATCTGTCAGAAAGGAATAGACGATATAGCTCAAAACTATCTAGCTAAAGCAGGAATAATTGCACTCAGAAGAATTAAAGAAAGCGACATGTCAAAACTTTCTAAAGCTACAGGTGCAAGGATAGTTACTAACACAGATGAGCTATCTAA
>JBAWET010000360.1:0-20777 GCA_049591355.1 Nitrososphaeraceae archaeon
ATATCACTATGTATCTATCTAACCTTTTTCTTACTGTTGAAAGCCAAGGGCAAATCGAGTAGTAGGAATGGGTTTCAAAAGTACAAACATTTGCTTTGGTATGTTATGGGTAACTAAAGCAAATTTAATCTCTGCCAAGCTCTCAGGTACGCCTATCATGACTTGATCCGCGGCTAAAATGTTTGAAGCATTCTTTATTATATCGCATACTTTCTTGCCCGAATGAAACGCTTGAACAAAGTAATCTAGGTACATAAGAAGCACTTCGTTGATGTTAATTCTCATTCCATTTGATAATTTTTCCTTTATTATTGTCATGGAATTAAAAAAGATCTGCCCGTCAGTACCATCATCAAAATAATAAACTCTTGTGAGTGGCTGTGTGTCGGGTTCTCCTCTGATCGTTACCGTTGCATGAATCAGAGGAATTTAGTCACCATTATTTTTTGGCATCCTTGCCATAGGCAAGAGGAGGCCTCTTTGGAATATCAGCTTTCGGCCCATTACCAAAGTCATAAGTATGTCCTGATCCCCTATAAAATCTCGGCCTCACAGGTTTTCCTTCGGACATGCCCCTTTTCGTCAATGATAGTCCCGCAAGTAGTTCGACTATAAGCCTGTTTGCTAGTCCTGAAGTGATACCGCCATTATACGAATTGCCATCGCTTACATCATAATTTGGTGCAACTTCTACTAGATCGAAGGCAAATCTATCGGGATCGAACGAAGTAGAGAGAAGTCGCATTAGCCTCATGCCTTCTCTAGATGTCAGACCGTTGGGTTCCGGCTCACCTGTACCTGGTGCATACGCCGGATCGAAGGTATCAATATCCCAACTTATGTAGACTGCATCAACATTATCGTTAGCCCTGTCTGCAGCTTCTTTTGCTATTTTGTCTATACCCATCTCTTCAACATCAAGCATCGTAAACCATTGAAAATCTTGATCTGCCATCCATTTATACAAATCAGGACCGGGCCAATAACCTCGTGGTCCTATCAAAGTATAGTTCTTTCCCTTAAGGCATCCAAGTTCCATTATTCTTCTTATGTGCGCTCCGTGATCATACTTGAATCCAGTCAATCCTTGAGGAGCACAATCTGCGTGTGTATCAATGTGTATCATCCCTATGTTCTTGTACTTTTTGGCAAAAGCACGAACATTGGCGAAGGTAATCGAGTGATCCCCTCCTAGCATAACTGGGATACCGTCTATATCCAGAACTTGTTTAACCTTGTCAGTCATCCTTCTATGTGATTCCACAACGTCCCCAGGAGATATATTCACATCACCATAGTCGACGCTCCTAAAAACTCCAAAGGGATCAACACCGGTCTCTATGTTGAAATGTTCGTAAGGGGGGGAAGGCACAGTTGATGCTGCTCTTATAGCGCGTGGCCCATATCTTGCTCCTGGACGAATAGTAGTACCAAAATCGAAGGGCTCTCCAATTATGGCTACATCTGGCTTTACCTTCTTTAGTTCCTCATGACTTCTTAACCACGGTAGTTTCAGAAAC
Source organism: Nitrososphaeraceae archaeon (assembly GCA_049591355.1). Taxonomy (GTDB): domain Archaea; phylum Thermoproteota; class Nitrososphaeria; order Nitrososphaerales; family Nitrososphaeraceae; genus TA-21. Next base: position 1,521 of record JBAWET010000360.1, read on the forward strand.
GTAGGTATGCCAACAAAAATTGGCTCATCGTTTCCCTTATAAGAATCACCATAAAACTCCATTCCCATGTTTTTTCTAAGGTACCTAATTGGCAAGTATTTCTTAAATATTTCTAAACATACACGCTTGGTAGACGAATCGCAAATTTAAATACCATGAGTTCCAATTCCAAACATGGATTTGTCAGGGGTCTACGCAATGTTTACTGCCATACTTGTCTCGAGTGTCATTCTTTTGTACTTGGGAACTATCGGATTAAAGAACGAACCTCAGAATGAAGAAGTGAACGCATGAATACGCTTATTGATGCCTACCAATGTTAGTCAAAGTTTGTAAAACAAAACATTGTCTCCTCTAATTAGGGGTTATTTTTTTTGATATTCGATTTATTTTCCAATTGGTTATCGAAAGGGCGCCCTGTACAAAAAATCAATACCATCAAACTTAGCAAGAAAGATGCAACTAATGAATTGATAAAATATGGTGAGGATATGGCAAATGCAAAGAGATATGATGAAGCATTGATCTTATTTGATAAGGCCATAGAGATTGATCCAAATAATGATATGGCTTGGGGAGATAAAGCATTAATTCTTGACAAAAAAGGGCAAACAGAAGAAGCTTTGAGAATTTTTTCAAGAGCACTTTCAATAAATCCCAATAACTCGATTACGTGGCACAATAAGGGATTAACACTGCTTCGTCTGAGAAAATTCAAAGAATCAATCGAGTGTTTCGATACCGCTTTGAAACTTAATGGGAACTATGCAAAGGCGTGGTATAACAAAGGAAGAGCATTCGAGATGCTTGGAGAGAAAAATAAAGTACAGCCCTGCTTGGACAAAGCTAGGAAATTGGATCCACTGCTTTATTCAAAATTAACCAGGGCGAAATTTTAGGTTAAGTTTTTGTCGATTACTACGCTAAGTAAGGAATAACCTTAGTCGCTGCTTCACAGTAAATTCATAAGGGATCCGCTCTTATGTCGCTATCGCATACAATTGATAAATAACTCCTACACAAATATTATATAGTAATATTGCACAGCTTGAAAATGTTTGAGTTATCTTGGGATTCTGCAAGATGTAAGTTTATTCAAAATTTCACCTTCTAAATATAATCTTCGTGAAGTAAATAATGTGGAGGAGTTGGCAGAATCAATTAAGCACTATGGCCTTCTGCAGCCAATTGTAATTCGACCGGTATCACCAAGTTATGAAGTAGTCGCTGGAAATCGCAGACTTGCAGCAGCAAAATTGCTAAAACTGAGAAAACTAAGTTGTCATGTTATTGAGTTATCTGACAAAGAAGCATATGAAGTGGGACTTGTAGAAAACCTGCAACACAAAACCATGAATCCTGTTGAAGAATCATTTGCATTCAAAAAGTATGTTGAAGGTTATGGATGGGGCGGCGTTTCTGAATTGGCCAAACAAATCGGCAAGAGTCAGGAATTTGTGACGAAAAGAATACAATTACTCCTGCTTCCAAAGGAGATTCAGGAAGAAATTATTCGCCAGCGAATAACTCCAAGCGTGGCATTAGAACTATTGCCCTTCGACGTTGAATCGGTTCGTGAGATTGGTGAATTTGTTATTAAGAACGCTCTCACCAAGATTGAGGCAAGGAATCTAGTCAAAAGATTTATGAAAGAAAATCTCATAGACGACAAGTTTACCTCAAACCCCAATGATGGTGATGAATTCAAGCATACAGATTACACAACCCATGAGCGAGAACTATATTTGCTCGATAAAGCCCTCATGAAATCAATCACCATTATGAAATCTACTCTAGTCGGCTTTGATGATATCATAAACAGTGTTCATTATAACTGGATTTTGAAGGAATTACTTATGCAATACAGGCTAATTATACATGGAGACATAGACACCTTTCTAAAATTGCGTAAGAGGTTGAAAGTAAAAATGCCACCGAACTATCTAAGTTCTAATAATATTGAAAAAATATTAATTGACAAGTCAACTGACGATGAGAGTGAAGAGACAGCTAAATCCATTCACTTAGGAAACGCCTTCTTGTCTTAAAGTAGTACATAGTCTTTCTCTGAAATGCATGGATGTGACATGAGCGATACAATGCAACATTTGTCATAGATCACATGTAGAAGCAACTGATCATTCACACAAAGATGTCAGTTGCCGGGTCCTAGTAAACAATTCTTCGAATATGCTAAGATGCATTATAACTTACAATTAATACGTCGACTCAAATATCCTTAAATAGCGCGACATTTATTGAATCGTGACTTTATGGCAGACATCCCAATATCCTATCCCATAATAGTGATGGCGTTTGTTGCGGCAACTGCGGTTATAGGAGTATTGGCTGTCAAGTTCGTTAAGAAAAGTAGTAAACACTACATTGTGGCCGGAAAGAGTTTATCGTTATTCTTTGTTGGAACCATGTTGGTCTCTGAAGCTGTTGATGGAAATGCATCGCTGGGCAATGTAGCATTGTCTTATCAATTTGGATTTTGGGCTGGGGCAGCTATTCCACTTGGCTTGGCCATATGTCTTGTTTTGACAGGGTTATTCTTTGGAAGGATATTTAATAGAATGAATATGATAACACTCGCTGATTTCTACTTTAGAAGATATGGAAACACTGCCGAAATAATGTCGGGCACTCTGATGTCTATCAGCTTTATCGTTCTCGTAGCAGGCAACCTAGCAGCGAGTGGTTATATTCTGTCCGTAGTCCTGAGTATACCGCTGATTTATGCCATGTTGATTTCAACTGCAGTTGTATTAATTTATACATACTTTGGAGGATTGTATTCGTGTGCTTACACAGATATATTTCATATTTACTTGGCCGTAGTTGGGTTTTGGCTAGGATTTCTCTATTTCATTGGGCCATGGTCACCAATACCGGGTGGATTAGAGACTATAATTGCTAATGCACCGGCCGGTTTCATGGATATGTCGGGTCTAACAGACATTAAAAGCGGGGCTCTAATTAACTGGGCTGCTATCATGTCTTTGGGGTTGGGTGACATCGTAGCGCTAGATTTCATGGAGAGGGTGTTTTCAGCCCGTGGAGGACGTACTGCTCAGAAGAGCTGCTACTATGCGGCGGGCTTGACGATGCTCATTCTTATCCCTACAACGATGATAGGGATTATTGGACATACTCTCGAGCCGAATATTGCTGATCCCTTTACTCTCTATCCGATCGTGGCTATAAAACATGTACCGGAGGTAATTGGAATATTGATGCTTGTGAGTACAATAAGCTGTGGGATGTCTACTGCTAATGGAGGTACATTGGCAATTGCAAGTGTGATGTCTAGGAACATACTGCAGCGTAACATTATCCCGCGATTAAAAAGAAGAACTATGAGCGATAGACAACTACTACTTGCTACACGGCTCTTGGTAATCCCCATGTTCTTTACTGCGTTTGCACTGGGAGCGATTATCCCTCGGCCTGGGGTTTACTTGGTACTTGCATTTGATATTGTGCTTGCTGGTTGTTTTGTTCCACTTGTAATGGGCACGTTCTGGAAAAAATCTACTTCAGCTGCCGCAGTAGCTTCAATTGTGGTTGGATCGACGCTAAGAATGATACTTTATTTCACTTTAAGTACAGCTTCTCCTGATAGCCCATATTTTGTATATTTAGGCCTAGATACAATCATTCCACCAATAGTATCTTTCGTAGTATTTGTCGTTGTGAGTTTGGCTACATATAAGAGAAGTCCTTCAAGACACGACGTAATCTATTTAATTCCATCAGAAGAGGACGTTGTAACCGGGGCAGATGTTTCAAAATGGGTCAACCCAATTGACATAAGGAAAGTTACTAGTAAGAGGTAGATGGTGAGGAGAATAGGTGAATAAGGATAGCTCAACAACCGAATGAGGGACCAGCAAACTACGATAACCAAAAAGTTCAGAAAATATTAATTGCTGTTGATAAATCGGGGTATAAAGATAAGATCATAGGATATTCGATCACCTTGGCAAAAGGACTTGGAGCTAGTGTAACCGCAATACATGTTTTGGACAAGTCTTCTTTTGGGATGGTTGGCGATCTACTTAGTTACTATAGAGGAGGAAATATCGCGGAGTATGAAGGAGCGTTGAAAAAACAAGCAGAAGAGTTTCTCAATGAAACAAAACTTTTGCTAGAAAAGGCAGGAGTTAGAGCCAGCATAGATGTTGTTATTAGCAAATCTTCAGCCGCTGAAGGAATTATTGAATTTGCCAAAGAAGCTGGTGTAGATCTCATAATAATTGGAACAAAGGGTTTGACAGGAGTTGAAAGATTTCTTATGGGAGGAGTTGCGAGCTCTGTGATACGACACGCTCATTGCCCAGTTTTGGCAGTGAGATGATTAATGTTGAATTCAAGTGAACTCACAATTTGAAAAATATCAAGTAAGCGTGTGGCAATCAAATCAAGATACAATGATACTACATTCTAAAAATACCACGTCAGCTCCTTCACACAAATTTATGATTTCTCAACATATGTAACTTGAAAGATGGTTCGTTTTCGAAAGACTCATCGCAAACAATGCACAAATAGGTAGTTTTCTTATCATGTGCAGCTTCTGCATGTTCAATAAGCCCAAATCTATCTTTGAATGTTTCTCCACATGCTCCGCAGCCAAATTTTTTCAACACAAACCGTTACTGCTTTTCGTATTTAAGAGTTGATGAGACTTTGTGGTACCTGGATCTTTTGCGAAAGAATTATATTAAATGTAAACTTCTAAAGCTCTCTTATCGTAATAATATAAACTGGCATACGTACCAAATTGTCGAAAATTTTAATCCGTGCGTAATGGCACAGATATTTTATACGCTCTCTGCATCTCTGCAAAATGAAAAGTTATTACTAAATTAGGCGATTCTGTCATTAATCTACTTATATTCAAAGCTCCCAAACATCGTTTAACAGTTCTCGCCTAACCTTCAAGAATATGTAGTCTCTTATATTGCAGTTATCTTTCTTATAACTAAACTTATAAGTTAAGTTCCCAAAGTTATACAATGGAATGTCCTCATTGTAGGGCCAAATTTGAACCGAATATGCGATATTACCCAATCGGATTGAATAGGCACGGAGAATATGGGTACGTGTTATGGCAATCCTGCAATAATTGTGGCAAGTTTATTCTTTGTCTAAAGGAAACAAAGAGTCTTTCAGAACGTCCCTATGAAATAGACGGTTCTCATCTGCTGCTGCAGAAAGAGACCGAAAAGCAGCATAGGGAATCGGCAAAAGAAGGAGAAATTAACAAAAAACCAAAGAAGGGACGACTAAAAGGGAAAAACTAGAGATTGAACCATCGGATAAACTTTACTCACAGCAATGCTTCACGCATCGTATACGTTAGGCGTAACTAAAGTTTTTTTGAATCATGGTAATTATTATTTGAACTTACAGTTTGATCAATGAGATATAAGTCCATAATGGAGATGAGGTATGAATCTCATCTAATGCAATCAGTGACGGAATACGAAATTTTTATTTTCAACTCTTAACAAGGGAACGTTTGTTATTTGTAAACCTCCTCTTAGTGTCAACGTTCTCAGTACTAGCTACCATTAGCATATAACTCTCCTTCTTTCTGACTACATGATATATGCGAAAAGATGAAAAGGAATCTGAAAAGCAAAGACAGGCTGCACAATTTTACGCTCTTCTTAAATCAATTATGGATGAATTATTGAATTATACTAAAAGCAGACATATCAAGATTCCAGACGCATCGTTCGGACTTATCTATGACCAAAGAGATTCCATTCTGTTTAGCAGTAGCGATTCAAAAACAGGAAAGAAGATTTTCCTTTACAATGTAAGATTAATTGGAAAATCTTTCGAAGAGAGAAAAGAACAGATGTTAATAGACAAAACTCCGGAGACTTTTTTGAACTGGATAGCAGACCTTTGTTCTACATACTTATCCTCTTTAGTATATGATTATGTCGTTAAGGAGCAACACCGCGGTGAAGGGACATCGGAAAGAACTGTTAGGCAAATTGTTAGAGGGTTTATGAACAAACTAATGAATGATCCGGAGTTGAAACATGTGCTAGACACTATCAGGACCAAACCTGTAGATTCGTAAAGGGATATTGTGTAGCATTCTTTCAATATATGATGAAAGCTTATCACTGTCAATCACTTCAGGCTACTACCGGCGTTGTATTGCCATCCCCTATATTGAGCCAGCAATTCATTCTAAATCGTGTCAACTATATAGATTATTTAGACAGGGATTTTATATTATAAGGTACATTATACAACACATGGAAACTAGTATGCGCTGTCAACTATGTGAAAAGAAGACACATGAACTAAATTACTGGTTCGATAAGATGGTTTGTAGCAATTGTTACGACTTAAGTAGAACCAGATCAGATGTTATACTGGAAGCATCTGCTAACTAACAATTTTTCTTCCGTCTATGTTTTAATTCAAACTAACTACTTTCGCAGATTTCAGGAATTCATAGAAATATCGCCTCCATACTCGAGCCTATATGATTCTGTTTCACATATTGGTATCAAATCCATTTCATTATTATCACATGTTGGACATTTTTAACTAGAATTGTCATCACCCAACAAATACAAGGCACACCAAATGCAAGAATTACAAATCCAGAATCTATACTCATGATGACATTTAAACCATCATCTCAATTATACTTTAACTTAGACAATCGTTTCCTGATGTTTCTTGATTTTTGTTTGGTTGCTCCTGATTTTAATAACTACAAGAAGCAATCTCAAAATAGACGAGGTTTACTTCATAAAATAAAGGGATTAGAAAATTTAAACGGATAAAAATTCTAGCTGCCATTAAAAACTAATTTGAAACTAAACTGCATTTTTTTGTCGCGTCTTACTGAGCCGCTAAATATACTATTTATGTAGCACTAACAGTAATTAAATTCTAGTTATGATACAAGGGAGCGTGGGCTCAGGAACAAAGCCAAGACGATTTTACGATAAATACCGAAATTATATTCTCTTTAATAAGAACATAATTTTGTCCGGTACAGTTGCCTTCTTTGTAGGTGCTCTATCTACTCAGCTTTATGCCCAAAATGATAATAATAATCTAGTAAATTCAATTGTGACGTTATCAATAGAATACGGGGTCTATATTCCACTTTTTGCAATTCTTTTTTATATAGATAACAAGCAAAGATATATCGATCCTTTAACTCAAAAGAAAGATTATTCAATAATAAAAGGGGATGTAAAAAAAATGGTTGCTGCGTTCACTATCTCTGAGCTGATATATTCTGTAGCAAAGTTATCAATTCACTATGGATTACTCCAGAACAATGTAGAACCATATCAGGCATCGATGATTGGCGCTCTTGCAGCTTGGGTACTATTTTTAGTAGCTATAAACTTGGGCATAAAATTTGTCAGACTTTTTCGAAGTTGAAATGACCCATTTATTCTCTTCTAGCATAGAATAAGAAGTTGAACCCCGGACATAAGCGTTACATACTGATAAACATCGTCTGCCAATGGGATGGTAGTTAGACAGATCTGAGAAATGCAAGGATCCATGCAAACAGCAAAATTTAAAATAGTTATTAGAGAAGAAAAATCATGAACCCCCAAATCAATAGTGAAATAAATGACGATGCAATTCGAAAACTCTTCAAGGAAAAGAACTTAGTCTTTATGTCCACATTAATGAAAGACGGTTCTCCTCAAGTTACGCCAACATGGGTAGATATCGAAAATGGATCTATTCTTGTTAACACTGCGATAGGTAGAATAAAACATAAGAATATCTCCCGCGATCCTCGTGTAGGATTGGCAATAACTGATCACAATAATCCATACGATATGGTTACTATAAGAGGAAAAGTGATAGAGCAAATAACTGGGGATGAGGCCGAAAAACACATTGATAAATTGGCAGAAAAGTATATTGGAGCAGAAAAATATCCTGGTAGGTCTCCAACAGAAAAAAGAGTGATATTGAAGATCAAACCTGAAAAGGTGTTCCATATGAAGCAATAATTGCAATAAAAAAGCCTAAGAGAGCCGTTTAGAACTTGAAATAACTTGTAAACTGAAATTAAGCAAGATTTTATGAAATAATTAAATCCTTGTATGTAGGTGATAAAGTCAATATGACAAATTCTGAAGGTCAATGTTGCGAAGTTTGTAATGAACAGGCTTCGTATCTTAAGAGCTTTATAGGTAGAATGGTTTGCAAAAATTGTTTTGACTTAATTAGATCTGAAGATGAAAATTTTCTGAACCTATCACTCAAAGAGTAATTTTAACCACGATATGGTAACGTAAACAGTCGAAATTGCCATTAATAACCAAATAGTTCCAACTCCCTGAGACAAGTGTAATCTTAATGATAATTAATAATTAAAAAATAATTGCGCTCGATGCTATAGTAACTGAATTGGATTTAGTAATATATTCAACCATAATAATTATTCTATTCGACAAAGTAACTAAAACAGTTATTACAGTAAAATCTTTGTTTACGTGCTTTAGCATATTGCTTGAATCCTGTCTTTATAATATTCTGTGAGTTGCACTTGCTACACTTAACTACCATATTTTCACCTCAATTAATCTTAATTTCTACCTACCTACCTTATAAGGTAAATTGTGCTAGATTACCTAATATCGATCTTGTTGGTCAGGATAATTAGCGTTTATAAAAAGTTGATCTCACAGGTCAGGATTAACATTTTTCTACTATGACAAAGATAATCAAAGCTAATGAAATCGTCCTCGCTTTTATCCCAATTTTTGATTGCCAGTAGTATGTTGCTAATTATTGGGTTAAGCTCGTGTTACGCACAGACGCAAATGGCGGAAAATATTACGATTAAAGCTAGTTTGAAGGACGGCATTTTGCATAACATAATCATGTTTGCTGACAACAAAAATCAATGTCCGATAAGTGATTGTGTGGGGAGACTGGAAGGAACAACATTTAATGGATCAGCACTTGATAAACTTCTTTTCGGTACTGTTAAAGTTAAAGATAATGCTAATTCTGATCCCAATTTCACCTCATTTATTTATTATAAATTAGCCGGAAGCTTTCATTTGATTAGTAGCAAGGAGAATGTCAAGACAGGCGAAAAATCGCTATTTTACAATGGAACAGTGGGAATAGACAAGAATGACGCGATTTTTAACCCTGAGTTCAAATTCAATTCACAAATAAAAATAGCTCAAGATAATTTTGAACTTAATGGTATCTCTACCCAACGTAATGAAATTATCCAACAAAGAGAACGACTACTAGAAATAGTTAAGAAATTGCCTCAGCCAGTACAAGAGAACGCATCTGCGCTTGGGGACAAAGATGCAAACATCACAATGATAGAATTTGGAGACTATCAATGTCAAGATTGTACAAAATTTCATAATGAAACTAGCGGACAAATTATCAATGACTACGTAAATACAGGAGTAATAAAATATCTCTTTAAAGACTTTACTATAAACGATAAACAAAACGGTAACATGTCAACAGTAGCCGGCAGAGCATCATATTGTGCAGCAGATCAAGGGAAATATTGGCAATACCATAATGAGCTCTATAGCAATTTCCAAGGTGAGAATACGGAATGGATTACCGATAAAAGTTTGAATCAATTTGCAAGAAACATAAACATTACTAATTCAACTATGTTTTCAGAATGTTTGGACTCGAAAAAATACTATGATATTGTGATGGAGAATAATCAACTAGCACAAGCAATAGGTATCAAATCAACTCCAACTTTTATTCTTGTCAGGGATGGAAAAGAGCCTTTGGGCATAGTAGGAGCGCAACCATTTAATGTATTTCAGGGAGCTATAGCGCAGTTGGATGAGCCATAGAGCTCATTTAGTCTACATATCATCCCTGACTATGGCGCGATGTAGCCTTTGCTTTTTACATAATCCGCAAGATTCTCTTCGAACCGTGACCATCCGCACAAATTACATTTCATTTCATTCGGGATTAATGTAGGTGTAAAATACCGCCATGACAACTCTTGCACCATCGTTTTTCTTCCATTTTACTAATGAATAGTTTTTGTCTTTATATCACAGTGCTGACTTTAAGGAGAGTGAGAGGATCATAATCCATACAGATAGCCTACAGATCACCCAATAGATTGAAAAGACGGAATTCAATATTGCCCTTTATGAGCACTAATCCGGCTAAAGGTAAGTTTGTACAGGTAAAAATGGCTAGAATACAGACGATCATTCCTTTTTCATTCCCATTCTCCCAAAAGAGGTTTAAATTCAAAGTCCAAGATGCCTCAGTAATTGTCTATTTTGAGACCGTGAAAAGGAAGGATATAGCCGGATTATTATTTCCGGCTTCGATGCCCAGACTTAGGATAAACTCAGATAGCATTGGATCAGCCGGATATGGACATTTTTACGATGATTGGAATTGGATGTCGCCAGATAGATTTGGTCAGTTAAATTTCATGAAGGCAGTGTTTCGTATCGAATTGGATCAATCTAAACCAGAAGATTTAGGATCAAATGAAGTAAGAAGTAAATTTTTATCAAAGTGTACCGATGTAATAAACCTAATTTCTACGGGATACCGAATTTTAACTAACGACTATTTTCCAAGAAATTATTCTCTACAAGATGTCATGGCTTATACTATTTCTTATTCAAGTGATGGAAAACACTTTCACGGAGAATCAATTTGTACTAGTCCCGACCTTACTTTTGTTAATACGTATCCTGATGATAGTCCTCAAGTTGACCTCAATGATGTTATTTCTGATTACATTGTGAGAATGCCGTTACATACTGAGCTGATCATGAATTCTGAAGATTTTTTAAGAGACAAAAATTATAGAATAGCAATAATAGAAGCTGATACAGCGGTAGAATCATTGATTTATAAAATATTAATGAACCATTATAAGCAAGATCAAAATATTCCTGATGGCGAATTCAAAACAGCATTCATTAAGCAATTAGAAAAAAATAGAATTGACGATAACAAACAATGGCTTAGATTAATTTCATCCCAAATAGTTGATGGGGATGAATGGAAAACTTGGAAGTCTGAATGTCATGATATTCGCAATGATGTCATCCATCATAATAAAAAAGCGTCAAAGATAGAAGCGGAAAATGCGTTGTCGGCAGCTAAGGTCTTTATTGAAATATTGAAACAACATTTGTATGATGAAAATGATTGGTTAAATGAAGGAAAAGCATTTTCCAGTGATAAGGAAAGAGCAATACAATATCTAAAGAACTCTATCGGGAAAAAAGAATCTTCAGAAGCCTATTTTCATTTGGGTAATATTTATCTGCAGCATAGGAACTATGATTTGGCTATTCATTATTATGAAGAAGCTTTAAAGCTTGTGGAATCACCAGATTGTTACTTCAATTTAGGGAGAGCGTATGAAGAACAAAAAATATACAACCAAGCTATCATTAATTTTGATAAATCAATTGAGCTACAATTTGAGGTAACACATCCGACAGCGAATCCATATTACCGGAAGTTTATAATAATGACAAGAGAAGGGCTAAAAGATTATGATCTTGATGCAATTATAGATCTTCTGAGGGTCTTATATGATATATTTCCGAACTATGAAGAGTTCTCTCATAATCTCGTTGTTACCTATGACATGAAAAAAGATCATAGGAGTGCTCTACCTTATATAAATAAATTAGTTGAACTATCACCAGAAAATCCAAATCATTATTTCAAAAGGTCTATTTATGAAATAATATCTGGCGAGAAGGAGAAAGCACTAGATGATATTGAAAAAACATTAAGTCTGGATAAGAGATTCAAAGAATTGATAACGAAAGAACATCTATTTGATGTATTGAAAAATGATGAGAGGTATAAGTCTATTATGAATAAGAGATATTGATTACTCACAGAAGCTGAACATAGTATCCGGTATAATTAACATTATTATCGCTGAATAAATTAGATGTTTATTATTATTGTGACAAAATAGGAACCATTGTCGGCATTAAGTATAGACATAATCAATAGCGTTTGATACCATAAATCGGTACTATCGTCACAGTTTATTTTTAATTCGGTGATCCTGTCATCAGGGAATCCGATCAGGAAAGATATAAAACCTAATCGATTTTAGACAAACCCTTCTATAGATCACCAGTGATTATTAATTCCCCAGCCAAAAGTTTTTCGCTTTCGCGAAAATTATGACAGCAAATAATGATTGGCTGGGGAGATGGTAACTTGGTAATCCATTCATCAGGCTTTGTTTTTGCTTTCGACAAAAACAAGACCAACGCGTCAGAAGTTGGATGGACAAGTTCATTTATCGTGTTCCCAGCGTAATTTCCTTTAATTACTTTTTCGACAGCTAAGGAATTGTTTAGGAATCCAGTAGTGGCTGATTCTACATTTCCCAACACTTTACCTTCAATGATGAGTTCGGCTTTGTGAAAGCTGTCCTAAATATAAACCGAACATCGATGCTTGTATTGTTTGACTTGAAATTTATCACCATTAGCGAGAAACGGAATATTTGCCAATGCTCTTAGTAACAAGAGATTATGTGTATGCACTTACTTTCGACCCCAAGAATAATGGTTGGGTGACTGTTGTTGTTTCTGTCGGATTGCTAGTATGCCTGCTGGTAATAATAAACCGAATGGTATAATTCCCCAAAAAAATGTTACACCGATAGCCAGAGCACCTACAACAATTAATACCAATCCTACCAATCTTGTTTTAAACCTCGTGACAAACGTAACCACAAAAATTCCGATATACATGAAAAATGCAATAATCATACCACCTTCAAATTGAGACAATATCTGTTTTGTTTCCGTATGCTTTAGTCGTGCAGTTACATTCGATGCGTTGTAGAACACATCTGTCGTTGATATGATAACGCTGGTCACGCCTGCGAGTACTACAGTGATTAACATACCCAAAATACAACCGATGAGACTTAGAATTTGATAAGTTTGCAACCGTCAGAATGCCCTTTACGACTAGACTATTAACTTTTCTTATGCTTCAGGGAGAGCTGAAGAGGCTAATTATCCGTGAGTAAAGTTGTATCAATTGCAAAAACCTTTATCATAGCATATATACACAAACGTTAGGGTAGGAAAATAAGTGCTAAAATCACGTCCATTTGGTGTTACAATAGCAACGATACTGATGGTAGTCGTTGGAATTTCAGTTCTCATTAATGGATTTATCGTACCATATGCACTTCCTGCGAGTATAGTTATCGGTATTTTGTGGTTTGTGTTTGCATGGGGCTTGTTTACAGGTAAAGGTTGGGCTTGGATTATCACTGTCATTCTTGCTATCATCTCGGCGATTTTCAACGCCTTATCAATTTTCTCATTGAGTTATGGGAGTGTTTTCAGCCTGATTGTCAACATAATAATACTTTATTACATGTACCGTCCAAATGTCAAAGCGTGGTTTGGAAGAGGAACTGGAATATCAGTATAAGAATTAGATTTTCTTATAGAAGATAACTAGGCAAAAACCATTTAAGTAGCACTATTTACAGGTATGTTCGGGTAGGAATTGGAGCGTACGAGATCCAGACCATTAGGTGTTACGATTGTATCAATTTTGGCTATACTGAATGGAATTGTACTTTTAACAGGTGGTATTTTAGCCGTTACTATTGTTCCTCTAGTTAGTTCAGGGCTTAATGGCACGCTGAGCAACATAACCGTTACAGATCAGCAAGGTCAACAAGTGAAAGTACAAAGTACCGGTATGACTGGCATGGTGGCCACTATCGCCATAATTGCTGGGAGCGTTGCAATAGTACTGGGTCTTGTTTGGTTTGGATTAGCTTGGGGTCTCTTAACAGGTAAAGGTTGGGCATGGATCATAACGGTCATACTTTCCATTATATCGATTGTCTTTAGCATAGTAGGAATTGCAAGCGGTGGAGCTCCGAGTTTTATCAGCTTGATTATCAACGGAGTAATACTTTACTACATGTATAGACCTAATGTGAAATCTTATTTCGGTAGAGGAGTGAAAATCTCCAATTAGATGCTGCTATCCATAAAGTGGGAGATAAGATCACCTAATCTGGCGATTCAAATTTATTACTGAATAGTACACAATGCTATCAATCCCAATCTTTCCCAAATTTATCGTCTCCATATTCCAACCGTTTTGTTTTTATGTATCCGCCATTTATCAATAGCAATAAAATACCCATAATAGTTACAACAACTCCTCCTACAATGAATGTAATCTGAACAGCCAAGCCCGGAATTATGTAGCTGCTACTAACATTTGGTTTAAAAGCCAGATTTGAACCGATTATATTCGAACCAACTGCCAATATGGTTAATCCTATTCCAACACCCATCAAAATCATCCCTGCTTGATCCAAATCAAGTCCAACGTTAGGTCTTTTTTGATCCCAGCGACCCATAGATAATAGACATCACCATATAGTAATTATATAAAGTCCACTCAATGTTTAACTAGTGCGATCTGATTGTTCTATAAATTGGCTAGAAGTTCAGTAATTACCAGTTTATTATCATTTATGATCTATTGGGAATTTGTTACGGAATGACGGACAGATATGGGTAGTCCGAGTATTCCTTATGGCAATCGAGATGTTAGCAAAATATCAAATAATGATGACTCATCGCGAGGATTCGAAACAAGGCCAACGGACTCATGGTTGAAATCTGCCGACATCACCTATGTTGGAGGCCATAAAGCGCATCCAACATCTGTAGATACAGCAATTTATATCTATGATGATAGAATCGAAATAGGTTCTAGCGAGGCAGACACCGAACTAAAAATTCTTTATGCAAATATGATCGATATTGAAAACATGGACGAAAAGAAAATCTCTGCTCTCAGAGTTGTAGGTTTAGGATTGGTATTCGTACCCTTAGCAATAGTCGGAGCCATGTGGAAAAAGAAACACATCTATACTGTGATACAGTATCGTGATGAAATGGATGAACAAACCATCGTATTAGATTTCGGAAAGTATATCGAAGAACTTCAGCCTTTTATATATCGGAAAATGTTGGATTACAGAAGGAAGTAATGCATTATGAATGAATTTGCCTAAGTTTATATGGTTCAAATGTGTATTGACCATCAACTATTCTCTGCAAAAGATAGTTGCGCCGTGTGTCATTGGTTCCAAACTGGACACACGGCATAATATTGCTAACTCACTGCTTCTTGAGAAATAGAATGCAAAATGATTTAAGATAGGGTTCTGTACAAATTCATGGGGTAGGAATATGATGGAAAGAGCACGTCCATTAGGTGTCACAATCGTGGCAATTCTCATGATTATTGGTGGAATCATTTTAATTGTCGGCGGAGTTCTCGGTCTAATCGCAGGTATTGCCTTCTCTGCTCTCGATCTTACCGAGATGGGAGTGTTTGTAACGGCCATACTTGCTGTTAGTGTATTAGTAATCGCTCTCGGCATCGCAAGTTTGTTCGTTTCATGGGGACTGATTAAGGCAAAATCGTGGGCGTGGATGATTACGATTATCCTAGCAATTATAACAGTCATCACAAGTATCGTGGGAATTGCAACTGGAAATGCCATACAGGTCATCCACTTAATTGTGTATGGTGTAATAATCTATTACATGTATAGACCTGAAGTTAGAACGTACTTTGGCAAAGTAAAGATACCCAAATAGCCATAGCATTGTTAGGACTCGAACTAGTCCTATATCAGATTACATTAATCTTTAATAAACGCGAGATACGGTTAATATCAGGAGATCCGATGATCTTATGGGCAGTCCGTTTATTCCTTACATTAGTGATGACAGTTCTGATAAATCGTCCTCTACTGATAAACCATCGCAATCTGTTAGGGACAATTCAAGTAACGAGTGTAAAGGTTATGCAATGATATACTATGTAGGTGGGCACAAAGCATGGCCTAAACCTGTAAACACTATGATATTCGTTTACGACGATAGAATAGAACTCGGTGCGAAGCAAGAGACACCTGCGCTAACAATTCCTTATGCAAAAATAAAAAATATAGAAAATATGGGTGAACAAAAAATTTCGGCCGAGCGGGTAATCGGGTTGGGATTGGTTTTTGTGCCATTAGCTATAGTGGGTGCAGTCTGGAAAAAGAGGCACATATACACAGTGATACGATATAAGGACGAATTGGACGACCAGACCGTCGTTTTAGATTTCGAAGATAACATCGACAAATTTCAACCATTTATATATAGAAAGGTGATGGAATTGAAAAAAGGATGAATAGATTTGGCTTAGTCAGTCAAGTTACTCATTCTTTAACATCGCATATGTTTTTGCTATCGTAGTAATTAACAGCATGACAATTTTTGGAAAAATGTTCTTAAATATAATTTAATGAGTTTTGTAAAATGATATGTAATCTTGGATCAGAAAATGAAAAGGCCACTAGGTGTTACTATTATAGCAATTCTTACTGCAATAGTAGGCATTGCTTCGTTCATTGCTGGTGTATCGTTGGTAATTCTTGGTATATATCTTTCCATGTCAAACTCACAGATGTCAACCGATTCTAACCCATTAGGTTCAGTCTTTGGTGTGTTATCCGCAGGCGTAGGATCTGTCTGGTTAGAAATTGGTATAGGCTACATCATAATGTCCTACGGACTATTTAAAAGCAAGGGTTGGGCATGGACGATTACAATAATACTGAGTATAATCAGTATTGCCATTAGCATTATCTTTGGGATAACTGGTGGTGTATTGAATCTCTCTAGTGCCAATACTATGAATGGCTCAAATTCACTGATGTCTGGAATTATAGTAACTATTATTGGGATAGCAGTTGATATTGTTATAATATACTATCTTTGTAGACCTCACGTCAAAGCATTCTTTGGCAAGACCGTTCCATATAAGATATAGCATTATATTATTATATGACAGTTCACAGATTCGTTAGCTAAACATCTTTTGGGAGATAATAAATGAACGTAAAAGAATAATTTACTACCAATGACGGGACTTAAATACGCACAGACTATGTAAAATTATGATGTAACTATTTTCTCACAATAGATATTAGAACGGCCTTCTCTATCTACTATGATCGCACAGAGTAATAACCAGTAAGGAATTGGAGAGATTGTGATTAGATTGGCATTTCTTAAGTCTTTCAAACGAGAAAAAGTCGATTGTGCTCGATGTCAAAAACCACTGGGCTTTTCCAAGAATGATCCAGACCCCACATGGGGATTTGATGGCAAGATATGTGATAACTGCTTAAAGTACATACGAAATGGAATAGCAGTGTACAAAGTTCAATACTTGGAAGGACATTCAAAGCTTCCATCAAAAACTGAGGGACTTTTGGCTGTCTATTTATTTGATCGTCAGTATAGGACTATCTTTACTACTAAAAATAGAGACTTCAGAACAGAAATACTTACCGATGATTTCTTGGACTACCAGACTGTGGTAATGAATGAGAAATCTACAACAAGACAATTCCTGACAGTGGGCCTTTCTAGTTCAAAATCAAAGGAATATCTGAAAATTCAGTTCAAAGATATACAGACAGATAAAGTGGAATCACTTATTCTGGAAATCGATTATTCACTGGAAACAGTACGTAAAAACCTAGATCCTATTCTGGTTACTGCTAACAACAGACGCAAGGAGACTATGCAAACCACTGAACAGCCTCCTATAGTAAATTGTAGGAAATGTGATTCCAAAAATAAACTGGAGAATAGTTTTTGTTCCAATTGCGGAGAAAGACTTCAAATGGCAGAACAAATCATAGACTCAAATACGAACCCTGCCCAACGTGATTACGTACTTTACAAAGGCGAAAAAAGTCAAGAGGAAATTGATGCTGAGGAGTTAGCTCGACGATTAAAAAACCCAGATGCTGTATTTAATGTTAAATATTTAGGAGGCCACAAAGGTTTTCCCACCAAAAAGGCCAGAGATGCACGCATAGGTATTTTTATTGACAGGATAGAAGTCCAGACAGATAAATTCAAAGTAGTCATTCCTTTCTTACGAATGACAAATATTGAAAATATGGATGAGAAAAGAATAACGACAAAACGGTGGTTCTGGGTGGGTGCGTGGGCAATAGCATGGAAGAAAAAATACGTTTACACAGTCATTGAATATGACGATGAGCATGATTCACTTGGCCTTATCTTCGATTTTGAAAAACATCTCGAAAGTATGCAAGGAGCCATATATCAAAGAATGATCGATTTTAGAAGCAAAAAATCTGGTAAGTTTGACGGATTTTATCAGTAAAATCACTCATAAAGTCACATAAGTGTATGATTTATTTATATTTAAAACCGGACACTTGCCACAGACACAGGCAGTGGCAATGGGATGAAGGTGTCATTAGATTAAAAGTGATCTTTTTCTTCCGATGGTAATTGAATAAAAATAAGTCCATTCTACTAGCCCAACGAACTTGTTATTAACTTCGCTTGTCCAAATTGTCCGAATTTAGTTACTTTGAGAAATAACGGTACGTTTGTTTGTATCATAATATAGTGGCAGAATTGTTATGGCTTGTTCAACTCTCTCACAATTAGGTTACACTCACTCATATTCGCAAGCTTTTCGCACTCTTTGAGTTGATTGCGATATGAATCTGCATTGAAGTGTCTTCCCGCATTATAGTTATAGAGAGCTAATACTAACAGGGAAATGAGTATTATTAAGAGTAATAGACTTTGTATTGTCACATCATTAACATTATATCATGATATATTAAGTTAGTACTATTAGTGACAAGTTAGACCATAATCGACGTTACTAAATGAGACTATCAAGAAGTTTAACGTCATTGTTTGACCTATTTGCCACATTAATCATAATGTTTGTTATCTCATCATCCACAGATTATGGATGAAATTAATCCCGTTGGTGATTTATTCGGTGATTTTCTCATCGAGACACAGTGGAAAGACGAGAAACCATTGTGATGATAACGAACCCTCTCCTAAATCACCAGCGAATAATTATTAAATTCTTTTCATGTATATATCATCTATACCTTTTGAGTGCGAATATGAATTACGTCTTGCGCGTACATTCTTATGATTAGTGCCAGCTTCTTGTACTATCTTATTTTGATAACTTTCATCAAAGCCATATTTTGATAAGCCTTGTTTAATGTCTTTAACTGTAACTTCACTACCACAACTTGGTAATAATGAAACAACTTTCTCAACGTCCCGTGAGAGTTGACTTTCTGAGTAT
>JBAWET010000361.1:0-9303 GCA_049591355.1 Nitrososphaeraceae archaeon
ACTTATACTTTGTTTAGTATCAAACGCCGATTACAAGATATGCATACAAAAAAATAGGAATGTTCGTGATTCTGTCGCTTTCAATTGCGACAGTAGTAATGGGAACAGCAGCTTGAATCTTGTATCCCCCGTATTTGCCGGTGGTGATCATCATGACCACGGTGGGAAGAAATGCAAGGACAACGGTGATAACAACTGTAATGACACACATAAAACTCAGAAAATAAAGGCAAAGAACGAGTGCGAGATAGAAAATGAGAACAAAGACCACAGTCACGACAATCAGAACATAAATTCCCTAGAATGTACTAACCAAGGCCAAAATCTGAATGATGTAGAACAAACCATTGTCTTTCTAAGTAACGACACCGGCTAAAGAAGCGAACTAGATTCCCAAAGGGCATGTGCCCCTCCTTTTTTTACTCCATTCCATTCTATTCTATTATTTTTATCCATAGCATATAAGACTCCGATGAGCATTTTTGTTGCTAGACGCAATGGCCCACCAGAGAGTGCGGCACTCTTCTTGGAAACCCGAGCAACTTCCAGAATCCAATATCACTTATTTTTGTATTCTCCTTTGTATAGCGCGTTGACAAAGTCTGAATCCACTATCTGGCTAAAGTCAGAATACACGCTCATCTGACCTCTGGTCAAGAAAAATTCAGAAATATATTTTTCAGAAGAATATAATGAAATCGGTTCATTTGATTTACTGTTCATTATATTAACTGCGTTCTCTTTTAACGAAGGTAACGTGACACTTGCAAGTCCGTTCTTTATCTCTTGTTCGCCTACTCCTGATTTGTTTGACATTATTTTCAAAGACTCCTCTTTATTGTTCTCGTAATAAGTTTGTGCCTCGATGATCGATTTTATTATACCCTGAATCTCTTGTGGTCGTTGCTGAATAATGTCTGAACGGAATGCAAGCACATCTGTTATAACTCCTGGAATTGTTCCAGCAGCAAACAAGATTTTGTATCCTTTCTTCAAGGCTTCTGTTGTATATGGTTGATAGATATGTCCGGCGACAATTGTTCCCTTTTCCAGTTCACGAGTAACGTTCTGAGCAGGTACAGTAGCAATCTCGACATCTCCCTCTCCTAACCCTACTTTTTCGAGTGCTTTAAGCACGAACAGATGTGAAAAACTGTTAATTCCTTCTACACTAATTTTTTTTCCTTTTACGTCTGCTAAAGTGGGATTATTGATACTATTATTCAAATTCCCAATTATGACATCACCCGTGTTTGACAAATCAACCGCATAAACGACTCTTGAATCTATGCCCTGGGAATTTTGATAAATCAGATCAGAGTAAACTGGAATCATGCCGTCAAAGTCTCCGTTGCTATAATTATTGAGAATCTGTTGGTAATCTTGTACCAATGTCAATTCTACATTGACTTTGTTCTTTTCAAAAAATCCCTTTTCCTGTGCCAAGTAAGAGAAAAAGTCAGGAGCCCAAATTTTAACTCCCAATCTTATAGGTTGCTGATTACCATTGTTGTTGGATTGAGCGTGTAATAATAAAGTAGGATTTGAAACTATGGTTATAATTGTTACCAATGTCAATAACGCAAGTGCACTATTTCTATGATATAACAAGGAGTTCAACTGCTATAATGGATTGAACAAACCTAATATTTCAAAATTTTGGTTCTAATCAGCAGGCTCAGGATTGGTATTATAGTCTGTTAAAACTGAGTAACAATGGGTGATGGATTCGTGTATTACATTAAGGATTCTGGGTAGTGTCAGCATGAAATGTAAACAAGTATTATCCAAAATTAATCCGTAGATAATTTGCAGGAAAAAGATAAAGGAACTGAAGATTCCTTAGTATTCAGTCTGGTGTAAGGAAGTTTTCTTTAACTTTCTTTCTTTGAGCCAATCTTAACTTAGTCCATTCAATTACAGTTTAGTTTTTCAATTACACGATCAGATACGCCGTCAAGATCTTTTGATGCCTAGGGAGTTATCTAACGGCTAACTAGCAGGGTTGTAATATTTTCGACCATACCTTGCGGACAAATCATTGTTGTAGGTATTCCATAGTGATTCGGTGAAGTGGCAGTGCTGCCCGCATTGATATGCCTACTAAACTAAACCAATCCCACTCTCGGCGTATAAAGAAAAATAAAAGACCGTCACATCAAAAATGGCAAATACGCCAAAGATTGCGATGAGCTAACCTGTGGCTAAACCCACAAGCATAAGCAGACTAGGTGGTTGCACATAATTAAAAAGTTTATTGGCATCAAGAGGGCGGAGTTATAATCAAAATACGCTTGCGAACTCTTTGCCATAGCTTGTAATCTTAAATCTGCCGTCCTCTTGTTTGATTATCAATTTATTTTCGAGTGCAAATTCAAGACAAAATGCAAACAGTTCATCCTCTATATCTAAATACTCTCGTATTTTTTCTTCAGGTTCACCTTGATCTAACTTGACACAAATAACCGCAATTGTTTGTAGAGGAGACCGTTCTTCAGGCACTATCGTTAGACCGATTGAGAATTTGACAATTCTTCTTTCTATTTTATTTTAGAATCACTATAGATTTTATGATTTGATTGACGGTAGGAAGATACCCATTGTAGGCTTCTAGACTATTGGAGTATGATAACAAAAAGGACCCTTTGGCGTTGACGATAGCAAGGACATTTTTAGTTCGGCCTGATTCTCCAAGGTAATTGGTATAATCTACGGTGTTACTTACTGTAGGAAAGCCATACAAATTTTCAGAACGTAAAAATTTTGTCCCCACATTATATACCTGGTATGATGGCTTCAGTTGTTCTTCCACGGCTAGTAAATAATTTTCTGCTGATATACCCAAACCTTTAACATGATCTAACAACGATTTGTCGTCATCGTTATACATTACCGTAATCTTAAACCCCCTATTAAAATTCTGATTACCTAGAGTTACATCTACGCTGCTTAGAAAATTTTCCCTTCCTTTTATTTCTAAATCCGGAGGGTAAAATAGGATGAATCTTTTTGCGGGATCCGTAAAGGTTTGCCAGTTCTCAATATTTTGGGCGTAAATTGACTCAATATTTAAGATACAAACGGATATAGAAAACAGAGTAACTCCAAGTACTATCGTATTATGCATTCTTATAGAAGAATAGTTAATGTGCTTTATTAATAGTACGTTTGGGAACCGTGATATTACGAATAAGTTTAAGTGGGTGTCCCAATGTCAGTTTTGAGATAAGGTAGATTTTTCTGTAATAAATGGCAGCTGTACTCTTTGTGTCCTTTTGAAGACTTTTGCTTAAGGCTAATAACTTATCGGAGACAATAGTCTCAAAATGACCTTTCAAATTGAGCAGAAACCTCACCGTATATCAAGCTCAAATTATAATTTTGACTGTCCCAGATGCGGTATACCCTCCCAAATACGGCTCCAAATACAAATCGTTAAGGTCACATGGTTCAAATCTTGATGCCAATATAATCCAAATAATAGAATGTCTACATTGTAATTATTCTTGGAGAGAATCTTGGGAGTTGCATATGTGGCGGCCGTACCGTAGATAAGTTTATCATACGATTTACATTCTCTTCTTGTTAGATTTATGTTCTTTAATGAAGATAGCCGGACATCGTCAAATGGCGAATAAATCATAACGTATGTCATTGACGTGCTTGCTTTCGGTTCCTTTTACTTTAAATTTGGATCTATACTTCCAGTTTCGAGATCTTGTTCTCAGTTTTGTACCGCAACAAGGACACCATCCCCCATGCCATTCAAGAAATATCTGACAACTCTGGCATCGTTTCTGACCTCTCAGATATCTTCCAAAACTCGCGGCTCCTTGCGCTTTATGACGCACACAAATACCCTTACAGATACTTGCCAACAGCTAATTGAACTCCCTTGCTAGTAACATTAGTAACACTCTATGAAATGACCATCAGTTTCCTCATACAGATAAATCAGGTCAGTCTCAAGAAAAGAAAAAGAGGATCAGCTATGGACTATTGGTTTGTTATTTCAATAATTCCTTTCATCGTGTCAGGATGATACTCACAATGGTATTCGAAGACTCCCGTTGTATTGGCATTGAAGACGAAATCTCTATTTTTACCCGGATTGATGCCGTTGCTCTTAGCAAGCTCAGTACCATTTGACCCTATTATTAATTCGTGCTTAGCATCAGTAGGGTTCTTTATCTTGATAACATAGTCCGTGTGTGCTATTAAATGAAGTGTTGGATTTATTCCCTGAGTTGTGTTCTGCCATCTGTAGGTTTCATTCTTTAGCTCCAATGCATTTAAAGCGATAGCAGTGTTATTATTATTATTATTATTATTGGTAACCGCATTACTTGTTGAAGCTGTACCAGATATCTTGTCTGTACTGCTTTTCTTGGCTGATGTTGATTGGACAAGGAATTGCGAAGAGTAAGTCATGCCTACGAGCAGAATTGATATCATGACGAACGATATCAAGGTCTTTTTATTAAACCGTAGTTTTTCCATTACATGTTAATTGTTAGAGTTTTTTATTAAGATGGAGACAAATCCCAGCTTTGAATCCCAGATCTGGTACTCAGATTTGGAACTCACCACTTGGGATATAGCAAAATATCTATATGTCGAGGATGAACTTAAAAGATTAACCAAGAATGTCTGCGGGAAACTTACTTCATCTGGCTAGTGCAGTTATCATGTTTGCTGCAGCCATTATTCCCATATACCTTAGTTTAAGATTGAAGAGAAATCTTAGAATTCTCACATTCTTGTTAGCAGTTTTCATTCTCACTCATGGTATATACCATTTGGCATACTATTTTGGAGAGGAGGAATTAGGCGAGGGACTTTTTAGAACCATTTCTATTGTTGTTTTAATCATTTTTGGCATCGCATTTATCAACGTGGCTAGATCTAGAAAGGAGAAACTTACAGTATGATGATACCTCCAGTTCTGGCTCTTGTCAGTAATTTTACACTATATTTGTTATTTGTGGCACTGGGTATATTTGTGTGGCTGGCTTGGCGATCACGTAGCGTCAAGTCCTTCCAGTTTCAAATTTCCATTTTCTTACTGATCTGGATTGGAGGAGAATTCATGACCACTCTACATGAGTCGGGGTTATTTGATTTTCCATACGAATTGCACGGCCTGGGAATGCAGATCCACCTAGTTTCCATGATTCTCTTTGCTTCAATTATTTTTGTCAGGTTTTACTATTCTTATAGAGCAGGATATAATATTATAGAAAGTCTTGATTCCGTACTAAAGTAGCTTTGCTAGACCAATGAATTGATTGACTAAATGATCAGCCTACTTGTCCCAAAGAGAAAAATCTCTCTGTCAATCTATTAAGGGGTTCGATGTTCTGCTCTGCATCTATTAAGATTTTATTATTTTCATATTTTACGGTTATAGATCTAAAGACGCTATGAAATAAACTATACTTTTTGCCTTCGTCATTAATCAAAACTTTGTCAACAACAAGAAGCTTTTCGTCTACAAGCCATTTGATTTTTCGGTATGCAGTAGTATGAGGCACATTTGTTTCCCTTATGATGTCACTTACGGATTTTGATTGATTCATCGTAGAATTGATAATGCTAACTGCTTCAGGATCAGCCAGAGCAGTTAAAATTGCCTCCTTTTTCTGACTATCCAAGATCATTCTTATCGACTTGCTAATATTAGATGCAGGGCCCCATTATTAAAAATTATTATTCTTGGTTCTGTTGGAATTATTTTGGTTAGTTGGTGTTGCTAGGCAAGGACCCATTTCACGAGTTGTGAACGCAGTCAATTCACAGTAAAACTGAACAGAAAGGGGTCTTACGGTTGATAGTCATTTTACTTACAAGGATCTTAGCGGTGGACAAAAGGGTACAGGACCTGAACAGACTTTGATCCTATGGACAACGCCAGCTTCTATTTTTTTCCCTTTATTTCCATTCCCAAGTTTTTTCAGAAAAGTTCCCTTCGCCATCAACCTCGGCTTCAAGCACTACAACTAAGTTGTTGAGAGATTACCATTTGATGATGACTTGTAGAATAGTGATCCACGCCAACGGACGGTCCCTGAAGAGTCAATTTTACCGATTGCTTCGCCGGTATAGGATGCCACATCTCCTTCTGTGCTCATGACTACACCGTTCCCCCAACCATGAAGCAGTCCATTTGATATTGATTTGCCCATATATGTGAGCGTTACGCGAACTTTTGATCCCACAAGGTTACCGATGGCTGACACGTTTGTCTCCATTGCAGGTCCTTCGGCGTCTAGGACCCTCTGTCCTGTTATCTTTCCCTTTAGCTCTCCAATTTGTTCTCCTAACATAATATTATCAGGTAATTTATCTATGACTTTGACTTAAGCCTGCCTGATCTATATTCTCGGCACATCGTAGATCGGATTAATGAAGTGCAAAAGGGCCAATATTCAAAGACAATAACAAGACAAGTAGATAGTTGAATCGTATTTCTGCTAAGCGCCTGTCATCAGGTATTTACTTCTCTACTTCTTTTTCGATCAATGCTAATGCTGGAAGGTGGAGTGAACAGAAATTTGAATTGCTTTCATATTCCTTGTTACACTTGGGACATATTTTGATCCGCATTAGGTATTCTCCCTCCCAATCGATCTCAACTCCACATCTATGACAAACCACTGGCCTGGGTTCGTTGCTGTGAAATACAATTAATGTTCCACAATCAGGATTACCGCAAACATATGTACGCTTTCCCAGAGATTGTTCTAGGCCATTAACTAGGGACTCTAATACCTTAACCAGAGTGTTATCTGTTTCTAGAGAATGCCTTTTAACTGGCTTATACCTGTTATGCGATGGATGCTTGAGATTAGCATCTGCGGGTGTTGAATTATTGTTGTCCATATTTTATCTTATATAAATTATGACTTAAATGTATGGTGGGGATCGTGTCAGGTGCTTGAGTTTCTATTTAATTTTTCTTAAGTCGAAACCTTCTAATGCTTGAAAATCCTTGTCGAATGTGTACAGGGATGCTCCATTATTTTGGTTATATTGATAGTTAATAGCCATTATTGGCCAATGCATTATTTTGGTTATATTGATAGATATTTGGGTATATTGATAGTTGTTAGTTGTTAGTTGTTGATGCTATCAAATTGATCTTTGAACCAATCTAGAGTCTCAGAAATTATCGCCAAAGTTCTTGGTGCTATCATCTACCTGATCTTGCGGAGATCCAATTTTCTTTGTTGTCTTGTACGAGTCCTTATGAGTCCGGTAATCCTCCTTCTGTTTGTGTTCCTCTCGAACATGATGTAATCGATCTTTTTCGTGTATGAATTCTCGCCCACAGTCATTGCATTTCACAATAGTATCATGGTGAACATGTCTTGCGTGAGCTATAAGTTCATCGTATTTTTTAAACTTTTGACCACATTGATCACATTTATCAGTTACGATCTTGTTTTTATTAGGAAATAGTATCTTAGAGATACCATTAGAGATCCAAGACGACATTAGTATATCTATAGGAACCAATAGGTACTATTAAAGCAATTAGCAATTTAGAGAACAATTAGTATTAACAAGGTGGATTAATACTTCAATACCAGATAATGTACGATGTTCAGGAAAGTATTACTCAACAAATATTGGTGGACTAGGACAAGAACTAAACCTAACCCACCGACGATGTATACGAGCTGGCTACCTGATTGATCACCATATTATATCACGATTACAAATCATAAGTAATCCATACGTGTCTCAATCTTAGCAGTTTATTTCTATTACAATTTTTCTCTTTAAAGTCGATGTGCGAACACGAAAAGAGGTTTTCGAAATGTATCGAGTATATGTCGTAATCATATTAGAAATTATATTTGATCAAACTCCTTTTTAGCCAGACCTAATAATACTAAATATGGCACTCCATGAAGATGAGGAAAACACGAATGCAGATATCATTCAAGATGTAATGGAAGAAGTCGAGGTAACTGGAGAAGAAGAAAGTATACCCGTGTCTGTAAATTTGAATGAAAGTCTGGAAGCAGATGAAGAGGAGAATGACATGGAAGTTGAAGTTAATTCTAATACGACTGCTGTAAAGCAGGATGAAGAGGATAAGCAACCTGACGTCCGAAAAGAGACTGTGAAAAAGCCCGTAGTTGCCAAGAAGTACCAACCAAGTGCTCAGGAAAAGTCTATCTCAAAATTACAAGATCAATTGAACAGGCACTTTGATCAGAGCAAGAAGATCGAAGATATTCTAAAACAGATAGAACGGAAAATGACACAAATCGATAAGATCGTAATAGTTAGCAATAAACAACATGAGATCGGCAGGCAAATACAAGTTCAATTCAATAACGTCAAAAGAACTCTAACAAAGATTGACAAGTCAATTACAGGTCTAATATCACGAACTGTTCCTAAATCCAAACCAAGTGTTAAAGTCGACAAGAAGAAAAGTAACAAAGTTAAAAACTTGAAAAGAAAAGGTTCTAGGAAAAAATAAGAAAAATTACACCGTCATGAACAGTATTTCATAAATCTACTGTCTTGTCCTTGTCTTTGTGAATATCCATTTTTTGTACTTCATTGATGCAATCTACGATGTGCCGAGAATAACCGAGAATATTGATTAAGTACGCTTAAGTCAAAGTCATAGATAAATTACATGAGAAAATCATGTTAGGAGAACAAGTTTCAGAATTTAATGGTAAGATAACAGGTCAAAGGGTGCTGGATGTAGAGGGTCCGACAATGGAAACAAGCGTCGCAGCCAGCGGTAACCTTATGGGAATAAAGGCCAGCGAAACGATAACCTTTATGGCTAAAGTGACATCAAATGGTATACTTCACGGTGTCGGGAATGGAATAGTAATGACTGCAGACGGTGAAATGGCAACGTATACCGGCGAGGGCATAGGGAGAATAGATTCTACAGGAAGCATAAACTGGCGTGGATCGATATTTTGCAAAACATCGTCAAATGGCAAACTAGCTTTCATTAATAATCTAGTTGGAGTCTTTGAAGCCCAAAGTGACGCAAACGGGAATTTTTCTGACAAAACCTGGGAGTGGAAATAATACTAGCAAAAAAAAAAGAGATATGACTCACTTATTTTCGAATACTTGAAGAGCATACTTACTCTTTGGTTTTTGTAGCCATTTCAGCAAAGGCTATTTCCGCAGCCTTTTTGAGTTCATCAGGTGAAAGATTCTTTTTTTTACCTGGTATTCTATAATTTTCATTCATTAATAAAAAAAGAAGGATACTGATGGGTCCTATTGACTACGCGCTTGCAAGCAATTCTTACC
>JBAWET010000362.1:0-2334 GCA_049591355.1 Nitrososphaeraceae archaeon
GTATATTACTTGAGAAAAGCAGGTGCGAAATCTATAACAGTCATAGTAAGCTATGTTCCAACTGTCGACGGCCGCCAAGTTGGACTTTATACACACAATCGCGATTTAATTGCTCACAAGTATGTAGGGACGGTTCCATCGATTGAAGCGTTGAACCAACATATAGCGAAGGAGACAGGTGCGGACTCAGTTTTTTACAATAGTCCTTATATTCTATCTAAAGGCATTGGTATTTCTGAACAGGAATTATGGTTCCCAGAGTGGGTCAGATTTCTCGATTATGAAGCACACTAATGTCAGCAAAGAAGGATTTTGACGTTAGTCAGTGGCAAAGGCGGCCAATTCGGATTATAAAGATATCTGAAAAAATCCTTTTCTTTCAAGAAGTAGAGATCAAATCTTTGGAGCTTAGACAATATTTTCCCCATACAGAAGCTCAAGACGCAGACACATGTCTATACACTGTCTTCATACAAACCAATCTTGGGTCCGTCGAAATGAAGTATATAGAATCGCAATGTAACAGTCAAGAATTGGACAGAATATGTTTTCTCTTGAAGGATCGGATAGGTATAAGTTCGCTGATAAACAGGATGATGATTGAATTAGAGTCATATCGTTGCTAGCTCAGTTATTTTTAGTCACGGCAAGTGCGTCCCAGGACCTTCAACTATTAATTTAGAATAGGTCTTCTAAAAGCGACTTAGGAAATATTTGATATCAAAGTAAGGGTTATTTCGTTTTAATAGGATACATGCAATCCCATTTTAACATCTGAAGTGTTTAATAATTTTATCTTGCATTTGATATGTTCCTTGGATTTCATTCCATCAGGTATACAGGTTTAACTAAATCTGCTATATCTACCCAACTCCTAGCTATTTTATCCATGGTGGATGTGGCATTAATTGTAGACACCACAAATTTATGGCTAGAGATTTTTCGATCTACATACTCATGACTAATCAACTTTAGGATTTCGTTGAACTTGGAATAAAGACCAATAACTTGCAATGAGGCGTCAATGTTTCTCTCTATGAACCCTTTCACCGATTGCTCGTGCATTTTGAATATAATGAGATTGGCATTTTGAATGAGTTCAGCAATGTGGTCATCTACTTGAAATGAAGATAAAAATGAGGCAAGAGAACAAATATGATCACCCGCGCTCTCTAAGTGGTTGGCAGCTATTCTATAGTCCAGGAGATCTATGTTCGTAAGATTTAAACTCGAAGCAAGCTTCCTGTCCATCATCGCACTTCTCATCAACCTAACAATCAAGAAATATTGCCTATCCACTTCATCATCTCGTTTTCTTATCAGATCCCCTAATGTGTCATTGTTCTTGAGCAGAGAAGAAATCGTGTCCCGATGCATGCCCCCGATAAGTGAGCTCATTCGTTTCAATATCTTTGAAACTTCCATAGAATGTGAATCCAACAAAAACTGAACTGTGATTTTAAAACTGTCCTCATCTACTATTTCTAAGCCCACCAGCTTTCTTATTACAGATTTTATCTGTTCTCTGGTTTCGTAGTTTATCGGAGATATTCCCTTTATTTGTATCAGGTCGTAACCTAATAAATAAGACCCATAAATCTGATTTAATAATTTTTCAGTCGAAAGACCAGGAAGCAAGATGGTAACTTCTTTTGGAGTCTCCCTTCTTGTATCGGTAGGAAATATGGAAATCGAATTATCATTATTGGTCTCGACAGATACTACATCACCTTTTTTTAGAGTATGAGTTTTGATCCAATCTACTGGTAACGAAATTAACATGCTGCTTCCAATTCGTTGCAATCTACGTTCTGAGCGTGACATTAATTAATTTAAATATATTTATACTAATTAAACGTTATTCTTATATTAAATAAAATTATATATTTGTCGATGCTCGTCGAACTAAATCGTCCGGCCGCAATATCACAAGCTTCCAGCCCGTCTCACATTACTGGGTTTTACCACAAAATGCTAGATTCTCAATCCATGCTTAACACAGGCTCAATTGGTGCGGGTATATCTCTAAGTCATGGTGTAACAACCACCGTCAAAATTTATGATAATGTTGACAGGCCTACCTACAGAATATCAATTAATGGAAAATTGGTCAGCGATGCAGTAGTTTCGAACAAAGTGTTAGATAAATACCTAAAACTTGCAAATAAGTCATTGCATATTTCAGTAAGTCATGAAACTCGCATTCCAATTGGATATGGTCTTGGCACGAGTGGTGCCGGCGCTCTAAGCCTCTCATATGCACTTAATGATGCTCTCTGTACCAAGCTTTCTCTAGATCAAGCTGCTCAGATTGCTCATTGTTCTGAAATATAC
>JBAWET010000363.1:0-5465 GCA_049591355.1 Nitrososphaeraceae archaeon
TCAGTGTAAAGGGGCCTGAATTAATATCAAAATGGGTGGGTGAATCAGAGAGAGGAATAAGAGAGATATTCAGAAGAGCCAGACAAGCAGCTCCATGTATTATATTCTTTGACGAAATAGATTCTATTGCCCCCACAAGGGGTGGAATGGAAGGAGGTGCTAGCGGCTTTAGTGGCACACAGCCGATATTATCTCAATTACTAACAGAAATGGATGGCGTGCAGCAAATGCAGGGAGTAATGGTAATAGCTGCCACGAACAGAGTTGATGTCATTGATACTGCACTACTGCGCCCTGGGAGATTTGATAAAATTGTTTATGTACCAAATCCTGACAAAAATACAAGGTTTAGAATCCTGGAAGTACATACAAAAGGTAAACCTATTGGTCGGGATATAGATTTAATGAAAATAGCGGAGATGACAAATGGTTTCAGCGGTGCCGAAGTTTCGGCAGTAGTCAATACCGCGATTTCTTTAGTATTACATGAGTACCTTCAAAAGTATCCTTCACCTGAAGAAGCAGCAAAACATACTTCAGATGCCGTCGTATCATCACAATATTTCGAAGAGGCAGTCAGAAAGATAAAGAAACAAAAGGAAACAAAACCAGGGGAGACAATTTCTAGTATGGTTTCCTATAGGTAAGGCTAATTTGTTCATCAATGCTGGATTAACATTGTAACAATATACATATGGCCAGCCCGTTAACTAACGGTTTTATGTCCATTAGAAAATAAATTTTGACGTAGTGGGTTGAGGTTAGATTTACTACTCATTAAATGACCTCAACCAGCTTTGGGATACTTTAATAAATTTTGTTCTCCAATACCCTACGTCATTGTAAAGCGCGTGGATTGATTCCAAAGATACGCTATCACATAATCTAGGTAATCCCGATAACCCCAAATGAACATCAGATATGCGAATTTAAGGGTCAGGTTTTGAGTTAGTAGAAGATTAGGGAGTTCCCCTATATTAGCATCACAATCTAAAGAAGAAAAAAAGTTTGACCATTATTTAATGTAATTTTGGCTTCTTTAGCCATGAATGACTCATTTCTGATTTAATTCATTAGTCTCCATTAATCGGAACGGATTAATTTACCGTTTATAATAAAGGTAACGTAAAAGGGGAATAACTATGTAAATTTTCAATGGACTGATCAGAACTATGTAAATCCACAAAGTAAGTTTATATTATTTGCTTTAAATAGGAATCCAAAATTAGAACCGTTGATTCAGTATAAGGGCCTTTGCTATAAATGCACGTCATCGTTTGAAATTATTCCTCCACCAGATCTGCATTATTGTATTCCGCGTGAACAACCAAAGACAAGTGATTATGTCTCTAGTATCTATGAATGTGAAGAGAGCCATCACAGAAATTCAGTCTACTGGGAAAGAAAAGATTACGCAACAATATTTGATTCATGGCAATCTACCAAACATTATGAAGACCTTCAAGCGAGGAGAAAAAGAGAAGATTACGATCTAGCACGATATTACCGTATTGGTAATTCTGTAAAATAGTTGTTCATAATCTAATGGAGTTTGAAATAGAATGACTCCATAAAAACATAGCATGACTCAATTTTAAAATGCTCTTGTCATTTATGTTATTTATGTACTAATTTTAGTTACGGAGATCACATATATATCGTTAAGAAACAAGATGTTCTAAATCTTGATTACTTTAGACTTCTTTTTTCGCGAATCTGGCAAAACAAAGTTCGTATTCCATGCCATTGTTTATTTTAGTGTCATTTCTATAATTTTTCCTCATTTTGGTTTTTCATTAACACCTAATATCTATGGACAAGTAAAAGGGCATAGTCCAACATCGTTCAAAGGCGTTAATATGAAAGGGCTGTATACTAGCATTCTCCATGGCAAACGATCTTCTACCTTCTTTCCGGATAATTATTACAATCAAAGCTTCAAACTAATCACAAGTGCAGGAATGAATCATATCCGTTATGTCCTTTATTGGCAAGCTTATGAAAATGATCCCGTTTCCTTCATGGATGAGCTTCAATCAGTAGCCTCACTTGCAGATAAATGGGGACTCCATGTTATTTACGACAACCACCAGTATCATACATCGAGTTGGCTTGATCCTGTGAGAGGCTCTGGCTTTCCCCTTTCGCTTTTCAATGATAACGCTAGTTATCCTTACGGTTCAGGAGGCGCACCTACCAATTCTTCTGCCTCCAAATGGTGGACGAAGTGGTGGAACAACGCAATAATTGACAATAGGGGTCTTAATGGGTGGGCTCTTCAGGTAGAATTTCTTCAAAATATCATAAAAACTGTTGAAAATCATACTAGTACTCTGGGTTATGAAATACTTAATGAGCCCCAGATCCACAGCGTAGATCAATGGGAAAAAATCGGGAAATATAATACTTTCATGGCTAACAAACTCAGAAAAATGACGAACAAGACGCTAGTCTTCGACATGGCAATTCCATTACAAATTCATAATCTGAAAATAAATGCAACCACAGAAAACATGCTGAAAATGTTACCTCAAAACTATAATAACATATTATTTAAAATTTCACTCTATGGAATACCTACTATAGGTAGTTATCAGGAACAAAAACTCAACTTACTTCGAGGAGTTTCCAATCAATCCGGAGTCCCATTGTATATTGGAGAATGGAATGATCTTTCAACTGAGGAGCGTAATGATGTCGAGACACAGGATGTCAAGGAGTTAATTGAAGATGTCAGCGACTTAAACCAAACCGATGCAAACATAATGACTAAAAAATTGAAAGAAATTGGTGCATGGGGGTGGGCTTTTTGGAATTGGAATTATTTACATGATTCGACACCAGACTTCAATCTAATAACCGTGAGTGTGAACGGTGAGCTCAAGACTACTAAGTATTTTGAAATTCTGAAGAATGCTATTGCAAACTCATGATAAGTGATTGATCGAAAAGTTTTGTAGAACACTCCATAAATTTATTTCTCGAGAACGTAAGCTAATGAATTGCCTTTCAAATAATGGAGCTACAAATTGGAAAACGAATCTATTTTTTGTTAGGAGTAAAGTAGTTCATTTCAGTAACGTTTTGAAACTGTTTGCAAGCAAGAGTAGTTGCAATAATATGAATTAAATAGCTCACAATCAAAGATACTCAATTTTGCAGACTGCCCTCTTTGGAAGATAAACTTCACTAACGAAAATGTTAGTCGAGTCTTAGAATTGGAACTACACAGAATTTATCATATCTGGAGTGCCTATAACATACATGCATGCATTACTAATTAGCGGTAGAAGTAACTATTTAGCGTAGATTAAAATGAGAGTAGAGAAATTACTAAAAATAGAGAAGTCTGCTTCATGCCTAGATTGCAGACTACATGCATACCTACTGACGTTTGCTTGTTAGTAGAGATACCTCAGAAGAGCGTCCATTTCACTTTTTGTCCCTGTCGTGGTCTCGATCATTGTGGTTGTCCCTGTGGTCTTTATTGTGGTCACCTGAATCAGCGTATGCAACACCGCTCTTCAAGACAGGAATTGTCACTAAAAGAAAAGCTATCGCAGCAATTCCTACGCCAAGCATCTTCATTGTTCTTGTTGACATCATAGACCTAGCGCAACTATGTTTATGATCTCTTGCTTAACTGTGTAAATTAACTTAGTTAGCTTATGGCAAAGGCAATTTACTGTTTAATAGCAACAGGCAAGAAAAGTAAAGTAAAAACTGAAATGCTCGGGCGAGATTTTAACTTAGATGACCAACCAGTTAAGTAGAAGGGTGTAAAATGAAAATAGTGATAATATTAAGAGTTGGTTCTACACTAAATTTAACTATCTTAATGCGCAGGGTGATTGGAATATAATAATAGTAATCGCAAATAATTATAAGTGCTGACGAATGATCACATGCTTTCATTGTCTATACTAACTGAACCTTGTTAATTCAACTTAATTAGGAAGATCGAATATTATATGATATGGAGGTTCAGTCACTATAACAGAGTCTGGATTCGATATTGTCGAGGATTCATCCGTGGCTCTTCGCAGGAGGGACAACTGACATGGAATTTGATGCTTCGCAATATAATATTCTGAATCTAGCTGATTCTTTCATAGAACAAATGATAAAAATAAGAAATACCCTTCGCATAATGTCTATTTCAGCATTAATTTTAGCTCCCTTTGCGATTGGACTTGCTATTTATCTTATTAATCATCCATCATTTTTTAATGTACTACAAACTCAAGGTGAATTTGGAGTTATTCTTAGTGTATTATTAGGTTCAGTAATTGGAATATCCTCAGTATGGATGATAGCTGGAATTAAACAGTATCTTTTGATTGATTCTTGGAACAAAAAATATCAAATGTTTGTTTCAAGAAAGAACGAGATAGACAACCAGATCGCAAGTGAATTTATCTCTGATAACGATTTCCAGGAGTGAGAGAATCCTCTAGCATCGCGCATTAGATCCTAACATGATAGAAAAGAATACATCGTCAGGCATAATGAGTTACCGTGATAGAGTTTACATAGTCAGCGATATAATTCTAAAGCTCATAGAATATGGTAAAATGAATCAAACAGCTGTCACAACTTTTTGTGGGCTCAATATAAGTAAGCATAGATCTATTCTTGACAAGATGGAACATAATGGATTAATAGAAAGAACAGAGCAAGCTCTTGGTAAGAGATCAATTACTATTTACCAATGTACTCCCAAGGGAGTTGAGTTCTGCAAGAACATTCTAGAACCGTACGAGAAAATGTTTCCTAGGACAGAAAAATTCCGTAGCTCAAAAACTACTTTCGCGAGGGATAATTTATCCATGGGGCAAACTGAAGCAAATTTTTATGAGCTAAGTCCGGTTTGTTGAGCAATTATAGAGTTGTTTCCACTCTTCAGATTCAATCAAGGCAAGTAATAACTATAACACGTAATCACGTAGAATTACCCCGGAATAAAAACAAATTAAAAAAATAGGATTTCACTATCCTGCTACCATCTGAGTCTGTTTTTTCTTAATATTGTAATCTTTACCCTTCAGTTCTTTTAGGTGGGTGCTAAAAAACCAGATGACTAATGGTATGCTTATGCCAACGGCAAAATACCATCCACTTTCTATAGCCATATTCTTGATCACCTCCTACCTTCTTGTTTTGAGGACCCTCTACAAATCAGCAGCGGATACACGAGAAATGCGAAGACTATTGGGATGACAATAAGCAACCTGTTTTGATATAATAGCTGAAATATTTCTCCGCTCAACAAGGCTGCTATTATTAATAGCATGCATAAGATAGGTCTTGATTAACTATGTTATTCGATAAAGCACTTACTGACTGTATGGACACATTTGTTGCAGAATTAGCGACTGTTGTGATGTCTAATTTAAGTTTGTTCTAGTTCAGATTCACTTCAAGTAAAATAGGGACCAAAATGCATATCATGATACGATTATATG
>JBAWET010000364.1:0-28280 GCA_049591355.1 Nitrososphaeraceae archaeon
GTCTTAGGCAACACCTTGGATATCAACAATGCAGATGGACTGGCACTAAACATCAACTCTAACGAGTTCCTAAAGAACAACTGCAATACTAGCAATCCTGTAGGCACATGCGTCGGTACATAAGCAACCAATAGGAAAACTGATTGAAGAATATCCCTACAAACTGAGTGCGGAAACCTCCATTTTTTTATTCTTTTTTTGACTCATCAAAATTCTTCGCTATAATTAGACACTTTATTTATTATTTATTACCAATTTTTACCTAGGAGGTATGTTTAACAAGTTCTTCCACAAATCTGATACAAAATCCTCCTATTTTGTCACAACCACTATTACTTTTGTCAATAACCGTAGGCAGAAATTTATATATCATAGATAGGTACCGATAAATCAATGATAAAACAAAGAACGGGGCTGACTATAATTTCCTTTGGAGTTAGTTTTATCCTGTTAACTTTGATCTCCCTGAATTTATCTGGATCAAGTGAAGCGTATGCTCAGGCAACAAATATGACCCAAAGTACAAATGTCAATGATTCCATTCAATCTCAACACGATAATAGATCTCTGATTGGTAGTGTAATTAACATAACTAACAGTACTAATCCTATTGGAGCAGTGATTCAACAGATGATACAGGCAACCTCAACTTCAAACACAACCTCAACTTCAAACGCAACTAATAGTACTTCCTAACTCTACACTTAATTTGTATTAGTTTTCTATCTTAGTGAATTCGAGAAGTGTCATCAAGATGTTCTGAGGCACGTTTCATCGCTGCTGCGCGGCCGTGCCGAAAAAATATCAATCAGTCATTTCTTGTGTTACGTTATATCTAGCTGCTATCCTGTATCGAATGTATTTATCCTCAGGTGAGAATCTCGGAGGATGAGCGTCATGCGTTTGATTTCCGCAATGTTTGCATATTTCGGATATAGAATAACTTAAGCAATAATTACACTTTCTTAGTAGTCTTTTCAACTTCAACCATCTCTACGCTTCTTCGAATCTTCACGAGTATATCGAAATGTTCCACCCTTCCTTTCAATCTGCGTAGATATTTTTTCAATTGAATTATTCATATTCTTCTCTGCTATCTTAAAATTCTCTGCCCTTGAAATAATTCTGTATTTCGGGGCTGCCACATACGTAATAGCGATACTTGCATTACTTCTTTCTGACTTTGCAGAAGAAAGAATATCTCTAATCATTTCTACCCCATTCGACGCTCGCAATGTTACTTCAAGTGAGCCTCTAACCTCCACTTCAGGGATCTGGATTTTTTTGCTTTCTTCCTCGATCGAGGATTTAGTCTCTTCGGGGATGTCTATTGACTTGATTGCATCCATCCCCTTTCTAGCAACAACTTCAAACATATCGTATACGTAGTCAAACTTTTGCAAAATCTTGTCCTCCAATTCCAGAATTTGCTCGTCATTCAGGCTGTTTTTCTTTTTGATAATCTCCATAAACGCAGAGGCTTTTTCTCCTTTCTTGACCTCAATTAGCTTGGATTTCCTCTCTTCTCCAGACACCTGTTTTAAGGAAAGGTCTACTTCTACTCTTCCCCGATGAACTCTAATAACTTTTAAAACTGTCTTCTGTTTTGGCTTTATATAACGCTCAATATTTCGAATCCATCCAGTTGCTATCTCCGATATGTGTAAGAACGCTGTGATGTTGTTATATTCATCAAGAGATACGTAGGCACCATGGCCTGTGACTTCTTTAATAGTGGCAATAACAAGTTCTCCTTCCTCGGGAAGTTCTGCAATCTCTGTTACCATGTGCACGTTTTACCATGTCATTGAGATACTTTAACGTTGCCCCTATTGAAATTGCCAATCATAACTATATTGATTTGGAAATAATTCAAGCAAAAAAAAAAAAAACAAAAAGCATTGAAAATAAG
Organism: Nitrososphaeraceae archaeon; assembly: GCA_049591355.1. Lineage (GTDB taxonomy): Archaea > Thermoproteota > Nitrososphaeria > Nitrososphaerales > Nitrososphaeraceae > TA-21. The sequence continues at coordinate 1,913 of JBAWET010000364.1, forward strand.
AATTAGAAATCAATTCCTTTTTCTGCCTTTATCCCAAGTTTATACGGGTGTTTTACTTCCCTCATTTCTGTTACTAAATCTGCCAGGTCAATAATTTCCTGTGGTGCATAATTTCCGGTTAGTACTAATGTCATGCCCTTTGGTCTACGCTTTAGGATGTCTAGCATTTCTGACACAGAAATCAATCCTATCTTAGCAGCATAATTTATTTCATCTAATATGAGAATATCATACTTCTTTTCAGACATTTTTTTCCTGATTAGATCTAGAGCAACTTTTGCTGCATTCTTATGATCCTGTATGTGATGATCATCATCTATTATTCCAACAAAACCTTTCCCAGCTGCCACGAGATCAAATTCGGGTTCCAATCTTCTTGCGCTAGTCAATTCGCCGTAATACCATTCTCCCTTAATGAATTGAATCATTCCAACTTTCATTCCATGTCCTACAGCGCGCAATACTATGCCTAATGCCGCTGTTGTCTTTCCTTTTCCATTGCCAGTATAGACTATAACAAGACCATTCTTAGTACTCATCTGCCTTATTTTCATAGTTGATGAGATATAATTTAATATCATTTCTTATCATGTGATATGATTTTGTAAAGAATCCGTTCAAAAAATATGAGTAGGCAAGTAGAGAACGTTGTAAGAATAATTATAAGTGTAAACGATACCAAATGCAAGGGGATATTTGCCGGGAGATATTGAGCACCGTGACATACTGTAAAGGTACTTTGATTCATTGTGATAATGAATCTGTGTTCACATCTGAAACTGAGTTTAGAGGGTTGGTCGTATAGACATGAAAGAGTTTAACAAGGCAGTGGCAGATGTGGTTGGCGAACTATGTAGGATTCTCTTGCCCATAAAAGATGAATATTATCTTGGAGCCGGAAAAGAAATAGCTATATGCACTTTGTCAAGCCTTAATCTTCTTACACAAATATTCGGGGATCAATACTTGATGGAAAAGATCGCGATGGTTGGACGATTACTCTCTGAAAACAAAGGAATTGATGCGATCATAAAGTATTCAGCTCGAAACCATTGCCTGAAGCATATCGTAGTTTGCGGAATAGACACAAGAGGTCATTTAGCAGGACATTCTCTATTATCATTATATCGAAACGGGATTGACTTTCAAGGCAGAATTCTGAATTCAAAGAGTCCTAGACCTCAGATTACAATTTCCCGCACAGAGGTCGAAAATTTTCGAAAAAGAGTACATATCTATGACCTCTTCGGGATTACTGATTTAGACACGATAAAAGGGCATGTTGACAAAATTCAATAATTGTTCTTTTTTCGCTCCTTGTTAACAATGTTTTTACGTGAATAGTAACTTAAAATATCGTCAGATGTCATACCAAGTTCGATGGATGCCTGTAACATAAAATGCCATATGTCAATTAATTCTTCTTTAGCATTCTCTGTATCGAATCTAACTGGTTTTTTCCACCATTTCCAATTTGTTAATCTTTGAAGTTCAATAGCTTCATGAATGATGGCTGTAGAAAGTAACTCAATCCTCTCTTGAACCATTGAAGGGTATCGATCAGTCATCAATTCTAGTGACAATTCTCTTTGCATCTCGAGAAGTGTATCCAGCTTATCCACCCATACACAAAAAAGAAACAAACTATTACACTTTGCGGCAGATTACCATCAAAAAAAACAAAGCAGAGATAGAGTCATCCCCCTATCGCTACAGTCCAGCTAAATTCGACGTTTGATACGGAGGGTCTCTATCAGTTTAACGGATATTTGCTGGTTATCTATATTATTCAATATTATGTTAATAAACCTTTCCATTAGTATAAAGATTTTATTATTATTAAAAGAAACTGCAATATTTAAACAAATATGTGCTCAAAAATATAATCTTTATAATTGGCTTATACTTTACTGGAACACCCGTTCAACAACTAGATTCCATCCCAGTAAGGGAACCGTAATCGTCATTGAAGCGCAGAACGTAATGATCCATTCCTAACTACAGAATCATGATTTTTCAGTCAAGAAATTGTTTCCCAAGTACTTTGGTAACGCACTTAAACCTAAGGACTGTTTATTTCTGTTAAGATTCAAACAGAAAGTCTTGCGTAACCCTGAGATAAGATAATGCATCGTTAGCTGGTTTTATCAATCGAGCACAGAATGTTGAATTGTCTGCATTTACTCTATCTAATTTCACAACAATATTTGTATACATAGAAAGGCTTCTGCCAAATACCTCCTCTTCATGTGAAAGGTATCTACTCTGAAGAGCTACTTGCTTTGGATTTTGATCATCAGTGTGATAATTTTTAGCCTTACGGGAAACAGACGGGTTAGTTATAAGTATAGCAACATCGGTATTAATTGCAATTCGCGCGAGCTCTCTCAAATGATACATAAGTGACAGATGTTTTGCGATGGGAGAATGCTCACCTGAGAATAGCAACACAAAATTGTCTATTACGATCAGTCGAGGCCTAAGTAACATTGAATTCTCTATCGCAGTACGAAGAAATCTACTTGAAAAAATTCTAAGAGTCCTTATCCTTTTTAATATCTCTATAGAATCTCTGGCACTAAGAAGTTGATTCATTACTATTTCTGGTCGAAAACTACCCTGGCTGTCAATAAAAACGACCAGTGAATCGTTGGAAAGTCTTGCAAAATTTATGCTAGTTGAAAATGCAATGGCATTTCTGGCAAATTTAGTGTCGCCAAAAATGTCTGTAATAAGACCAGTCATAACCCCGCCTCCTATTAGATTATCTATGGATTTAGAACCAGTCGAAATTATGACCACGTCATTGATGTACGATCTTTATATAAAAAATAGGCAGCTGCGACAAATACAAGGGAACCTTTTTATTGTCGTTGCATTGTTTTGAATCCAAAGTGATAAACTGAGATGTCATCTTCCTCAACGTCGCAGCAGTCAAAAAGGCCACTTACAACATTGCAGCGTTCGTTGAATCGTAAAGTTGCTGTAAGATTGAAGAATGAAATAGAATATCGTGGGAAAATGAACAATGTGGATTCATATATGAATCTGATACTTTTAGATGCGGAAGAATTCAATGGTGCAGATGCTGTTGCAAATTATGGGAAAGTCGTGATAAGAGGAAATAATGTCCTTTTCATACGTCTGGAAAAAGAACTGTAGAATTCATATTTTTTGATTGCCTATAGTAGGTCAGAATAGCGTGAAATGGTAAGAAGACATCTATTTACCTCAGAAAGCGTTACTGAAGGACATCCAGACAAGATATGCGATCAAATATCGGATTCTATACTCGATGAACTATTATGCCAAGATCAGAATTCAAGAGTTGCTGTAGAGGCGATGATCACGACGGGTTTAGTCTTTGTTGCTGGAGAAGTAACTTCAAACGCAAGAATTGATATTCAACAAATCGTGCGAGATACTCTGATTGGAATCGGATATAATGGTCCAAAATACGGATTTGATGGTGCAAGTTGTGCTGTACTCACGTCGGTACACGAGCAGAGCCCTGATATCTCTATGGGGGTTGATGGAGGTCAAGATAAGGAACAAGGTGCTGGAGATCAAGGGCTGATGTTTGGATATGCCACTAATGAAACTGCAGAACTTATGCCTTTGCCCATAACAATGGCACACAAACTGTCATCAAGATTAGCGAAAGTGAGAAAGGAAAAAGAATTGGATTGGATTGGTCCAGATGGAAAATCGCAAGTGTCAGTGATTTATGAGGACTCTAAACCGAAGAAACTTGACACTGTACTGGTTTCTACTCAGCATACATCAGATATATCTATAGAGGAAGTCAGAGAGGAAGTAATATCAAAGGTCATAAAACCAATCTGCGAGGATTGGATAGACCCTTCAACTAAGTTTTTGGTCAATCCCACTGGAAGGTTTGTTATAGGAGGACCAGTCGGTGATACTGGCCTGACTGGGAGGAAAATTATTGCAGACACTTATGGTGGAATGGGAAGACATGGTGGGGGTGCATTTTCAGGAAAGGATCCGTCTAAGGTAGATAGATCTGCATGCTATATGGCCCGATACATTGCAAAGAATATCATATCTGCGGGATTGGCAGACAAGTGTGAGGTACAGTTAGCCTATGCGATTGGTGTTGCCGAACCAGTGTCCATTATGGTTGATACGTTTGGTACTGGAGTGTTAGAAGAAAAAATCGAACAGCAAATTCGACACATTTTTGATGCAAAGCCCAGTGGAATTATTAGAACCTTGGACCTGAAAAGACCTATTTATAAGAGCACCGCCGCATATGGCCATTTCGGCAGAAGTGAATCGTCATTCACTTGGGAGCGTACTGATGAGGCAGATACGTTTAGAAGATTGTGCAAAAATTAGATAATTATTATAACATGCGATTTATGATACTATAATTCAGTAATTTGCAGATTATGATAAGTAGTTTCGACGTTCAATATTCTAAATATTAACGTCTTCAACAAATTGCTATGGTATTGAACGAAGTTTGATATACGATAAATCATTGTACCAAGATCCGATTGTTGATGGTATCTGGTACATTATATCTACTCCAGATATGCCGATCTTTTCAGCACGTTAAATGTTATTTTCCAGCATTATATTATGTTAGAGAAAATTGATATGCTTCATGGTAGCAAAATACTGAGTATCTATTTTTTCAATTTAAGGCAAATTTTGACAAATATAATGATTATAAGTTCATGTGCGAGATAGACAACATTTAGGAGAAAAAGAAGAATATTAATAGTGACTTTAAGTTGTTCTTTTAGTCTTGCTTTTTACTCGATGGATACAAATTAAAAGTACAACTCAAATAATTATATGATACTTTGTCTCTTTTGGAGAAGATAACTGTTATAACCGGTGCTACGCATGGCCTAGGACTGGCAATGGCCCGAGAATTTTTACAAAGTGGATCAACAGTAGTAATTACGTCTAGGAAGAAAAGACTTGCACAAAAGATGTGCATGCTGCTGTCAGACAAATGTCAAGGTTTAGAATTGGACATAACTGATCAATCCAGTGTGAGCAAGTTCTTACAAAGTATTCGTAAGACGTATGGAAGGGTTGATGTGCTCATAAATAACGCCGGATTTCCTTTTCGAAGAAAGATATGGTTCAAGAAGTTGCATGAAGTTTCAGACAAAGAATTAATCGATATTATCCAAGTTGATTTGGTTGGCTCATTTCGTCTGTCTAAAGAAATAATTCCATTGATGTTGAGACATAGATCAGGAGGCGTTATCATAAACATAGCTTCTACGCCTTCAATATCAGGTCACATTTACGGATCTCCGTACTCTTTGGCAAAGTCTGGCGTCATTTGTTTGACAAAGCATATTGCATTAGAGTATGCTTCACAAAAAATTAGAGCATATTCACTTGTATTGGGTAACATTGCTACAGAGGCGACATACGACTCTCTTTCAGGAAAGGAAAGAGTAAAGGCAACAGAAGAAAATGCAATGAAGCGATGGGGTAAACCAGAAGAAGTTGCAAGAATAGCGGCTTGCGTTGCGAGTGACTCCTTTTCATATGCTACTGGAAACAACATCGTTATTGACGGGGGTACGATATTAAATTAGGAGATTGACGATTGTCTAACGATCTGAAAGATGTTATTGTCCCCAGACCCTACAAAAAGGGGTTACGGACAGGCTACACTACCGGAACATGTGCCGCTGCGGCGACAAAGGCTGCAATGTGCACACTCATAAAAAGGGAAAAACTAGCGAGTATTACAGTCACCTTGCCAAAAGGAGGATCAGCACCCATCAAGATCGCCTGGATTGACGATAATGATGAAAATACAGTTACAGCAGCTGTGATTAAGGATGCTGGAGATGATCCAGATGTTACGGATGGAGCGGAAATATGCTCAACAGTTTCCATTCTTGAAAGAAGTATGGATATCGCCATTAAAGGTGGGAACGGCGTGGGTATCGTTACAAAGCCGGGTTTAGGTTTGGAAATTGGAAAAGCTGCAATTAACAAGGTCCCCATGAGTATGATTCGCCAAGCAGTGACCGAAGTTAAAGGAAGCGTGCAGACGAACTTTGGCATTTCTGTGGTCATATCTGTTTCCAAAGGGGAAGAAATTGCGAAGAAAACAGATAACCCTCGACTTGGGATTCTTGGCGGGATATCCATTTTAGGAACTACCGGAATAGTAATACCATATTCTACCTCATCCTTTGCAGCATCGATCCGACAATCAATCGACGTATCGTTTGCTATGAAATCATTCTGTGTCGTACTGACGACGGGAGGTAGGAGTGAAGATTTTGCGCGCGAATTATTTCACGATGACATTCCAGATCATTCATATATTCAGATAGGCGACTTCGTGGGTTATAGTGTAAGGCAATGCGCGAATAAGAAGATAAAAAAGGCAATCGTAGCAGGCTTTATTGGAAAATTAACAAAGATGGCGATGGGGGTAAAGCAAACTCATGTTAAGGGATCCCATGTTGATATGGATTTCATGGGTCATATGGCAAGTCGCTGTGGTGCAGGAGACGAAATAGTTACCAGGATAAAGACAGCGAACACCGCAAGGCATGTTGCAGAATTGATAGACAATTGCGGTATACAGGGTTTTTATGATTTGTTATGCAATGAAGTTCATGATCAATTATCCACGTACTGCGATCATCAGGTCGCAATTGATGTTCTCATGTTTGATTTTGAGGGCAAAGTTATTGGTTCCTATTATTGTTAGAATTTTTTTCCGTCCAGCTATGTTTACTTAAATTGGCAATTTAAGTTAGACCATGCCTTTTAGATACCCATCTTTCTCCATTTTCTCTGCGTGTGCTGCGATATATCTCCAGACGATATCTGCCTTTTCTGATTGGAAGTCCCAGGGTGCAATCAGTACAAGATCGTGCTCTCTGATCCACATTCTTCTTTTTATTTTCCCCCTAATTCTACATGTTCTTACTTTTCCATCAGTACATCTAACAATGATGTTATCGCCACCAACGAGCTTTATGACTCGTCCCAGAAGTTCTCCTTCTTGTGGCATTACCAACTCCTTTAAAGCTGATTCACTAAGTACTTTTCTTTTACCTAAATCTAAAAACCTCGATTAAATATAGTCAAAGCAAAATAAAAATGTAGTGCCCAAATTGACCATGTTTGGATGCTAGTTATGCATGATATCTTATCATTGTATAATTATCATCATTTACGTTTATTTTTCTTTTATTGAGAACACAATAATAATTGCCACTAGAAATGATACCAATTTGATTCCTCTTTCAATCAATAATACATTTTGTAAATACGAAATCTATGATATTCACCAAAATCTAAAATTTCAAAATCAAACAGATCTCTCATTGGGTGACATACGTGAGTTTCGATTTTAATTTTCGGTGAACATACGCGTTGCCACAAGCGCTGATCATATAAGTGCCATTTTGCCTAAAGCCATCTAAGATGGGTAGGAATAATTAAATCTGAATTATATTAGATTGTGTAGTTATGAGAGTGGGGTTAATTGGTACCGGATTAATGGGAGTTCAGATTGCTAATAGGTTGCTGGCAGTTGGTTACGATCTTTATGTACACAATCGCACAAGGAGTAAAACAGCGGAAATAATTAAAAACGGTGGGAAATGGATTGATAGTCCCAAGGAACTTGGCGATAAATGCAGTTTTGCATTAGTATGCGTAACTGATGGTACTGCTTTCAAACAAGTTTGTTTGGGGAATGACGGTCTAATTCGTAGTGTCAACAAAGAACTTGTTATAGGCAACTTGAGTACCATCTCCCCAGCAGATTCAGTTGAGTGTGCAGCGACACTAAGGAAGAATGGCATACAATCTTTTCAGATGCCAGTGATGGGTGGTCCAGATATCGCAAGGAAGGGTGACTTGGTCGCCATCATATCTGGCGACAAGAATAGTATTGACAAAAATATTATGGTGATTGAAAGTATTGCGAGATCCATATTTTACGTAGGGAAAATTGATGGTGCAGCAAATCATGTTAAGCTGGCCTTAAATATGAATATCGCCCTTATTGGGATAGCTCTCTCAGAATCTATATTATACATTAAAAAGGCAGGAATAGATCCTCGTATTTTTATTGAGATATTCAACTCGACGTATTTTAAAACTAGCCTGAGTGAGAAAAAGGGTCCCAAAATGATCAATGATGATTTCGAGCCGCGCTTCCACCTTAGAAATATGCTAAAAGATCTTCAACTGCTTATAGCTTCAATGAAACCTCTAAACGTTAGTCTGCCATTTTCAGTTCTCGCCGAACAGATGTATCAGGCCGCAAAAAATAGGGGTTACTCAGAATTAGACTACACAGCTATATTGGCATTCCTCCAAGATTTAAATGGTATGCGTCCTGATCAAATTAAACGCGGTAAATAAAATAATTTGGATAATTTAGTTTTATATATAAATAATTTACTAACGCGACTGAGCGGTTGGATAACTCATAGCTTAACCATGGGAATTAAAGTGTTGTATTCATAACCAACGAATATTAGGCAAGGATTCTGATAGTTTCCCGAAGAATCCTTTCATGTCACGATACATTACCGATTTTCACAATCAGGCACTAATGAATGGGTGCTCCTATTGGGACTTCACCATCTATAGTCAAAAATATGGGTTTTCCATCAGGGCATTCAGCTGCTAACAACATGCCATTTGATGTAATAGTCCCAAGTTTCTTCGGCGCAAGGTTAGTGCAAACTACAACGACTTTGCCAATGAGTGCTTCCGGTCTGTAATACTCGGCTGCTCCAACTACCACGTCTCTTAATTCTGATCCAATGTCTACAACAGCCTTCAGGATCTTTTGTTTATTAGGAATTTGTTCAGCAGAGACGATCCTGCCTACGCAAAGATTTACTTTCGATATTTCTTCGATAGTTATAATTTTATTCTCTTGAAGCATGAATTAGAATATTACATCTTAATATTATTAAAATCCTTTCTCATTAAGGATATTATGCCAGTTGATTTAAGTCCAAACCGCGTGTGTAAAAATTATTTAACATTTCGATGATAAGCATATTATTCATAATCGTGCATTCTACTGATTGCCGATGTAGGTTCACAATGGAATAAGATTGCAGTGACACGTTGCAACGAATTAATTCAGTGCTATGCATTATTTAACACATCTTCTTAATTTAATAGTGATTAACAAACTAAAAATGTCAAGTCCAGAACTCGGTCTAGCTGCTATGTATAGGATAATAAAGAAATCCGGTGCTGAGAGGGTTAGTGACGAAAGTGCAGAGCAGCTCCGGAAGATAATTGAAGAGATAGCTACAAAGATTGCTCGTCAGGCGGTTGATCTTAGTAATCACGCAGGTAGAAGGACTATAAAATCAGGAGATATTCAACTAGCAGCAAAAAATCTGTTAAACTGGGCGGCTTAAAAAAAGACTTTAGATTCTTAAAGGAACATTCGGGGTAGAAAACGTAAAGATCTGGGTTCAGATTTTCTTATCTTTATAGTAAAGTAGATTTACTATCAATTACCGCATGACTAAGAATGTGTTAATAGTCGGTCTTACAGGAATGCCTGGAGCCGGGAAATCCACTCTTGCTGAATTATTGTTCAGAAAAGGAATACCTGTCGTAATAATGGGAGATGCTGTGCGCGAAGCTGCCCAGAGGGCAAATTTGGAAATGACAGATGCTAATCTAGGAAAATTAATGATAAAACTTCGAAAGGAGAAGGGATCCGGCGCCATCGCATATCTTGTTCTCGATAAGATTAGGTCTATTATTCTAAGCTCACCTCGTGTGAAGGCCGTAATTGTAGATGGCATAAGGAACATTGAAGAAATGAAAGTTTTGGCATCTTTGGGGACAGTCAAGTTACTGGCAATTCACGGCTGCTCTCTAGTTCGCTTCAAACATGTCAAAGCTAGAGCAAGATCAGATGCACCTGATAAGGAGGATGATTTTTCTGAGAGGGACAGGAGGGAACTGACCGTGGGAATAAGTGAAGCAATAGCACTGGCTGACGAGTCCATATCCAATAATACAATAACCGTTGATCAGTTGGGTCAACTTGGATTAGCAATTATCGAAAAATGGCTATTGGAGAACGGCGAGATTGAAGAAAGAGTTTAATGATCAGTCAGTTGACTTCAGTTTAAGAGTTGTACCCAAACTTTGAGGTGTATGTATCTGCAGAGACCATAATTAATCCATCAGAAGAACCAAGTAGGGTCATCAAATGTCTTATAAATACAATAAACGGTGGTTCTCCTGAGATTAACGAAGAAGGCAATTTAGCAATGGTAAAAACTGAAGGTCTTCATGCCCTACACCACATCAGAGTTGGCGTGAAAGCACGATTTTCAGCCGGGGTACTCAGAAGACTATTTGAATATAATCGTAGCAATAACAAAACTTGGTTTTTATTGAATAAACAAGCTGCCTACTCTGGTGTTATAGCGATAGTTGAAAGTAGCGTTGAATCATCTCTGGGTCCTATTATGGTAACAATTACTAGTAGGGATCTGGATCGCGTTTTAGAGTGGTTGGTTCCAATCAATGAGAAAAAAATAGGAAAATACTACACAGAGAATCATGTAAAGGAATAAATTTTACGTTAGAATGCACTTCTTCAACATATTGATAAATAAAATCTTAGTTGAAAGATGAAATCTATTTTTTTGATACTGTATATTCTTTCCACTGTTTATAATTTCCAAAGTATTCTTCTTCTATCTGTGCTATCTCTCCAGGATTTGTTGCAAGATTATAATCATCTAATGCGTTCCTGTTTAGTTCTAAAAAGGTGTGGCCCCATTTGAACTTGTTTAACATTAATTGGGCCACATCTTTAAATCCCATAATATAGTAACAACCTGATAATGCTTCTACTGTAGATAATCTTCCCAATTTAGAATAATTGATGGGATTTCCTGCGAGGAGAGAAGGGACCCTTCTTAGAATACCTTTGTTAGTGAATCTACTGATTTTTAGCACAGATTCAGCTAGATTCCATGAGCAATCTATGCCGCACATTGATGTTGCCATACTACTATCAGTCTTGCAAAGAACACGGTTGGCAAAAGGATTCAACACTATCATATCATTTGCTAAGGATTGGATAGGACAAGCCAAACCTGTCTTCACTAATCTAAGAGCTGTGCACTTCTTGGGATCATCCTGCTTCAACAAAAGTACATAAGCTCGCATATGATTTATCATGAGTACCCTAGATAATAATGCACTGTATACGATGACAAATGAATAACTGTGAATGTTTAGTAAAGATGACGATCTCATAATATTTTAGCAGCTTATTTTAGACATAGGATGCAGAAATTCAAGAATTTTACGATTGACAAGTTGGGACATGACCACAGCACTTTCTAACAGTGAAGAAGGGGTGTTAACCACCCGGATCCATAAATCCGGTCGCCATTCAAAAATCAATTCAGTAACATTAAAAGTCTCGTACGTCCGTATAGGGGCACTGTGACAGAAATTAATAAAATTACTGTTTTGGGTTCAGGTATAATGGGTCATGGAATTGCTCAAATCTCGGCGATGGCTGGATTTGAAGTAACATTGCGTGATGTTGATACGAAATTTCTTGATAGTGCGATGAGTAAAATAAAATGGTCACTTGACAAACTTGTAGAGAAACAAAAGATTACGCAGGCTGATTCTGAAGCTATTTACAGCAGAATACACCCTGTGGTTGATCTGAAACAAGCCTTAAGTGGGGCAGATCTACTTATCGAAGCAGTACCAGAAGACTTGGAGCTCAAGAAAAAGGTCTATCTGGACGTGGATAAACATTCAGATTCAAAAACTATCTATGCTTCAAACACTAGTACGTTGCCAATTAGTGAAATTTCTTCGTTAACCAACAGGTCCACCAGGTTCATAGGACTTCATTTTTTTAATCCACCCCAGCTTATGAAACTTGTAGAGGTCATCCCTGGCGTTACTACAGACCAACAAATTGTCAAAGTTGGAATGGATTTTGTGAAAAGAGTCGGAAAAGAACCTGTACTGTGCAGTAAAGATGTTCCAGGATTCATTGTAAACAGAATATTTATCCCTTTGATTCATGAGGCAGCCTATTGCTTAGATAGGGATGGTCCTTCAATGACGCAATTGGATTCTGCAGTTAAATTTAGGCTATCATTTCCGATGGGCATTTTTGAATTGGCTGATTATACGGGCTTGGATGTAATCCACAAAGCAACTTCGGAAATGTTTTCTCGAGACAAAAAAGTTATATTTCCTCACCCTAGACTCAAAGAACTTTTTGAACAAGGAAAGTACGGAAAGAAGTCGGGATCTGGATTTTATTCCTATAGTGGTGAACAGTATGAGAGAGTTTCGCTCTCTGAAGAAGATTCAAATGCGTATGATCCGATAAAGTTATTGGCCGTTGCGTTAAATAACGCGGCATGGCTCATTACAAATAAAGTCTGCACATTAGAAGATCTTGAAATTGCCTTGAAACTTGGGATGGGTCTAAGAAATCCATTGTTCCGTACAGGAGAACAGTTCGGTATAAAAAGGGTCGTAGATACACTACAGGATCTGCATGCGAAGTACGGGGACTTTTACAAACCAGATAATTATTTGTTGTCCCTTCGATAGTATACACCCAAGGCAATAATTATCGAGAACCTGATGAAATTTCGATCGCCGCACACAATATTCTATTTTTTACTACTATTGACTATTAATTGAACTGCACTTTCCGCATCACTAGCTGCCAATATAAGTATTCTTTTTCGTTCATCAAGGTATTTGCCACTATAGATTTCTGCGGTTCCTCCAGTGTTGGGGATGGTGACTATTGTTTTTTTAAGCATATAGCCTACGCAAAGTTCTAAGAGAGTCCCAACACCTCCACCTACGACAATGATGCCATCTGCAGAAGTTGCTACGATAAAATCTCTGGCGTAGCCAATTCCTGAAGCAATAACAATATCACAAAAATTGTTGGCGTAAGTAAAATCCTCTTGGGGAATAATTCCGACAGTTAGTCCCCCATGTTCCTTTGCACCTTTGCATGCATTTTCCATCACTCCTCCAAGACCTCCACAGATGAGAGCTGCATCCGCCTTTGCTATTTCTCTTCCAACTTGATAGGCTATCTTATCGGTTAAAGAATTAGATTTATCACTATTATAGCCAATTACGGCGATCTGAAGTTTTCTCACAATTAGAATTCATGACTGTTTTTCTTATACTTTCTGATATCGTTAAGATTACAAAAGAAAACTAAATAAAATATCTGTTGCCGCTTACAAAGTTAATTTTAAGCCCTAGAAACTTGTAAACTGAATTAAATCTAGTTAAATCTAGTGTGTTTTTGTTGATGTCGTAAATGTACACAAGTCTGAACAACAGCAGCACTGATAAAGTAATATATGGTGTGAATTGTCACAAATTGAAATGAATTATAGGATCAAAGACATCTCGCTTGCCGAGAATGGGAAGAAAAAAATTGATTGGGCCGAAGTTCATATGCCTGTTTTGGTTAATCTACGTAAAAGATTTGAAGCCAAGTTGCCATTGAAGGGCATAAAAGTGGCAGGATGTCTTCACGTGACTAAGGAAACGGGAGTTCTGATTCGAACTATAAAGGCTTTGGGAGCAGAAATTGCGTGGTGTGGTTGTAATCCCCTAAGTACCCAAGATGATGTTGCAGCATCTGTAGCCCAAGAAGGAATTTCAATTTTCGCAAGTAGAGGTGTTTCCAATGAACAGTATTATGACGACATCCATTCTACGATGAAGATCAAACCTAACATCACTATTGATGATGGTGCTGATCTGACAGTCGAGATGCATAACGATGGTTATGTTCAGGATGAGCCTGTGTACGGAGGAACTGAAGAAACGACGACCGGCGTGATAAGACTACGTGCCATGCAAAGCGCAGGAAAATTGAAGTATCCTATTATCGCTGTAAATGATGCCGAAACTAAACACGATTTTGACAATGTCTATGGTACAGGTCAATCAGCGCTTGATGGCATAATACGCGCAACAAATATTCTCATTGCAGGAAAAAATGTTGTGGTGGCTGGTTACGGACATGTGGGAAAAGGGATATCTAAACGTGCAGATGGTCTTGGTGCAAATGTGGTGGTTACAGAGATTGATCCAATAGCAGCTTTGAAGGCGAAATTAGATGGTTATGGCGTACTGCCTATGAATGCGGCAGCATCTGTAGGAGATATTTTTATAACCACTACTGGATGCAAAGATGTGATAACAGGTCAGCATATCGGGAAGATGAAAGATGGTACACTCTTGGCAAACGCAGGTCATTTTAATGTAGAAATCTCCGTAAATGATCTGGAAGCCACGTCTGTTTCTATTAAACAGATTAATGACAACAATCAGGAATATTTACTCAAAAATGGAAACAAAATATATCTTATTGGTGAAGGCAGACTCGTTAACCTTGCTGCTGCGGAAGGACATCCATCTGAAGTTATGGACATGAGCTTCGCCAATCAGCTCCTTTCTGTTTTAAAGTTAGCTAATTTGAAAGGATCTCTGACACCAGCTGTTTATGACGTAGAGAAATCTCAAGATCAAGAAATTGCTAAAGCTAAGCTAGAGTCCATGGGCCTCCAAATAGATTTTCTTACGCCAGAACAAAGGATTTACCTTGAGGGTTTCGGCGAAGGAACTTAGTATGATGTTGCATTAGTCATCACATAAGTGTGCGTAATACTACGAAATACTATGCATCAAGATTTTAATATAACATCGACCTGCAAAAAATCGAACTTCGAAATGCCATATAACTCGGATGGGTGGTCTAGCCCGGTTAGGATACCTGCCTCACACGCAGGTGGTCGAGAGTTCAAATCTCTCCCCATCCACTGAAGGTAATTCCCTGAATAAGGGTATTGATTATAAAATCATTATTGAGTGACTCTAACTTTCCGGGAATTCTGAAGACAGAAAACCAGGGGTATTATAAACTAACTGTGCTCAATAAATTCCAACATTTTGTGACTATGGTACAAAAATGGCCTGTATCCACAAAAAATATATGGTTTTGAACAGAGAAGAGAAAATAGATATCTTTGAAGAACGTCCTTAATAATTCGCATACCAAGAAGTCATTATATTCGCCCAAATCTAATCCTAGATGGGGCCGAGAAGAGGAGACGGACATTTTTAGTCAGAGAGTTAAACTCTTCAGACAAGGGAAAATTTCAGAAGACGATTTTCGTCGATTCCGTCTTCAACACGGTGCATACGGATCGCGCCTTCAGCAAAATTACAGCATGGTAAGAATAAAGATACCAAGTGGAGAGATAACTCCAGAACAATTAGAGAAGATTGCATCATTGGCTGAGGCATTTTCTATCGGATCAGCTCACGTTTCCACTCGTCAGAATATTCAATTACATTGGGTTCAGTTGGAAGACGTAAGTGAGGTGATGCGAGGTCTTGTTGAAGTTGGACTGACTACTCGAGAAGCTTGCGGAAATACAGTTAGAAATGTAATGTGCAGTCACTTTGCAGGCGTATGCTCAGATGAATTGTTTGATCCGACACCCTACGCCATGGCAATTGCTAGATTCTTTCTTCGTAACCCCATGTGTCAAAATCTTCCCCGTAAATTCAAGATTAACTTTGGATGTTGTCAGAAACACGGATTAATGAGAGTGGCAGATATTGGGCTTGTTCCCTCAAAGAGGGATGAACTCCAAGGATTTAAAATATATTTGGGTGGGGGACTCGGTGCTGCCTCTTTCATTGGCCATGAATTAGAAGATTTCACTCCTGAGGACAAGGTTCTGGCGACTTGCATGGCAGTGATAAGGCTTTTCGATAGACACGGAAATCGTGAGAATATGGCTAGAAATAGGATGAGATATCTTGTCCACGAAATGGGATGGACCAAATTCCAGCAACTGGTTCTTAAGGAAAGGAGCATTGTAGACATGACTATATCTTATTCAACTGCCAAGTCTTTTGATTTCAAATCCGAAAAAGATGTCTCAAGACAATTGCCCGAGTCGACCCGAGCGAAGATAAAACTTCCAGTCATTAACGAAAGAATCAATCCTGATACCTCTACGTATGATAGATGGGTGCACACGAATGTTGTGGCTCAAAGACAGGAAGGTTACAATGTTGTTTTTGTAACTCTGGGAGCAGGAGATATTACATCGAGTCAATTGAGGGGTTTGGCTGGCATAATTCGTGATCTTTCAGCGGAACAATCTGCCCGGAATACTCCAAATCAAAATTTCGCGATCCGATTTGTTCGGACTGAGGATTTGTCGAATTTTTACGACAAACTTTCAAATATTGGTTTGGCAAATCCAGGCGCACTGACAATAGCGTCTGCGGTCGGCTGTTCTGGTACTACTTCGTGCAATCTGGCCATAACCAATTCACATAGGTTGGCAAAAGAGGTACAACTAAAGTTACTTCAACTCGGACTGGATACAGACGATTCACTAAGTCATAGTACCATCAAGATTAGTGGTTGTCCGAATTCATGTGGACAACATGAAATTGCTACTATTGGATTCTTTGGCGGTGCGTCTAGAATATCTGGTTCAATGGCTCCTACCTACACGATGCTTTTTGGTGGTAGTGCAGAAGAAAACGGTGAGTTAGGGAAAAATGTGATGCGGGTTCCAGCCAAAAGGGTAATTGATACAATTTTGAAGATTGTAGAGATTTATAGGGAAGAGCGAACAGGAAACGAATCTTTGGATGCATGGATCACAGGAATTGTCAAAGGTCAGGGAAACAAAAAAGTAAGGAATTTAGACGATATCAAATTGGCATTGTCTAGTGTTACAAATCTGCCTTCAATTACTGAAGATCCAGAATCTTATCGTGACTATGGGAATGATGTCAAATTTACTGCCAAGACTGCCAAGGGCGAATGTGCTGCTTGATTTCTACTCCATCGCCAATAATTTCAGCCAAGAAAAAAAAATCCCAGTCTGTTATTAATCCCAAATATGAGAACAGAACTTCAAAGAAGCCAAAAAAGTCAAATTCTTTAAACGAAACTGGAAAAGGAGAACAAAGTGTGCAACCTATCCTCTCTTATCTAATTGATGTTGATACTCTAAGGACACTGATCAGGAAGAAAGCTATACGTGTTGTAGATGTGCGCAGGACCGAGGAATACAACCAAGGGCATATTGAGAGTGCCGTTTCAATACCATTGGCCTCCGTACTTGACGCCGAATCTACTGAAAAGGTGATTACCATTATGCAAGATGCTGGCATAGGTGATCATACGCCGGTAGCTGTATATGATGATACTTTCGGTGCTTTGGCCGCAAGAGTTGCATGGACATTTCAATATGCAGGCCATGCTAATACTTCACTCCTTGAATTAACGTTTAGTCAATGGAAAAATCATGGACTTGAAACAGAGAAGAAAATTAACAAATTCCCCTTAACACACCATTCTATGAATGTTAACAAAGATATTTACGCTGATGCAGAATACGTGGAAAGAACTCAAGGAATGGAGAACAATTTCCTGTTGGATTCAAGAGAGAGGTTAAACTTTCTAACTGAACACATCCCCGGAGCAACTAATCTCCCTTACACTATGTTGGGAACACAAGAGAGTATTCTTCGCAATACTTCTGAGATAAAGCGTTTCCTAGAAAACAGGAGAATATCTTCAGAATCAGAAGTAATTGCCTATTGTGGTAGCGTGGGTACCCTGTCAGGACTCGCTTATTATGCTCTGAAAATGGCTGGAGTTAAGAACGTAAGATTATACTCAAAATCATTTAAAGATTGGAAAAGGTTAGGAAAACCAGTTGATGAATTCAACGACGCAAATTATTGGGATCTTTCTGCCGAATGAATTTTAGGGCGAGTCTTGGGAAACTTCAATATGATTTTAGATTTAGATCTAGATTTAGATGATAACGTATACTGCAGCTGATTTTTTCACAAAATTGCTATCTTAATGTTCAGCTAATATCTTCAAATATTTGAGCAATTTTATCGTATCTCTAGCCTTAAGGCTGTCCCTGTTGTTCGTTAGATGGAGTTTGAATTTTTCCAATTGTTCAGATAGTGGAGGGTATTCTTTTTGCGAAATACTGATAATATAATCATAGTTACGATAGGGAAAATAAAGATTTTTGCCAACTTTTGTTACCATTTTTCTACAGTACTCATCAATAATCCCCAATCTTTTGGCAAGAAACAGATTAAATCTTATATCGATCATAGCCTCAGATTGTAATATATTTTCTCCTTGAACAAAGGTTACAGCAACCTCATCATCAGCAAATAGAATCTTTTTCCTGTAAAGCTCAAATATTTTCCCTACACCCGCCATTCCATATTTCTCAAGTTCAACGGCCCTCAATGCCCCAAGGCTGGAGGATCCTACAAGCATAATATTTGGCATTACCAATAGCTGGTAAACTTCAATGGGTGAAGGGGGATAATCGTGTAGAAAAACACCATCAACAAATCCAATAATGCGTTTTCCCTCAGAAAATGTAGCCAATTTTAAAAAATCACCCTTCTTTGCCGGGTCTCTATATTCTGCATCTAAAATCTTCTGTGCATCTTCGCGATTTAGACTTGGACCGAGAAAAACAAGAGGTCTGTTCATACCTTGAAACAAGCTCGTCCTCTTCTACCGATGACCGATTTCGTAATTTTATACATTTCAAGTCCTGGAACAATAGTTCTTACTACAGGGATGCCAACACTCGGGTTAGTTAGGTTGACAACAATTACTTGATTTAAGTCGTTTTCGTCAAGTTTGGTAAGAATCAACTTAATGTCATCCAAAATATCTTCATTGATAAAAGACTTGATGTCAGAGAACCTAATCATGTCTCTCGATTTCATGAATTGCCATGACCTTTGATCATCCGTATTGTTTTCTCCATATGGAATTTTTCTTAGGTCATCTCTAGCTCCTTGTATGTTAGCGGCCCTGGATTGGGACACTTCCGTGATTGCCCTGAGTAAAGCGATTCTTGCATCAGGATGCGTACCATGTCCTTCTACTAAATAGCCATAATCATGGGTAATCCATTCTATGCTAGCGGCGTTAAAAGTGGGGATCCCAATCTCTGATGTTACGTTCTTTATTATTAGCGGGATATTCGCTTTCTGGAATTTTTTACCAAGTCTAGTAATAGGTTCAAATTCGATATCATGGATTTCTACGTCAGGAAAAATAGAATTGTCATCCACATAGTCGGTCGCGGTAATCGGAGTAACATAATATCCATTCGAGTTAAGAGAGTTCTCAACCGTTTTTAGAATGTGAAAATGTACTGCACTAGCCTTGAGTTGTGCCATGCTAATCGCATCTCTTTCTATAACTTCACATAGAGAATGGCATATTGCTTCTTCCATTACATTGCCAGAAGCAAGGCCATTTGTGTGGTGATACGCGAAGGGATTTATTGCTGGCTGCCTTGCCGAATATTTGAAGAGAGCAATGGGTGCAGGTACCAACAAGAATTCCTTATTCATTAGATCGAAACCTGGAAGGAAATCCATTACCATGTCTTCAGTATACTGAAATGTCATGGGCTCAACAACACTCGAAGGATGAAGTACGTTGAATTTCTTGCTAAGATCATCATAGGACCCTTGAATCATATTCTTTGGAGCGCCGGAAGGAAGTGAACAGTATCTTTCAATACTTTCCATTAATGCACTAGCCTGAGCATGGTGCCTGGTCAGACCTTTACCGCTATATACCCAAATATAGTCTTCTGTACCTGGTAGCACCGCAGAATAATTTGGAATTTTTAGAATATCCATATCAGTTATGTCTGCCAGTCTCGTTACCCCGATCTTCTCGGTAAGAGGAAGAACTTCTCTAAGGGTTTGTTCAACTGGTTTTACCCTTGACGTTCCTGACTTCGTCCACTTCTTCCTACTTTGCAGGTCAAGCGGCGTTAGGTTCAATACAATATACTAACTTTTTCTTTGTTCATATCAATTTTACTGACTCCATAGTCTTATATTTGACCTGAATGAATTTGACTTTGATATAGATTTGAATAATAGCAACACCAACGAAAGTTTACAAACTGTTAGTAGAATACTAAAGAAAGCTGCGGAAGATCCCGAATTTAGGAAAACTTTTTTCTTAAATCACCAAGAGATTCTAAAAGAGTATGGAGTATCTGACGAAATCAAGTATATAATAGTTAAGTGCCTCAGTGATTTGACTAACTAGCCAAATCGGAAAGTATCTATAAATTGGAATCTAAGTAAAATGATAACAAGGATAAAAACTAAATATCGCACAATTTGCGACTCCTATGTTCTTACGTATCTTTTTTGAAGATCGTAGAATTGTGCCTATCTGTCATTTGAAGTTGCAATGTGTCTGAGTATATTATTTCAGTGAGTTTTCAACACAGTCTTGATAACCAGTTATTGGAATGTGTATATCCGCATAAGTCATTTGAATCAACTCTAAGTATAATTCGTTACCAAACCTGTTCGGAACTTACAATAAAGTTCATTCGGATGTAAAAAATATACCCCGTCTCTGACCCACAACTAGTCATTGGTAGCCGTACACCATGTGTACCCTCCTAGTGCACTCTCTATAACGGGGCACCATTTCCATTTTCTAGATGGAACAAGGATAACTTGATCTCGAGGTTAGACGTTATAAACATACTGCGAATCTAAACAAAAGTAACCAACTTAGTCAAATCTATCTCGAACGACGCAACAGGAACCCTGATCTTAAAATTTTCAATGATTGAAGGAGAAATCTCTCCGATAACTCCAACCTTTGTATCTGCGACATACAAGTATGCACCTCGACCTTCTAAATAGGTCGGAATTATAGCTGAAATAGTTTCGAGTTCTTTTCCGAGTCCAACACCCATTAATGTCTGAACAATTGATTTCGCTTCCGTGTAATCCGCTTCATCATGTGCTATCACGGAGCAAAGACTCCACCTTTCAAAAGGATCTTCCTCCAACGAAAACACCTTTCCGATTTCAAAAAGTCTTTGTGGATACTCTTCGTGGATATTATGAGATAACGACCTTAGTAAAGAAGGAAGAAGAGAACTTCTTAAGATTTCATGCTCTTCACTTTTTGATCCGACTACTGCTACAACATCCTTATAATCAATATCTCGATTGACATATTCATGTTCAAGTGTCCTGCTGATAAGACTGAAATTTACATTTTCTATTAACCCCATTCCAACGAGAGTCTGCCTGATCTTTTCAGATATTATTGTGTTGCGACTCTTTTTTCCTGAGAACCTGTACGCAGGAAGGCTTGGGTCTAGATTGAATATTCCAAAGCCTATGCCAATATCTTCCACCAAATCAATAGCCTCACTAATATCTGTCCTATAACGGGGAACATTACATGTAATTTTACAACCATCAATCAGGCCATCTAGCCTACTCTTTTTGAGACATTTTAGAGCAAGTTCTGGTGTGATTTTAATGCCAAGGACATTGTTTACATAACTCAATTCCAGTCCTTCAAATTTCCTAAGTTGCAGATTGGGAGATACAATACTTTCTTTACCATAAAAAATAACTACACTTTCTATGTCAAATTTCATGTCGGATAGGGTGATTGCCATAATTGCTAGCACATCTTCTAATAGGGATAAATTAGTGCCAGTGGCTTCGACGAATAAATCTCTGGAATTACGATTGATTTTTGTGCTGTCGCCGTTAATTATCGGCGGAAGTGAAATAATCTGGTCCGAACCATCGAGAAGTACAGGAAAGATTTTAGTGGAAGGCAAAATTTTACCATGTTTTCTTCCTGCCTCAGTCTCTCTCAAAATCTCAGCTATTGTGACCGCCTCTTTGAATCCCAAAGGTGAAAACGAAGCGTTGGACGATACAGTGTCATATCTTAAAGGAAATTCTAATTTTGAGAGATCGTGAAAACCAATAGATGCTTTAGCTCTTCGCCTTCCGAGACCATTATGAAGATCTTCTTGCATTCCTACGAGGTTTCTTATCGATTCATCATCTAGACTGCCATTTTTTGCTACTAGACCAACAATGAATGGTCTTATGTGAGAAACTGATTTATTAACACTAATCACATAATCTTTGCCTTGTATGATTTTGACATTGGGTATCCCCATCTCTATTTCAAGAAGCCCTTTCAAACTTCTAGCAATTCCATAATATGACGAAAAATCTGGCCTATTCGGACTATATTCTACTCTAATTTCGTCCTCATCGACATATTCTATATCGAGTCCTATGTAAGGTAATATATCCACTATACTATTAACATCATATCCGGGAAAAAATTCTTTAATCTTTCGAACAGGAAAGCTTACAACCGGCAAATCGGAACACTCCGTAACCACGACAATCGATTTTCATACAGTTCTCGTACATCATTTAGCCCGTACCGGATCATGGCTATTCTTTCAAGACCGCCACCCCATGCCAAAACGTTACCGGTGAGCCCTACCGATGCAGTTACCTCTGGTCTAAATATTCCCATGCCGAACAATTCAATCCACTTGCCTGTTTCCTCAATAAATACCATGGATTGAAGAGATGGCTCTGTATACGGAAAATAGGTCGGCCAAAATTTTACTTTCTTTATGCCAAGCCTTGAATAGAAAAGCGTTTGTAATCCCATCAAGTCCCTCAAAGTAAGATCTTTACCAGTAACCACCCCTTCAACTTGGTGGAATTCCATTAGGTGCTTATATGTCATTTTTTCGTTTCTAAAAACTCTGCCGACTGAGAAAATTCTAGCTTCATCCTGTTTATTCTCAGCTAAATATCTAAGAGTTACTGCTGTCGTATGAGTTCTCAATACATGCCTTGTTGCCTCTTCAACGTTCCATTTATATTTCCAGCATTTCGAATGAATATCTGAAACTCTATTTAGAACAGTGTTGTCAATGTCCTCGGTAGGCATATTGCCATGAATATAGAACGTATCTTGCATCTCACGTGCAGGGTGATCCTGAGGTGTAAACAATACGTCAAAATTCCAAAAACTAGACTGGATCATTGGCCCTTCAATTTCCGAAAAGCCCATAGAGATGAAGATTTCCTTCACTTCGCTTATCAAATCTGTCAGAGGGTGGGTCCTGCCAAGACTATGATTCTGAACGGGAGAAGAAACGTCCAAACCTCTGAATTTCAAATGTTTCCATTTGCCAGAACGTAATAACTCGGAGGTGATCTTAATAACTTCGTCCTCAGAATTAGATTGTGTTAATGTTTGGGAAATATTGTGTCCTGCCTGTAATAAATGGATCTTATGATTGCTTTCATTTTTTTCACTTATAAACCCAGGTCGCTTCCTTAGCAATTCATAAGCCCGGATCTCATCATTTCCCAAATTCGATATGTTAATCTGTTCTTCTTTCAATAACCTGTGTAATAATTTTTCCTCAGGAGAGGATTTTTGAGAAGATGTATTGATAGTAATAGTAGTACCAATTTTAGTGATCCAACCGTTTTTTAACGCATTCATCAAACCGGCATTAAATTCTGAAGGAGAAATCTTTTTCTCCTTGGCAAGGTCCTTTATATCTATTGAATCACCACCAATCTTTGAGATGAGTTCTACAATCTTTCTTTCAGGCAATTTTGCTTCGGGTGTCCCTTCCTTCAAAACTGTGCTGAGATAGGTAGATGTCTCGGTAACGATCTTTACTAGATTCTTAAACTTTAGCCATTCAATTCCTCGTCGTACTTGGTCTATTGGCATGCTCAATTCTTTTGTAATAGTATTCATCTCGGCAGATTGAGTAGGTCTACTGCTTAGTAGAAGAAGAATTTTCCTTTCGATAGGATGTAAAGAAGGCTGAGTCATCTGAAGATGAAAGAATCAGGAGGGGTACACTTTTTAAACCTTTAAACCTCAGTTCATCTTAGCACAGAAACTGACATGACCCACGAGTTTCGAAATGAAAGCGCAGGAAATGAAGCTAACGAATTTGATGTTACTCCTTGGTCGGTCACTGGTTCAGTTAACTATGATAATTTAATCGAAAAATTTGGAACTCAAAGGATAACAGCGGACCTGTTGAAAAAGTTGGCGTCTATGACTGGCGAAATTCATCCGCTTTTAGAACTCGATTTCTTCTTCTCACATCGTGATTTTGACTGGATACTGGATAGGTATCAAAAGGGAGAAAAATTTTATCTTTATACCGGCCGGGGTCCTTCGGGCAAGGTTCACTTAGGTCATCTGATGCCTTGGATGTTTACTAAGTATCTGCAGGACAAATTCGACGCCCCGCTGCTGTTCCAACTAACGGACGACGAAAAATTCCTACATGGACACAACAAGACGGTGACGGAGATATCTGCTTTTACTGATGAGAATATTTTAGATATTATTGCAATCGGATTTAAACCAGAAAAAACTAAGATCATAGTCGATACCAAACATATAAAACATCTTTATCCCATGGCACTTGAAATAGCAAAAAGGATCACTTTTTCTACAGCAAGAGCTGTGTTTGGCTTTACAAATTCAACTAATATAGGTATGATAGGATTTCCTCCAATCCAAGCAGTGCCTTGTTTTTTACCTTCATTGATTGAAAATAAACCAACGCCAGTTTTGATACCCGCAGCAATTGATCAAGATCCTTATTGGAGAATAACACGTGATGTTGCGGAGAAAATGGGTTATTATAAACCTGCCCAAATACATAGCAAATTTTTACCATCACTAGAAACATCTGGAAAAATGTCTTCCTCCAAACCTAAAACCGCCGTATTTACAAGTGATGACTCTGAAACTGTAGAAGATAAGGTCTCAGTCGCGTTTACCGGTGGACAACCAACTGTAGCGTTGCAGAGGAAACTAGGCGGCAATCCTGATATCTGTCCAGTCTTCTCTTATCTACAGTATATGTTTGACAATCCTAAAGAATCGAAGGAGAGAGCGTTAAAGTGTAGAAGCGGAAATCTATTATGTGGCGAATGTAAGCAAGACCTCTCGAGTAACTCTGTATCGTTCCTCACTGATTTTCAAAAACGTAGAGAAAAGGCCAAGGATATGGTGTCGCAATTCATGTATAAGGAGTAAATAGAGATAACATCAATAGGATTGATGAAAAAATTGGTAGGTTCTATCAATCTTGAATGCCTTGATACCTATGAGGCAGAAAAACTTGAAGGTATGTTATCACACACCAGCGATGAATTGACCTATTTGCTGGGTATCGTAAAAACTGTTGAAAGTGAAGTTGTTATCATGTTAAAAGACAAATCATGCCATTCTGTGATAATGAGGGATATTGAAAGTGCTAACACCCTAAACGGTTTTGTAAGAGATCTTACATTCAAAAAGAAGTCAATTAAGTCAATAAGACATAATGATCATAGGTTGCAAGTGACCTATATAGACAATTTGCTCGAGATTTAGTAAACGAAAATTATTCGGCAAAATACCATTATACGCATCAATCGTGCAAGTTAATTTTGGAGCAGGTTGGATCACCAAGTTAATTTCACTCACTTTGCTGTATTATCTAAATCAAATTTTCATTTGACGATTTAGATATTGTTCCAATTATCGCGCTATTCCACAGGCCTAACATTCGTTGTTTGATATCATTTCAAGGGTATTAAAAACAAGACGAATACAAAACTACACAAACGTCTACCTATTTTTAACCCTCTTTAGTAATCTTCCTGTGCTGTCAATTTCACCTGAGCGAATTCTACTTGAAGATAGCCTCAATCCATCTTCGGATTTGATTATTGGGACAGTAATTATCTTGAGCAGTTTAAGCCCGTTCTTCTTACGTAATTTGTTTATTTTTATTCCGTTTCCTTTTGTCTCTTGGCTGGCGATAATAGCCTCGACTTCATTGGATAATACTGTGGGACCATAGAAATTCTCGAGCTTACTTATCGTATATTTAACGTCCCCAAATTTTGAATGGATTGCGTGCTCTAATTGTCTTGCTCTTTTATTATAACCATGAAGAATTGTTTGGCAACCCTTTTCCTTGAGAGCATAGTCATCACTTGTAATGCCAATTATAACACGTTCACCTAACTGAAAAGATCTCGAAAGCAGCGCATAGTGACCTTCATGTAGAATGTCAAACGTTCCTCCAGTTGCGACGAGCCTGAATCTTTTCCTCATGAATTATTGACGCAAATAATGCAAATCATAGCTGTAAATTTTATTCTAAGCATTGGTTTTTCTAGTATCGTAGTGTTAGACCTGATAAAGTCATTTAGTGAATATCTTTACGCATTGAGGCGGACACACATTTTCACAGGCCATACAGAATATACAGTCCTTCTCCCGAATCATGAATGGCTTTTTATCAGATGCTGGATGTCCAGGGGTGTCTAGCCACTCATAGACATTCACAGGACACGCTTCGATACA
>JBAWET010000365.1:0-3922 GCA_049591355.1 Nitrososphaeraceae archaeon
TTGCGACTCTAGGAAAGCCCACTCCTAATATCCCATTTGATCGTGGGCATACTACTATCCCGACTCCTTGCTCAGCTACTCTGGTAATATCCTCGTCAGAAGCATTGGTCATATGGACAATGAAATCAGGCATGAGATTTAGAAGAATTCTCTGAACCTCACTCTTCCCCGTAGCAGAAACTGAAAATGTTACAGTCTGTTCTGACTCTGCTGCATGGATTGCCACGATGATATTTCTTCTCGATTTCTCTCTATACTCATGAGCTACTTTTCTATACTGGTTCAGGGACTCGTCTGAATTTTCATTAGCACCGCTGATGCCAAAACCGTCACATACCTCCAGTATTTTATGAGACGTTTTGTTAAAATTGGTGGACAGTGTTTCTTTCGGACTCTTGTACGGATACCTATCCACCTTTTCCCCATCACTCGATGGGTGGATAGTGAAATAATATTCAGGACGACCTAACGCTACGTATTTTATCGGTGTACCAAATAAAGCATCATTTAGCAACTTGATTCCTTCACTTCCACCTTCTCTGAAATCTGCAAAAGCAACAATTCCTCTCTTCAACATTGATCGAGCACTGCTTTTAATGAATGTGATAAGGTGGTCTCTGTCGCTATTGTCCAAAATTTTTTTCTTAAGCCCATGTAACGGATGAATCATTTGATCCAGATCCAAATCAATATCTATAGCTATATCCTTTCCAATTGAATCACCGATATGTGTGTGGGCGTTCACGAATCCTGGACATGCCAATAATCCTTCTCCGTCAAACACCTTATCATCCTTGTTTGTATTACGAAAATCACCTTGTCCTGCGTGGCTAATTAGACCGTCTTTTCCTATGACTATATATCCACAATTTATGAACTCGAGATCACTCTCTAGTAATAGACTTATGTTCTTGATAATCAGAGACATCTGATCTCGTAAACTTGATGAATAATGCCTTCTTTGCGGAGCTTGCGAATTGTATCCAATGCCCCTGTTGCTGCACCAGCTGCTTCCCTAGCGGTTTTTGCTATACCGATACCACAATTCAATTTCACTTTCAATTGTTCACAGATGTTACTTATAATTGATTTTACCTCTTCTGAAGGAATTGTATCTGATACGATCATAAAGTTATCGCCGCCTAAATAGAAAGTCATGGATTTCTTATTTACGAATTCATCCGCAATTCTTGAAAAAATCCTAATTATAAAAGTACTAACTTCATATGGGGAAATCATGTTGCTGAACTTTGTTGAACCATCGATGTCTAAATGCATTATTTGGACCGTCATGTCAGATCGTATTGTACTCTGGTGTCTAGACGACAGTAAGTACTTATGATTACCATATAAAGGTACATCTGTTCTAAGTTGATTATTATGGCGTCGTGCACAATATGCGTTAAGACTCGCATCCAGCGGTGTCGAACCTATCCCTATGGCCATTGATAAATTAATTTCTCTATACGATCCTGAGATATATGAAAGAATAATAGAATGATCCTCCACGGAAAGTCCATTTGTGACAGCAAATAATTCATCCTGCCTATTCTGATAGACGAGACAATCCTTTTCAGAGAACAGTTTTTGCAAATCGTAATACAGTTTTGCTTGCAGCATCTGCAATTGAGCTTCTCTGTCACTTCCAAGTTCTAATGTCCACGGTCCATATCCTTCTATTTTAATAATGGAAATCTGTATGCTCAATCTATTATGATCACTCCCATTTTTTCATCATCTTCTTCCAGATCCCTTAATTTTCTTAATCGGTCAACCATGTTAACTGCTGCATCTACAGCTCTCCTGGAAACAGTTGTAATTCTATTGCGTGCCTGCTGGACGGTCATATCAGGGCCTGAGATGCCAAGAGATACAGGTTTATGATATTTGAATGATAATTCAGCAATAAACCTTGCCGCGGTATTTGCAACTATTCTGTCGTGCCCTGTTTCACCTTTTATGACGCAACCTAGTGTTACTATAGCATCTACGTCTTTTTTCTTTATAAGCTCCTCTATTAGTAGAGGCATATCAAAGGTTCCTGGAACGAAACAGATGTATCTAATTGCTGCGTTCCTTAATTCCGCTTGAGCCTTCGCCACTTCAAGCATTTCCATTGTAATACGACTGTTGAATTCTGCAACAATAATGCCTAACCTGGTCTTGTCCAACTATCGTTTCAAACCATTATATTGTTTAATTTCGTTTGCTTGAAGTATGGGTATGTCTCTCTTGACTGAGATCTCCTTTGCCTTCTGTATGTTTAGCGCCTTGTATGTTTCTGAATCTAACATCTCGCAAATCACTACTGAAGGGACTAATTTTGCCAACTTCATTAAGTATACGCCCAATTCGGTATGTCCCATCCTTTCCTGTATCAAACCTTTTGCCGCTATCAACAATGGAACATGCCCCGGAGTACGAAAGTATCTGACAAATTGATCTCTGCCGTCATTATCCATTTCTGTGCATATTTTGGCCATCTCACTAATAGTAAGAGCTCTATCTGCGTCAGTGATACCAGTATAGGTATCTATATGATTTATAGAAATTGAAAACGATGGTTTATCTCCGTATGGAGTGATTCCAAATATTATTTTAGAAAGAGTGAAATTATTAGTTGATATACGACGCAGCATTTCGTGCATATACATTAATCCTAATATTTTTGCGGCTTCGTTTGAAATTGCCAAGCATATCATACCTCCTGCCATGTTCCTCATTTCTGCGACACTTCTAGGTCTTACAAATTGTGCGGCCATGACCAGGTCGACTTCGTCCTCTCTAGACTCGTCATCATGGATCATAATGAATCTTCCAGATCTCAGAGCAGAAACCGCGTCGTCTAGTCTTGACACTAGAGTTATTGGAATTGAAATTAATTATATGCTTTACTGTTTTTCGAGTAATTACTAATTTTTTGGTATAAGATTGGCTAGGTATTTACTTAGTATATCGAATTCTAGGTTAACTGTATCTCCTCTGACTTTGGTTCCTATCGTTGTTTTTGAAACTGTATGAGGCACCAAAGCTACAGAGAATTTATTTTTTCCGACGTCGACTACCGTAAGGCTTATTCCGTCTACCGTGACGGACCCTTTAGGAACTAAATATTTCATCATTTCTTTGCCTTTGACCCTTATCCACATCTTTATTTCAGCTGGGAATTTAATTACATCAGAAATTTCTCCGACTCCGTCAACGTGCCCTAGAACGATATGTCCTTCGAACCTATCGCTCAGCTTTAAACTTCTCTCTATATTCACAGATTCTCCATCCTTGAAGGATCCCAATGTTGTCCTATCCATTGTCTCTTTGACAATTTCAAATTCTGCAGCAGTTTTCTTCAAGACGATTACGGTTAGGCACGTACCATTAACGCTTACGCTATCACCAATCTTAAGACCTTTTCCCACTCTTCCCAATTCAAGTCTGATACGTCTATCTGAATTACTAGTTCTTTTAGACCCCGTTATGGACTTTATTGTTCCTGTTCCACTTATTATTCCTGTAAACATTAATTACTTCTCGTGAATCACTCATACGTCATACAAATAGATTGCGAAAATATTTTTGGTTTTTATGAATTGAACTGTTACCTGCTGACCAATAAGATAAAAGG
The DNA here is from genome assembly GCA_049591355.1 of Nitrososphaeraceae archaeon. Taxonomy (GTDB): domain Archaea; phylum Thermoproteota; class Nitrososphaeria; order Nitrososphaerales; family Nitrososphaeraceae; genus TA-21. The sequence goes on from JBAWET010000365.1 coordinate 3,623, forward strand.
AGCGAAGCTCGCTATTTCACCTTGAGAGGGATCAGTCTCAATAATTGTAGGCCAATCCTTTAAGGAATACAAGTTAAAAAATTTTCCATACGGCAATTGGAATTAACCATATTGGAAGAGAATAATCATCCAATGGTCTCTTATCCCTGATGCCGATGTATATGAAATCTTGGATGACTCAGCAAAAACAAATTTCGATGAATGAAGTTTGAATTGTTTTCTCTCATCCTTCGGTTTATTGCCAAATCGTGACACGATCAACTATGTAATATTTTCCATACCTTTAGACCTAGCCTACCT
>JBAWET010000366.1:0-5902 GCA_049591355.1 Nitrososphaeraceae archaeon
AATTAAGATATTCGTGCGTGAGATTTATAATATTTGTCTTGCCCGAACATTGAAATAATGTGTGCTAAATGTGGAAATTTGGCAAACAGGTCCCTCTATCTTAAATCAGTTAGAGACATGTTGAAACCTACCAATCGTCTATGTAGAAGTTGTGGCTCTCCATTAAGTCATACCGATTTTACCATCTCAATAGAGAAGAGATAATTAATTGTGTAGCAATCATCTTTTTTTACTTCAAATTTAGCTGAAATAGCCAGAACAAACAACAGTGAAGGACAGTCAGATAATATACTAATCTGTAACTTACATCTTCACATTTCTCGTCGCATCATAATTATCATTTACTTTTATCCTTCCGTTCAAATACGGGTGCTCTTTATCAAAAAATAGATAATCCCCTGCAGTACTAAATATATATTCTGCAGTTCCTGCAAAGGGTATCATTTTCTCAAACAGTTTTCTGTCGGTTATATCGTTAATAACCGTTATACTGTGTTTAGTATTCTGATCAAGATTAATCCAGGTGACCCTAGTGCCATTCTTCAAAGACAAAGAACTATTGTTTACTTGATTTTTATTTGTATTTCCGTAAGTCTCAGGGTAATACATGCCACCCTTAATTATTATTGATAAAGTTCGAGTACCAAAATCTTCACTTTTGAGTTTGTTAACCTCACTATGAACGTCACCTAAATCTAACAGCTGATTATCTAGTATTGATAGTGGAATGTTCCCTCTATAATCAAATTTGTCGTTTGCATTTTCTTGACATTTGGAAAAGCCATCCTCACAGGTTATGCAATCTGGCATGCATGTTATTTGTGTTTCTTCAGTTAACTTTCCAACACTGTCGTCCAGTCCATCTTTAAACCAATTGCCTTGGACTAGAGACTCGTCATTTTTAGAGCTAGGATCGGAGCTAGGATCGGAGCTAGGATCGGAGCTAGGATCGGAGCCATGTCCCCTGGAATTCCCTTTCTGTTGTAATGCCTTGCATGCAGAACTAAAACATCCATCTGCGTTTGCAGAACATCCTTCTCCGAGACAATTAAGAGATAAAGAGATGGTTGAAAAATTCGGTATCCAAAACAACAATAATGATGACACTGAACTAAGCATCAAAAACAAATGATAATTTTTCATGTATCGCAGTACGTATTCAACCTATCTTCCAAATAAGTATAACTCCTTCTTGATTTTTTTGTAGTTTTGGCGAATATTATTAGATTTCGAACCGAGATTGCTGAGACAACTTATCTGGTATTAGACGAATTGAGGATAGTAAATGAATTATTCGGATTTATCACATAGTAAGCATCGGCACGTTTTGTAAATATTCCTACCTCCAACACCCCAGGAATAGTTTTTATCTTTATCTCTATTTCGTGCATCTCTTGAAAGGGAGTATAGATAGTGTCGTAGATTATGTTTCCATTCTCCGTTACAAAGGGATAACCCTTATCAAGCATACGTAGTTTAGGTGTCGCGCCAATCCTTAACAATTCATTTAGAACAAAACTTCTTGCAAATGGATGAACTTCTATAGGTATTGGTATATTGAATGTGTCCACATATTTATTTGAATGACCTACTATGACAAAACTTTTCGCTGCAGAAATAACAATCTTTTCTCGTAATAGGGCACCACCGCCTCCCTTAATCATGTTAAAATGAGAATCTATTTGATCCGCTCCGTCCATTACAAAGTCAATATCTGGAATGTAACTTTCATCAATCATGTTCAGGCCAATGGCTTGTGCACTATTTTTTATCTGCAACGATGTAGTCACGAATTTGATGTCTCGATTTTCTCGTAGCCTCTTCATACACTTCAAAATTGAGGATACTGTTAGTCCGCTCCCCAGACCAATAACTCTACTTTTTGAAATAAATTTCTCGAAAATGTCGTCTGCAATGCTCTGGTATACATGATTGTCGTCGTCTTCTCTTTCTGATCCGGTTATCCTATCCAATGTCCCTCTATCACGGTTAGTTAGAAATCCACTTCAATCTTTAATCTTTTTCAAAACTATAGTGACGCACCGACTCGGATTGTCGAGAAACCGAGGTACGGTTGTTCGCAAATGATTGTGAGTATATTTTTGCAACTATTTCTCCAATGATAGTGTGGGCTATTCCCAAATTTTTCTTTTATTTCAAGGACAACGAGTATATATAAGAAATGATTTGTGAATAACTCTGTCAATGACAGAAATGACTGGTGCTAAAGCACTTATTACTTCGCTGGAAAAAGAGGGGGTTGATGTGATCTTTGGTCTCCCTGGCGGGGCAAATTTGCCAATTTACGATGCACTTGTGGATGCAGATTTTAGACACATTCTAGTCAGGCACGAACAATCTGCTGCTCATATGGCAGATGGCTACGCCCGCGTCAAGCGAAAAGCTGGAGTTTGCTTTGCCACGTCTGGACCCGGAGCTACGAATCTTATCACGGGAATCGCAACAGCCTATGCAGACTCTTCCCCAATGATCGCGGTCACGGGCCAAGTTCCCTTAGGAATGATTGGAAAAGACGCCTTCCAAGAAACTGACATTATCGGAGTCGCAAATCCCTGCACAAAATATGCTTTCCAACCCAGAACTGCCGTAGAAATTCCCGAGATGGTAAAAAAGTCGTTTTATATTGCTGAAAGCGGACGGCCAGGACCAGTCTTGATTGATATTCCAAAAGATGTTCAACAAAGCACTGCCGATATCAATTTTCCAGACCTGATAAAGGTTAGAGGGTATAACCCAATCATAGACCCTGACTTGGCGAACGTGGGGAAAGCAGTTGAATTGTTACTCGCGGCACAAAAACCAATCATTATGGCAGGAGGTGGAGTTATCCTATCAGGAGCTTTTTCAGAATTGCAAGCACTAGCGGAGTCGGTTATGGCCCCCGTGGTAACGACTTTTAAAGGTAAGGGAGCATTTCCGGAAAATCATCCATTGGCAATGGGTCCAATTGGAATGCATGGACACCCCGAAGCAAATAGGATAATACTTGAGGCAGACCTTATCATTGCTGTCGGCGCCAGATTTTCCGATAGATCCGTTGGAAGATTCGATGAATTTGGGAAAGGAATGAATATAATCCATATGGATATTGACCCAGCAGAGATAGGTAAGAACAAATCAGTTGACTTAGCTATTGTAGGAGATGTAAAATCCTCCTTGCGCACTATGGTAAAAATGATATCAAAGAAAGTGACAAAAAGGGGATTTGAGGATGAATGGTTGAAGAGAAGGAAGGAACTTATAGATTATTATTCTGAAACACTTAAGGATTATCCCAGGGAAATTACCGCGAAGAAATCATTAAAAAAATTACGCGAGCTATTGCCTCCTGAATCAATCGTTACTACTGAAGTGGGACAATGCCAGATGTGGGCTTCTTTACATTTTGACGTTATTTCTCCTGGGACATTTTTCAGTTCAACAGGACTGGGAACAATGGGGTTTGGCTTTCCTGCATCTATAGGAGCCAAAGCTGCTAGACCAGAGGTTTCAGTCGTAGACATTGCTGGCGATGGTTCCTTTAATATGACCGAAAATTCCTTAGCAGTATCTGTTATCGAAAAACTTCCTGTGATAGTGTTTTTGCTTAATAATTACATGTTAGGGATGGTGGCTCAGTGGCAGAGAACATTCTATGATAGGCGATATATGGGCGTAGAGCAACACAATTGTCCTGACTATGTAAAAATTGCTGAGGCATATGGTGCAAATGGGATCAGGGTAGAAACAATGAGTGAATTGGAGAAGGCTATAAACTCGGCGCTTAAGTCCGAATTGCCTACTGTGATCGATATTCCCATAGATCCTGATGAAGATGTCTTTCCATTTGTTGCTCCGGGAACAGGTCTGAAAGATATGATAACTGGAGCTTAGCAAAAAATGTCAATAATTGAACCACGTTCAAAACATCTTCATATTATATCCTCTCTGGTTGAGAACAAGCCGGGAGTGTTATTCAGAATTACAAATCTCTTTAGGGCACGTAATTTCAATATTGAAAGCATAACAGTAGGTATTACAGAGCAACCCGATCTATCCAGGATGACAATCACCACCAAGATAGACGAATACACTTTAGATCAACTTATAAAACAACTACGAAAGCTGATAGACGTCGTTGAAGTAAAACAACTTGATGTTGATAATACAGTTTATCGGGAACTTGCGTTAATAAAAATGCAAGCAACTGACTCTGCTACAAAAATGGAGATAACAAATTATGCGTCAGTTTTCAGGGCAAACATTCTTGATATTGGAAAGAAATCTATCACAGTAGAAATAACTGGGACACCGGATAAGATAGATGCATTTAAGAATCTAATTGAGCACTACGGTATTGTGGAGATGGCACGCACGGGCGTGTCAGCTCTCCTTAGAGGGAACTAATTTGAACGAAGACAAATCAAAAGTCAGAATATTTGACACAACATTGAGGGATGGTGAACAAACCCCTGGCGTATCCATTACGCCAGAACTAAAACTGAAAATCGCCACCAAACTTGATGAGCTAGGGGTTGATGCGATCGAAGCAGGATTTCCTGTTGTTTCAGAGGGTGAAATGGCAGGGATCAAAAGCATAGTGAAGCAGGGATTGAAGTGTGAGGTCTGCGCACTTGCTCGCACGGTACAATCAGATATTGATGCAGCCATAAAATGTGAAGTGAATTATGTGCATACATTCATTGCGACATCCGACATCCACATGATGTACAAATTAAAGATGTCCAAAGAGCAGGTTTTGGAACGGGCTGTATGGGCTGTACAATATGCAAAAGACCATGGTTTAAAAGTAGAATTTTCTGCGGAGGATGCAACTCGCTCTAGTAGAGAATTCTTGCTTAAAGTATTCAGGGCAGTTTCAAATGTCCATGCAGACCGAATAGATATCCCAGACACAGTAGGATATGCCACTCCCGAGTACATTAAATCGCTTGTAAAAGATGTAGTATCGGCGACGAATATTCCTGTGAGCATGCATTGTCACGATGACTTTGGTTTAGCAGTTGCAAATTCCATTGCCGGAATCCTTTCGGGTGCGAGCTGTGCACACGTGACAATTAATGGAGTGGGGGAAAGAGCAGGCAATGCTTCACTGGAAGAATTCGTCATGGCCATGCAATGCCTGTACGGAAGAAATCACAACATCAATACTCAGTTATTGTATGGTATATCGAAATTTGTCTCGAACACACTGGGTGTGATTGTTCAGCCAAACAAGGCAATCATCGGCGAAAATGCTTTTGGACACGAATCTGGAATACACACACATGGGATAATCAGTAATCCACTAACGTATGAACCTATTAGTCCAGAAATCGTTGGGAGAAAAAGATGGTTACAAGCCGGAAAACACGCCGGTGCCCACGGTATCCGGGCAATGTTGGCTGAATTTGGAATAGATCCTACCGAACAACAATTACATACGATTGTAGAAAGACAAAAGAGTATTGCAGACAAGGGCAAGTCGATTACGACATCGGAACTATTGACAATTGCTGGCGACGTACTAAATAACGACAAATTTGATGAAAAATTCAAGCTTTATGATTTTCATATTGTTACTGGAATGAACATAATACCAACGGCGGTAGTCAGACTAAATACGCATGGCAAGGATTTCATTGCTTCGGAAACTGGCGTGGGACCTGTAGACGCCGCGCTCAAGGCAATACAAAGTATCGCAGCTGAAGTGGCTAACATACGTATACGTGAATACCGACTTGATTCCATCACTGGTGGTTCCGATGCGTTGGCCGAAGTTACTGTAAAAGTTGAGGATTTGGACGGCAATGTCGTTTCTGCGAAGAAGTCAGGGGAAGATGTAGTCGTAGTATCAGTCCAAGCTGTAATGGATGCGATCAATAAAACGATGTTAAGAAAA
>JBAWET010000367.1:0-3832 GCA_049591355.1 Nitrososphaeraceae archaeon
ACATTAACATCGTCGTCTTCCTAGTAAGAATTACTATACCTCAGTTGAACATCTGTAAGTTTGTCTATCTTTAAATTAAGTGATTTTAATGAGGTTAAGGCAACGTATTGGTCTATTTCTATAGGAACATCGTGAACTGCTCTTTTCATATTTCGGTGATTTCTACATATGTAGATTATTGACAACAGTTGATTTGCGAATGACATTGCCATTACCTCTGGAGCATTCCCTTCGGAGCCGACTAAATTTACAACCCGACCACTTGACAGCAAATATATCCTCTTACCCCTGATTCTGAAACATTCTAAATAGCGTCTTACTAAATATCTGTCATCACAATTTGATTTCAAGTACTTAGTGTCTATCTCTATGTCAAAATGTCCTGCATTGGCAAGAATTGAGCCGCTCTTCATTTTGATAATGTGTTCCTTTCTTATTACATGAATTTGTCCGGTACATGTTATGAAGATATCACCCTCGCTGACGGCATCAATTAGTCTTTTAACGATGAAGCCATCCATATGTGCCTCAAGTGCCCTATGCGCATTAGTCTCTGTTACGGTAACGATGGCACCAAAGCCTCTGGCCCGAATTGCTACACCCTTCCCCACAGATCCGTAACCGCACACTACTATATTCTTCCCTGCAATAAGCAGAGTGGTTATTCGGATAATTCCGTCCATTGTGCTTTGTCCCGTACCATACTTGTTGTCAAAAAGATGTTTTGAGAGAGCATCGTTTACGCCAATGACTGGATACTTTAATTTTCCTTTCTTCTCCAAGCTCTTTAGCCTCCTGATTCCTGAAGTAGTTTCTTCAGTTCCTCCTACTATTCCTTCAGACCCAGAAGAATGAGCGACAACATGCATAGCTGATCCGTCATCGACCAAAACGTCAGGTCGCGTATTCAATACCCCTTTTATGCCTTCGTTGTATTGCTTCACAGTTTCATCTCTCCGAGCAAAAACACTTACCCCCTTTGTAAAAAGAAACGCAGCTATGTCATCCTGAACTGACAGTGGATTAGCAGAACAAATCGTAACTTTTGCACCCAATTGTAGTGCAGCCATAACCAGCACAGACGTTTCTTTTGTTATATGTAAGCATAACCCCAATTTAGTCTGATTTAGGGGTTTAGTCTTTCCAAATTCATATAAGATCCTGCTTATCACTCCCATTCGTGAATTTGCCCACTGCCAAGAGTTCAACCCTTGCTCTGCCAATTTTGAATTCGCAACGCTGCTATTGTTAATTGCCAACAGATACCTTCTGACGTAATCGCAATAATAATTTACATAATAATCTACATGATCACTATAATCATCTGTGGCAACAGATTTCAGATACCTTTAATTTGCATGGTCTGTCCAATAGTTATCCATGCCTAGTAAATCTGACAATAATCTCAGTTTTAATAGGAGTGTAATAGTTACCAGTGCTTTACCCTACGCAAACGGTGAAATACACCTAGGGCACGTGGCATCAACATATCTACCTGCAGATATATTCACCAGATATCTCAAACTAAGTGGAAGAGAGGTTTATCATTTATGCGCATCCGATGATTTTGGAACACCTATCATGATAAAGGCAGAAGCACTAGGGAAAAATCCTGAAGACTATGTAAAATATTGGCATGATCGAGACACTGAGGATTTTAAGTCAATCGGAATTTCATTTGATTTATTTTCACAAACAAGCTCTTCAACCAATGCGCAATTTGTACAATGTGTTTTCAAAATCCTTCAAAAGAACGGTCACATATATGAGAACGATGTAATTCAATTCTATTGCGAAACCGACCTAAAATTTCTTCCTGATAGATATGTGATGGGAAAATGTCCTTTTTGTGGTGCTGAGGATCAATATTCCGATCTATGTGAAAAATGTGGAAGGATACCCGACAAGATTATTGATCCAAAATGTGCCGTATGTGGCTTAAAACCCGTTATGAGAAAGTCAAGACATTATTTTTTTAATCTCTCCACTTTTTCAAAAGAGCTTGAAAATTGGCTTAATGAAAGTAAATCTCTTCAGTCAGACGTGAAGAAATACGTGCTACACTGGATCCGCGAAGGATTACATGATTGGGACATAACGAGAGATATACCCTGGGGAATAAAAATACCAACTACCAATAATGAGACACATACCAGTGACAACAGTGACAACAGTAAAATGGAATACAAAGTTTTTTATGGTTGGTTCGACAACCACCTTTGTTACATTTCTACTTTAGCCGATCTATTAGGTGGACTAGAAAGCGCAAAATCAAAATGGAATGATTCAGAAATATATCATTTTATTGGAAAGGATATTGTATATCATCATTATCTTTTCTTGCCGGCGATAAGAATGGGCATGAAGAATGAATACAAACTCCCAGATTTCATACCCACGCGCGGACATTTGATGCTTGAAAATCAAAAAATTTCAAAAAGTAGAAACTGGTACATAGGATTGAAAGATTTTGTCAAAGAATTTGACCGTGATTATCTCCGATTTTATATTGCTTCTATAAGCAGCTATTCACAGGATGATGTCAACTTTGATTGGGATTCATTTGCAGAAAAAATAAACAATGAATTGATTAACAATATTGGTAACTTTATAAATCGGACTCTTTCTTTTTGTCAGAAATACTTTGACAAAATTCCAGAACCTTCAGATTATGACAAAGAAGACCAAGAAATAATTGATCGGCTGACGAAGATTGGTGGTGTTGTTGGACATCTTCTGGAGAATAATGAGGTAGACAAGGCATTAAAGGAAATTCTTACGTTTTCCTCATTCTTAAATCAATACTTCCAGAGAAAGCAACCATGGAAGGACCCTCAGGGAGCAAACACATTACTATTCATAGCAATTAATGCAGTAAGATCATTGGCAATAATGCTTGAACCATTTATCCCTTTTTCTGCCGAGAAGATCTGGCTTCAGCTTGGAATTGATCGTGGAGGGGATGGTAGCGATGTTCACATACAAAAATGGGCATCTTTAGATCATATGTGTATAAAACCCGGTGAAAGTTTGGGAAAAGTTGAGCCATTATTCAAGAAAATCGAGCCAACTCAAATAAAGAGTCAGAAACAGAAGTTGGAGATTGCCATCAAAAATGCAAAAGTCTGAAAGGGGATTAATGATAGGAAGGTTCCAGCCATTCCACAGAGGGCATTTGTATTTGGTGCAACAAATTCTATCCGAATGTAACGAACTGGTCATAGCCATAGGCAGCTCGCAATTTAACTATACGTTTTCCAATCCATTTACAGCTGGAGAAAGAATACACATGATACATGAGGCTCTAGTTGAGGAAAACGTCAGTTTGGATAAGGTTTACATCATACCTATACCCAACTCAGAAAATAACTCAATTTGGTTACAACATTTAAAGTCCATGGTTCCAAAATTTAATGTATTGTATACTGGAAACGCCTTTGTAAAGGGTCTAGTTATTGGTGATGAAAATGTCCAAATAAAAAACCCAGATTTTCTTGAGGAGGGCAAGTACAATGGTACTCACATCCGTACATGCATTGTTAGTAATAAAAACTGGAAAAAATTAGTTCCAAATTCTGTTTATCGTATGATTAACCGCATGGATGGTATAAGCAGAGTAAGGATGCTTTATGGGACTCAAGGTATATCCGAACTTCGATCAGAAATAGATGTACGGGACTACCCAAATATAAAATAAATCGGGTTACGATTTGGCAATTAGATCTGTATTTGTATACACGTAATTTAATGTTCAGTGGGAATTACTATTACTGTGTCACGATTACTATCTGAACTAGTCGGGATCGTAAAGTAGAAAAATTAGTTCCAATAA
>JBAWET010000368.1:0-3771 GCA_049591355.1 Nitrososphaeraceae archaeon
AATCACTGATCTGACCCCTATCAAGAAAAAAATTGCCTATGTATTTGCCCGAATTATACAAAGAATTACTTTGGTTGGAATTCTTCATAGAATAATAATAATTGTCGTAAAGATCAAGTACTCGCGATTGGTTCAGTCCTTGGGCTATTTCTTCTGCGCTAACACCGGTTAGGTTAGACATGATATTTAGTGATTCTTTTTTGTTATTTTCGAAGTATTTTTGGGCTTCAGAAAATGAAAGCAGGATTGCTCTAACAGCATCTGGCCTCTTCGATACAAAGTCCGAATGGAAGGCAATCACATCACTTATAGTACCAGGAATTTTCCCTGCGTTAAAGATGATATTGTATCCTTTTTTTAATGCTTCCTGAGTATAGGGTTGATAAGTGTAGCCTGCTGATATTTCATCCTTATCCAGCGCTTCGGTAACGTTTGTAGTTGGAAGGTTAATTAGAGGAGATCGGAAATAGAGAATGCACTAGCAAGACTAATAGATTTGGACAATGCCGGCAAACATACTCAGCAGAAAGTTATCAAATATGCAATTTTATTCTCAGATCCGACAGAGATCGCACGTAATTTGATCGATAAATTTGGCATAATCCCCATCATAATTGAAAATGAAAACGAAATGCTTACTAAGTTTAAGGAAAATTTCAAAGAATGAAATGCCGACTTCATTTGTACCCCTACTCATTCAAAGCTTAAGCATATTTCCTTTCGTCCAAGATTACTTGACATGGATACAAAATCTCACATTCTGGCAATTTATCTGAATTATTTCATTTGTTCTTGTTGATCTCTCAAGGAACGTTGGAAAACCTGTCGTACTATCCATACACCACCTATTCAGAAAAATACAACCATTGCCATTCCAAAGTATTGAAAGTGCACAAATTAAGATTTCCGTTTTGGTCCCTGCTCATAACGAGGGCGTTGCTATTAGAAAGACCATAGAGTCCTTGCTGGAGAATACCTATCCCAACAAGGAGATTATTGTAATTGATGATAATTCTACAGACGATACTTTTCAACAAGCCTACCCATACTATAAAAGTGGAAAGATAAAATTGGTCAAACGAACAGAGGGATCAAAAGGTTCGAAATCAGGCGCATCTAATTTTGGTGCCGTTTTCGCTTCTGGTGATATAATTCTTGTAATGGATGGTGATACTCTCATTGAGCGAAATGCGCTTTCTGAAGTAGCAAAGTATATGACAGTACAGAACATTGTTGCCTTGAAGGATCGCTAGGTTCTTGATGAGCAAGAATAAGAATCTTCATCAAGATGGCAGAAATGATTCCTCCTACATCAAATATAGCAATAAGCACAATATATCTGGCAGCGCCTTCTGTAACTATTCCTCGGTGCCATCGACAGGTAAGATAAATTTGACCACGGTGCCTTCATTTGAGGATTTATCAATCCAGATTGTACCTCCATGACCTTCGACTATACCCTTGCATATCGTTAGACCCAATCCTGTTCCCCCGTGCTTTCGCGTGAGACTTGTATCAATTTGATAGAATTTTTTGAAAATATTCTCCGACTTGTCAGCTGGTATCCCAGGACCATTATCTTCAACGCTAAATAAAGTCATATTTTTGACGGGATAAATAATACTACTATCGTTCATCTGACGCTTGTCTTGGATACCATCGTAGTGTTCAACTTTTATTGTTATTATTCCTTTTTCTCGAGGGACAAAATCTATCGAGTTCTTTATCAAATTTGAAAGGACCTGCTCAATCCTTTTTTGGTCACAATTTACACTTTGATTATCTTTTATGTCTGTGAATACTTTTATATTTTTTTCAACGATAAAGGAATTTAAATCCGAGATAGTTTCATTCACAAGTTCGCCAACATTTACATGGCTTTTAGTAATATTCATTTTTCCTATATCTAATTTGTACACGTCGAGAATATCATTTACTAAAAGTTCAAGCTTGTCGACATTTCGATAAATAGTTGCTAATGCCTTTTTTTGCGCATCAGTTGTCTGTCCCATTTTACTTATTTTAAGTAACATATCGGTATAGAATTTAATGACAGATATAGGTGTCTTCAGCTCATGACTTACCATTGACATAAATTCTTCTTTTGATTTATCTTCTTGCAATAATTTAAAAATGAGATTCTGAAGTTCCTTATCTTTTAAAACTATTTGTTCTGATTTTTCTGCAAGTCTCTCATTTGCAAGTTTTATTTGATCGTACAATTCAGATTGCTGCCAGAGATTCTCAAAAATTGTTACGTATGACAACACACTGGAAGTACTATTCGAATAAATAGATGGTCCAATCGCTTCAATGAAGCTGTCCTTAGAATCATCTTTTAGTTCCATTATGAGTGAAAACTTCCGATCCACCACCAGTATGGTAGATCTTGGTTGCTCTCCCGTTATCTGTTCGATCGATTTGGTCTGGAAATTGCGCCTCTTGCCAATACTTGCAAACTCACGTAAGACATCGCTCTCCCCTATAGGATGGGTTCCCCTTAGAGGAGTTAAAATTCTAACTTTAACGCCAGAGTTCGTTGATTTATCCTTAAGTATTTGGACACCACCCATCTTATTAAATCGGTCCAACCCATTAGGTGTAGGGATCATCAACATTATTTCTCCTGTTGCTTGCTTCAAAAGATTGAGGTACAGACTTCTTGCGCTTGACACATCTTGAATAACTTTAATAAGATTTCCACTAGTGGCTTTTTTTTCCGTCCCACTATCGCCCCCTTTCAAAATCATTTTCCTTTAGAGGGTTACATTGAAATTGAGTTGAGTCGCGATAATTACTCAATATAGTAACGCAGAAGAATATAGGAGGCTCCCCAGTTGGAGCAGCCCGAGCGTGGAACTGAATTCCAGAATAAAAATGAGCATCCTCTAAAACCAAGATGTATATATATGAAAACAAGTGGACTAGATTAATTTTTGGATCGGTTTAATTTGCATCATCCGTGGTTGATGAGACGCACTATACGACCAATTTCTGAATATAATCAACTTCTTGAAGCTGATCAATGGCACAAATTGACCCAGCCCTAACAGAGGCGTATTCGATCACCTAGCCTTATTAAAGATTTTCCATTGGATAGATAAAAGCACGCCTCGATCCAGAAATCATTAATATTCGATAAAAATCAAAACTGCAATAAGCCTTTTTGCCCCACATGGTTTAATCTTTACTATCGGTTGGTGTTGGCCGGATCTAGCGTGTCATATTATTGTTGGTGTGATCATTGTTCTCGCTTTATGAAACTTTCATTAAATTGGCTTCTCCTGCCTGACAAGATAAATGTCAGACATGTTCTACACAAGAATTATATCAATCAAATTTCAAACTTGAATTATGACATCATCAGATCAAATAGAGATAATTATCAGAAGAACTGTTAGTGAAGACATTCCAAAAATAGTAAATTTGCAAAAAGAATCATTTCCTTACTTGGCTCGATACGGCAACATATGGCATCCTGACGAACTTGAGAGCCATCTTCGCGTCTTTCCTGAAGGACAGTCTGTCGCCGACCAACATGGTGAGATAGTGGGTTCAGCAAGCAGCCTTATTGTTCATCTAGACCCAGAGTATGCGGACCACACATGGAAAGAAATCACTGCAAATGGTATGATAACAAACCATAACCCGCGAGGAGATAGCCTGTATGGTGCAGACATATCCACGGCCCCGAAATATAGACATGAACATATTGGCAAGCGATTGTATGATTTTAGAAAAGAGACAGTAATGAAATTCAATTTACGAAGG
>JBAWET010000369.1:0-9035 GCA_049591355.1 Nitrososphaeraceae archaeon
CTCTTGACAGTAATACCCAGGCACGAATAATCACTTTGGAGAATATTGTAAGCACGAACTTAATTGAAGTTGCAAAAACCGTGGGAAATGAACCTCATGTAATTAACAGCTCTACCATACATCTAGATAATTTTAAGAGTGAATTTGACACGATCCTTGGTAAATCAAGGGGTTCTTTAGGGTGGACTGAACTCTCAGAAGTTAGAAATGAGATATGTGCAAAAAACAATCTATCATCCAACAAATTCTATGATCTAGTCGAACAATTGACTAATACCTATCACGACGAATACGAACTCTCTACAGGGGGGACAGAGGGAATCATGGTAAGAGGACTTCTCCATGGATTTGTGAGGGGGATTTAACTTCATGTACCCTTATTTTTTGAATATTAATCCTTATCCGAGCAGTCCGACACCAGCACTAGCAGACAGTCAGATTCTAGGCGGAAATACCCATAAACAAGCAAGAACTGCAATCTTGTCATGCATAGAAGATCTATATAGTAAGCTTGGCAGTAACCCCACAGACAAGGATTTTAGATTAATAACGATGATTCAGGATGTGGGTTCTGGCAAAACCCATCTTGCATTGCATATTCGTGGTCTTCCAGAGCTATCCACAAATACTGTCACATCATATGTAGATCTCTCTAGAGTTTCGCCAAGGGATATTTACAACACGTATGAAAGCATACTGAGTGGATTTAGTAACGAAGATGTAATCACCATGCGCGAGGCAATAATCAGTATGTTATCATTCAAAGCTGAAAAAAATGTCGGTCCAGCACGAAAGATCTTTAAATACGGACTTTCAGACAGGATTGCGGGTAAAAGTTTCTCTGATAAAGCAAGATTGGTATTACAAGGAAAAGAAACAATGAATTACGATTATGTAGATGAGGTTCTGCGTGATGAATTCTCAGAAATACAAATTGATCTTATTAAAGGAATTGTAGGAGACAAATTCAGAAGAGATTCAGCTAACGTTCGTACATTGGAAGGCGTAATAAACAGTTTATCGGCTATTGCAAATCTGAATTTTAGGCTGTTAAATAAACTTACAATTTTCCAATTCGACGAGTTTGATTCAAACAAAGAAACACTTGAAATCATTAAGGCATTGATAAATGCTCACATTCCATCTTCCTTGTTAATGCTTATAATGACACCTGCATCATATAACGAGATAAAGAAAGAAAATGCTTCAGTATTTGATAGAATGGAAAAAGCGAACTATAAGATTGATCTTGCGGGATCAAACACAGTAACCGAGTTGCTCGATATCATATTTGAATACATCAGGCATTACGACAAGATTAATAATTTCACCCCGGAGCATGAAAATGAGCTCGCATCAAGAATTAGAGTGATTTATGATGAATTTCCAGAATTTAGAAACGTAAGATCCATTTTAAATATACTATACCATGCGACAGAAAATGCAGCTAGGACAAATTCATTCACTATTGATGAACAATCTATAGACGATACCATCAAAAGAAACTACCCTGGCCTGAAGATTCGAGGTAGTTTGATGGACGTACCTTTGTCAGAATTCATAAGGATTAGAAAAAATTCCATGAGTAGTGATGCATTGGAATCTAATGTGAGGGACGCCATAAAAAACTTACTCGCCTATACAACACAAACAGGAAGTGTTACTGGAGTAAATATTGATAATATCATAGGTAACAGCATAGATGCAGTTTATAATGATAATTATGGTACTAAAATTGCGGTTGCTGTCGTTGTGAACAAAGACCATTCAAAAGCGTTGGCCCAAATTTCAAGTGCCGCAAAATCACTTAGTTTAGTAGACAGGCTTGTAGTCCTTACAAATACTGGTACCGCTGTAGGTGAGAATGGTACAACGGTCGTGAACATGGACAAGGGAAAGTTAATAGATCTAATATACTTCAATGATAAATTCAAGAACGAAGAACTATTGAAGGATGATCTCGAGAAAGCAGTTGTACTGGCAAAGTCTATGAAACTATGTTAGCGCTAATGAATGCTATGTGATTGATTACTTTAGGACAATCATAATTGATGTCTAAGTTAACCTCATTATTGTGGAAAGACAAAGATCGTTGGTTGAGTTTAAGTCTAAAACGATTCCTTATTAAATAATTTTACAAGGCTTTGATAACAATGGTAATTAGACTATTAATTGATTAAATTGGACGCAAAGAACAATATACTTTTTAATTTTAAGCATTTCAGTAAGAGGTTATGGCAAGTACCGCAACCAGATGAATGCTCCAGCTAATCAGTTATATTGCATTAAATAAAACCACAATTCAGCGTGATATGACCAAGACAAGAGGATTGGTAATCCATAGGTCCCTTAACTCGAAATATAGAGAAGCTTGTGCCGAACTTGCAGTGATCATACAGCAGAAATCACATATTTCTAGTAGGGAAATATCCGAACTGATTAAGGAAATTTCAGGCAGGTACCAGTTGAGCACTATTCCAAAATACACAGACATAATAAGTCATCTGCCATCCAATGATAAAAATCGTAAGATGTTAATCAGGAAACCAACTAAATCGGCTTCCGGGGTCATAGTTGTGGCAATCATGGCCAAACCATTTGACTGTCCACATGGCAAATGCATTTACTGTCCAGGTGGAGTAGAATTCAATACCCCATTGAGTTACACAGGAAAAGAACCAGTAACAAAAATGGCACAAGAAGTTGATTATGATGCACGTTCACAAATAATATCAAAATTAGACAGTTATCTTATGATGGGTCATGACATCTCAAAAGTTGAGCTAGTTATTGTTGGAGGAACTTTCCCCTTTATGCCTCTTGAATATCAAAGTCAGTTTGTTAAGCAATGTTATGATGCTTTGAACGGAGATCGCGCACTTTCAGATACGCTGACAGAGGCAAAAGCCCTGAATGAAACTAGCAAAAGTAGGTGCGTGGGTTTCACCGTAGAGACTAAACCAGACTATTGTAAAAGTCGTCATATCGATATAATGCTGGAGTTAGGTATAACAAGAATAGAGATCGGAGTACAGACTTTAGACAATGCAAAGTATAAGATAGTGAATAGAGGACATACACTAGCCGATGTTTTTGAAGCGTTTCAAGTAGCCAAAGAGTCGGGTTACAAGATAGTGGCTCACATGATGCCTGGTTTGCCAGGATCCACGGTTGATAAGGACCTACAAGACTTTAGGGCGTTGTTTGAAGATCCAAGGTTAATGCCCGATATGTTAAAGATATACCCAACTCTCGTCTTGAAGAATACCGGTTTGTATAGATTATATCAAAAAGGATCGTACTGTTCATTTTCAGACGAAGAATTCGTGAATTTATTGGTCGAAATAAAGAGAATTACTCCTAACTGGGTCAGAATAATGAGAATACAGAGGGAAATAGACCCTGATGATATTGTTAGTGGGCCAAAGTCTGGCAATATACGACAAATATTACAAATGAGACTTAAAGAAATGGGAATCAAATGCAACTGTATTAGATGTAGGGAAGCAGGACTGCGCAGATTGAAACAGTCGAATGTGAATCCAGTCCTTAAAAGGACCGACTACGTTTCTTGTAATGGTATTGAATCGTTTCTAAGTTTGGAGGATGAGGCTACGTCAAGTCTATTTGGATTTTTGAGACTAAGAAAACTTAACAATCCCCATCGGGAAGAATTAAGAACATGCTCTGGAAAAGCTAGTGCAGTTGTACGTGAATTGCATGTTTTTGGTCAGTTGATAGATATTGGGAAAAAGTGCGATTCAACGTCATTTCAGCATAGAGGACATGGATCAAGATTACTTAAAGTAGCAGAAGATATTGTCAAATGTGATTTTGGATTAGACAAGATATCGATCTTAAGTTCAGTGGGAACTAGGGACTATTATAGAAAATTCAACTACCATCTAGATGGTCCGTATATGTCAAAGACCTTGTGAACGAAATGAAAAATGAAGTAATAGGTAAAGGTACTTGGTTGGACAAAGTCGCATCAGCCCTTATTGAAAGAGAGGTTAGTCTAGGAAGACCATTAGACCAAATTAGAGTCGAAAGTGGGATAGGAGCTTCTGGGATTCCACACATAGGCAGTCTTGGGGATGCAGTACGTGCGTATGGCGTCGCCATGTCCTTGAGAAATATGGGGTACAAATCAAAGCTTATTGCATATTCGGATGATATGGACGGACTTAGGAAAGTTCCGACAGGTCTTCCAGAATGGTTGAACAAATATTTAGCAAAACCTGTTTCTACTATACCAGATCCATTTGGTGATTGTCATGACTCTTATGGTTCTCATATGGGTGGACTTTTGTTAGATGCACTGAGTAAATTAAATGTAGAATATGAATTTAAATCAGCATCACACCTATATCAGACTGGAATGCTTGCCGACCAGATTCACAAAATCTTGTCAAAAAATTTGTTACTTGGATCGAAGATCGCCGAGCTGGTCGGACAAGAGAAGTATAAGGACAGTTTACCATTCTTCCCTGTGTGTGAATCATGTGGTAGACTCTACGTAGCGAAAGCAGAAGATTATATCGAAGAAGAAAGGAAGGTGGTGTACTTCTGCAGCGGAACGAAGCTCGGTAATACGGAAATAAATGGCTGTGGTCATCGTGGGGAAGTTTCGGCTGTACTTGGAAAAGGCAAGTTAGCCTGGAAAGTCGAATTCGCAGCGAGATGGAGTGCACTTGATATAAGATTTGAGGCCTATGGAAAGGACATTATGGATTCGGTTCGGGTTAATGACTGGGTCTCTAACACAATTTTGGACTATCCGCACCCGTTTCATGCAAAATATGAAATGTTCCTTGACAAGGGTGGTAAAAAAATAAGTAAATCTGCAGGAAATGTATTTACGCCCCAAAAATGGTTGCAATATGGCACAAGAGAATCTTTACTATTACTCCTTTTCAAGAGAATCAGTGGTACTAGACATATTAGTGCTGAAGATATACCAAACCTGGTTGATGAATACGATATTTACGAAGACGTATTCTTTGGAAAAAGAAAATTAGATAATGACGAAAAATTAGTAAAGGTCAAAGGCATTTACGAATACGTAAATAATCTTACTCCACCAATTTCCCCACAAATCCATGTTCCATACAGAATAATAGCTCAGCAAGCGTCACTCTTTTCTGGTCAAGATAGAGTACTTAAAGTATATGACAGACTTGTAAAATACGGATTGGTATCAAGCGAATCTCCACAAATAATGCAAAAAATCCAATTAGCGTGCAATTGGGCCGATGACTATTTGATATCAGATGAGACTTTCAATATTGAACTTGCTCAAGATGAAATAGTTGCGATAGGCGAATTGCTCAAAGAATTAGAGTCATTATCGGGAACTACTCAAACAGAGGAATCACAAATTGAGTTACAGAACACTATCTACAACCTAGCAAGAAGGAATAATATTCAACCACGAAAGTTCTTTAAATTAATGTACAAAATGCTAATTAATAGTGAAAGCGGACCTAAACTTGGCAACTATATTTTTGATCTTGGGATCGAACGTACACGGAGTATTTTGATCAAATATTCCAAATAATTTTCAGATCACAAACGAACCAATTATTGAAATTAATAATGGACAATTGCGTGAGACAATGATGTAAATCCAAATCAAACGGTTGTTCGCATTACCTATCCTGTCTTGTAAAGTATAGATTTCAAGCCCTCAGTCAGTCGGCCACATGATCGCGTAGGCAAATTACAACATATCTATGATCTGCCCTAGAAATATATCTCCTAGGTAGAGTGATGTGGAACAACATTTTGCATCGCAGTTATCACAAGCCAATATTTCAACTAATTGGATCATTGTCAGGTACGTGAATGTAAACTACAACCACGAACCTATTAGGATCATGTTGAACATGTGGGGCGTCGAAGCAAATATAGGCTCAAGATTCGAGCGCAAATCCTTGATGGGGCACTCAATTCCCTAATCGCCAAGTTGCATTTCGTCCGTAATATTGTACTCATCTTCCAAACGATAGCTTAAATCAGGTGATAAGGATGAGACGACAAAGTAATTATGTATTTCATCGAAGTGTTCAGGTCGAATATATTACGACCATGTGGCGTTCTCAAACCAATTTGCATTTCCATCAGGTCGCATTCATTGGACAAATATTCTGAAATTAATAAAATTAATACTGAAGCGCATTTTACATTGAAATGCATGATCTAATTTTAATATTTTTCTTAATTATCTGCTATTACATCCAATTTGACTACCGCCAAAATAGAATCACTCAATCAAGTTCATATTCATTCCTGGTGGCAAATTTGTTAAAACATATAGGCAAGAAGGATGATAACGTTTTTGAGGCTACGAGACATGCCCTTAGACTTTAAAAAAATGATAGAATTTGTGCTAGAGAAAAAACCAGAGACAACTCTGGAACAGTTAAAGGAACTCATTGAAGAGAAGAAACGAAGAATCGGTGCAGGGTACCTTACTGATCAGGGTGCCCTTTTTCTGGTTGCTGCTGATCTGGGTATATCATTTGAGAATACACCCCAGTCACAAGTCGGAATAAAGGATCTTTATGTAGGAGCTAGAGATATCAACCTATCAGTAAGGATTCTCTCCATCTATCCTATCAGAAAATATACAAGAAAGGATTCTGAAGACCAAATTGAAAATAGAACATTGACCGTATTTGATCGAGATGGTAGTATTCGTGTAAAGCTTTGGAATAAACTGGCACATGGACCAGACGAACTCAGACTTAAGCCAGGAGACATCGTCAAAATCACAAATGGCTATATCAAAAGTGGACTAGATGGGAAACCTGTGGTCAATCTTGGTGAAAGTAGCAATATCGAGTTGGAAAGTGAAAATCGCGGATCTATACCAGATTTAGAATCCATCAAACTAGATGTTGATATGGTTACTACCGAACAAGAACACGTTGTAATTGATGGAGTAATCAAGTCAGCACCAAGAATAGTCGAATTCTCAGATCCTCGTGGAGAGGTAAAAAAATCTTTGCAGACTATTTTGTCAAATGGTGATTCAACTAGGAATCTGAGAGTTGCCATATGGAATGTGAATGAAAATAATATCCCACGGATCTTAAATGTAAATTCACGTGTTAGAATTATAGGCGCAAGGATAAAACAAGCAAATTTACAATACGGCAACGGAGATTTGGAAATTCATGGAGATGAAGGTACCGTAATTGAGGCAATAGATAAGCAGGGCAATTATGATGTAATAACGGTTAGGATAATTTCAAACGGATATGCGGATAATTTCGGCAGGATCAATTTGTTTGGTATAGATAAGGATAAAAACATATTGACTATGGTGGTGGACGACAAATTGATGCCCCCAGGAATAACTACGAATTCTGTCATTGAAGGATTTCCGAGCAGAGTATTTGGAAATTCATTAATATTTTCTCAAGAGAATTCATACGTCAAACACGTGGAAAATAATTCAATTCCCAAGTTGGAAGACACAATTTCAAAAATTAGGAATATGGATAAAGTGGGAGTCATTTACATCGTTGAAGCCATAGTATTACAACAACCAAATTCTGTACAGGTCAATACCAGAACAGGTGGCCTTGTCAGCGTAACTGATACACTAATTGGGGACGATACGGGAGAAATAAGATTAGTTGGATGGCGGGAAAACAGTGGTGAACTTGATAAGATTAAAGTGGGAGATAGGATCCGAGTTATTGGAGCAATTCTCAACGCTGGAAGGGATGGAAAACACGAGTTAACATTGAAAAAGGATTCATTGGTAGTTACTATGTCATGATACAGATTAGTCTTTCCAAAAGGCTCTGGTAGTTACATATTGTCTCTCGGCATTGTATATGCTCTTGAAGACATTCTCATCGTCTACATAATTGCGTAGTATTCGAGCCGCTGTATCGACTCCGACACCATACCCGGATAATACCAAAAGTGCTTTTTCACCAAAATTGTTTATAAGAGATGCTACTTTCCATGCGCGTTCGAATTTGTGATTTTCTTCTGAGGTTATGGTTGCCCCACTCAATTTATTCAAGATTATTTTAGGCAATTCATAATCTGATGAGAAAGTTGCAGTTATTAATCTTGATCCACATAAATTGCAGGATAAAATCCCTGCAACCTGCTTAGTCTCAATTAAACGTTCCCACTTCCCACATCTGATGCATATTAGTCTGTGTTTAGTGTTCTCAAGTCTCTCCTTGACGAGTTCAATGATGCCGCGTTCAATATTAAGTGGTGACGAGGTGAATTTCGAATTGTGGTCGGTTATTGGGACAGCTAATGGGGTGAATTCGGTTAGATCGTACCAATGAATTTTGATATGATCGTTACGCACATCTCTCATTACTGAATTGGTAAGAGAAGTATCATATTTGTCATGAATTAACTCGCGAAGCGATTCTTCGCTTAGTGGTGTCTTTGAATACCTATCATAAATTATGCGTGCAATTCGCTTATCATAGGTAGCTGCCTTGTCAACAATCCCAAATTTCTTTGCAACATTCCACACGCGCCAATTTAGATTGTAGGTTCCTGTCAAAGAAGCGATCAGGACTGCACCTACATCGTAGTCCTCTTTAAAAATATTCTCTATGTGATTCTTGCCAAATCTAGCACTAGAACTGAGCATTATTCTGTAGGGATCAGACTTTGTTTCAACAAAGTATCCAGTTTGGGAAGAAATTATTGTTGACAAAAGGGAAGCAAGTGTATTATTAACTTTACTTCCAAAAGTACAGTGCACAACAACAGTATTTTTGTTGGCAACACTTTCTATAACTATGTTCTTTGAATCAGGAACGATAGCGATACTTTTTAATATGTTACTATAGTCGGGCATGATAGCCGTTTTTGTATCTTTTAAAATCTGCTTACGTACTTCCCCAACTTCCCTTGCGGTTTCAAAGTCTACAGGTATCATCTCACCTACCCAGTGAGGAATATTTATAGGGGATCCATGAATTTGTTCCACGTGAACTTGCATTTTGTTTTCGTTTACATTGATGATACGCCATTGTGAACCC
>JBAWET010000370.1:0-3769 GCA_049591355.1 Nitrososphaeraceae archaeon
GAAGTAGACGGAGGTTTCGGAGAGGAGACTGCCGGTACCTCTTCATTTCTGACTACCTTCACCGCAGTAATTGCTGAATCAGAACTGTCATTATCATCGGTAACAGTCAATTTAAAGACAAGTATTGTATCGTGACTAACTTGAGGAGAAATAAAGTTTGCTTCAATATTGTTCGGATTGTCCAGAGCAACTTTTGTACTTGGACCTATTATTTGTTGCCAACGATAGGATTCTATTTTGCCATCGCTGTCTTTGCTCTTGGAACCATCAAGAATTACTTGTGAACCTTCGACTGCTATCTGATTCTTTCCGGCATTGGCCTCTGGCTGATTGTTTTTTACAATAGGATTGACGTTCTTTTTAGTATCCTTTGGAACGACAGGCTTAACCGGCAAGCTACTGTCTTTATTATTAGCAACAGCACTCTTGTTCTCTTGATTAGTATCAGCGTTTGTGGCTGTATTCTCAGAGATTCTAGTTTTATTAATTACCTCAGACAAGTCAGGTAGTTGAACATTCTTTTGGTCTTTGTTAGCATCTATTACGTTGTTTTGTGACTTTCTACTGTTATTAATTACCTGAGACAAGTCAGGCAATTGAATATTGTTTCGGTCTTTGCTAGTAATATTTTCTCTGCTTTCTGCGGTTTGATTATTTCTACCTGTCTGATTAATTGAAAGCTGGTCAATGATTATTTGAGTACTCGTCTGGTTAGTGAAATTAACTTTGTTCGTAGTCGAAAACTTTAGGGAAGAAATCGATAATGGCTTAGTTATAGTGAACGTGTCGAAAGGAGTAGATTCTCCATTTCTATAATATTTCCCAGTAAGTTTGGTGCCATCATTAGTCATGAGAATGTCTAGAATGCCAAATTTTGCTGCCTGTTGGGAGACCACAAAATAGGATTTTCCTGATAACCCATGGAAGTTAATTCCTCCAGTTCCGACTGTCACAAATATCTCTCCTTCTGGGTCTGTGTAGCTTGACGTACTCGTGCTTGTCCGAGTAGGACTTGAGGGAGAAACTGTATCATATTTCAAGGGAAATGTTCGCTGGTAGTTGTGAACGTGACCTTGAAGAACAAGATCTACTCTGTATTTATCAAATAACGGCTGATACGCATCCCTAAGCGAACTGCTTCCCTCACATGTTGATGCAGAACAAGTGTTAGGAGAAGTGTACATCACCCTGTGGTAATTTACAATAATCCATTTAATATTGGGATTTGCAGCAGCTGTCTTTAGGTCGTTCTCTACGAAATTGTACTGTGCAGAACCTTTACTGAAACTTATCTCTGAGGCCATCGTTAGCACGTGAGCATTTACGTAATCAAAGGAGTAGTATTGCTTACTAAGGCCAAATGCGCTCATATACTGACTATTCCCTTCGTTAGCATCGTTTTCATGATTTCCAATATTAATTCTAGTTATGCTCTTGATAGGGTTTATTGTATTGAGCCAGCAGGTTGCGGTAGATGTATATGAATAATCGCCCAGAGCGAGTACTCGTTCTGGTTTTTTGCCTTGAATATTAGTAACCGTGTTTTTGGTGTTGGAGTTACATCCCCAATCTCCTACTGCGTCAAAGTTGAAATCAGCGTGGGCAAATTGTACAATTAATCCTGATAATTGAGGAGTGAAAATAATAATTAAAAATATAACAAATGACGCAACTGTAACTAAAAGCTGAGCCGAAGGCAATGGTATCGGCATGCGATGATCTCATATAACTTTGTTTGCCAATTGGTGAAGAAAGTGCCGGGGCTCTATAACATGGGGAATAAGAATAAAAGCTGATGTATGATAACTAAGCCGCGCTCATTACACATCATAAATGATGCTGACTAGGTGTTAAATCTCCCCCTCCATACATTCAGATATGAATAAAATGCAATCCAGTTTAACGACATATGAAGAGACTACAAGTGATTCTAGTGATTCTAGTAGACAGTTACGCTTATTGCGGTCTCGTGGTGGACGGATAACAAAGATACCTAGTGGTTTATCTGTACTTTCAAACGGCTTGCCTTACTATTATGTGGAAGTGACTGGCGACAATGGAAGTCAGTTTGGCATCCCCGCATTTGGAGATGAAGCCATACAGTTACATAATGAGGCTCTCCGAATGGAAGAATTAGGTGTAATGATAAGCGCCTGATGAATATTATTTATGAACAGAAGTAATTCCTGATTAGTGTTGAGGCAACGAGAATTATCTAAATAATCTTGATATAGACTTCAGGCTAAGGTTGAGGATAAAAATGGGCTTTTGATTTATACCAAAACACTCGCTAGTGATATAGAACTTTTGCCCATTCGTATGATTAAATATTTTGCGATAAATCGCAGCGTCTTTTCAGCAGCAACGGATCATGAATGAAATATGTGGAAATTCAGTTTTAATTAACAGAATTGATAATTAATACGATAGTGGCAAGTACTGCTTAAGAGATGTCAAAAGCAATCCGTGAACCAACAACTCTTTTTAGGCCATTTTTAGTTGCAGGAATAATACTTGTTGCGTTTGGCATTTTCTGTATTTGGATTGGGACCAGCGTCATTTCACTTCAAGAAGAAGGCGAGGGGTTCAAGATCATTGGCACAAGGTTTCTAATTGGTGGAATAATTTCTATAATTTTAGGCTTCATAGCCAAATACCATCTTCTTATTAAATATCTCTTAAAACAGTTCAGTTACAAAAGAAGACCTGAGGATGATAAGCGATCTGATTGGTACAAGCCATGATTGCCATAACTTAATGCTGATTATTTCATTTAGTAAATGCATCCATCACTGCACCTTACGATAGGACGGAGTATTCAATCACTATTTTAGTTTACACTTATTAATGCAGAGCTGATATTCAAGGTTTGAACATATTACTATCAAGTAGATGCTGTTAGGTAACGTTTTGCGGTTTATATTGCACCGTTTAGAAGCATGGATGGTGTTTCTGTGATATTAAGGTCAATGTAACGTAATTAAACCTTGTAAACTTATTTTACAACTATCATTTAGCTATTCTAACCCGCCATAAACCTATTGCTTCTTCTAATACTACAAATTGCCACTTTCGCTTTTCACAAACGCTTGGTATTGACTTGAGTGCGGATTCTTCGCTATCTGTTATTATGTCTATGCAGTAACCTTCGTTTTCCGTATCAATGGACTTCATTGCCTTCACCGACTCAAACGATGGATAAGGGCAGGACATTCCCCTTGTATCTATCGTTCTCTCTATCTTACTATCTTCTGTTTGCATTAAATTATCAACGTTGGTATAGGAGCCTTTAATTATGATTTTATTCTGTTGCAATTCTCTATTCTCTCTACTCTTCTTTTATCATTGTACGCAGGTATGATATTTTATTCTTTTACTACAAATACTGCTATTTCGCATGCTTGACTAGTAGTTTTAAATAAATAGTACCATTCCACCTTTTTTTGAAGCAGGCAGCGCTGCAGTCAAAAATCCAATGACGTCTTCGAATTCAACTCCTGGTTCTATGTTATCGGCAGTAATGCCCATTTGCTTTAACATTTCCTTTGATGGACCGCATGCAGTAACTTGTACTCAAGCTTCAATAGCATCATGTAGATATTTATCTAGGGAAGGAGCGCCTGGCATCGTAATTTTAGAAGCACCACCTTTTTTTACGATTTCAAGTCCATTCATTGTACAGTAAAGTTTACATTTTGCTCCCATAGTTACCGTACCTAAAGCAAGCACTAGAGCAGAATACGCTCTTCCTGGTTCGTTTGATATAAGC
>JBAWET010000371.1:0-2994 GCA_049591355.1 Nitrososphaeraceae archaeon
AGTAATATTTCGTTATCACTATTTGCTGGACTGCCAAAGTCAGTCTCTGAGGGATAAGCAGAAAAATTCTTCCAAGTGATTCCGACGACATCACTAACTAAAGGAAAAAGCTATAACTTCCATAAATCAAATTTCTGAAGGCTGTTATTTCACCCTCTCTTTTGATACAATCAATATAGTGATGACTCCATAAAAACATGAATATGATGGCTATGCGGATCATAATTATTAATGAGTTCGATTCAACCTTATTAAAACTCGAAGGGTAGAACCTTATCTGCTACTAAGTACCAGACTTGAACACACTAATATTACATTCTTTTCTATTATTCATTCGCTCACTTGTTTGGAAGAAAGGGTAGAATCTCACAATGGAAGATAGACTTCTATGATTCAGTATACAAAATTTACGACAAGGATGGCAATTTAGCGGGATACCTTTTTCCGAACTATCCGCAAATACGTGAAGAAATTGAAGATAGCGTAACCTTGGAATTGGCCAATTCTCACAGCCCTGTCGCCGGAGGGAGGCTAATGCTGCCCATGTTAAGACTAAATTTATTCGATATTGAGGAAGGCCAGACTCTAGACGAGGTAATAGACAAACTTGATTATAATATGAAGAAAGCAAAAGAATGGCAAGACTGGTGTATTTCTAATAAGGATAAATATGATATATTAGAGTATCAGGTACACACCGCAAGAGAGGATAAACAGATGCTTAGCATTCTCCTCGACTTAGGTTCCCAATTTACGTTGGGTACAAAAGAGGTTGCAAGCTTTCTTACGCCAATTTTAGATGATTTGTCAGCAAAGGGCATGATATAATTTGATATGAAAAGATTTTTGAGAACATACTCACATTGCGTAGCGACTAAATGATCTACATTCAATCTCCTTGATCGCGTCTGTCGCTAACATGTTTCATATTACTAACAACCCACCAACTACACGATATAGAAGATGGGAAATGGGGAAATAGAAGAAAAGAAATTGTTAGGCTCAGGTGGCTACGCAATTGCAAAACTGATAGGGCAAGAAGAGAGCAGAGCAAATGTAGGTGTTCCTCAAATATTCCTGGCGAATGTTGGAAGGTTAACTGAAGACAGTATTTCAAAATATTATTGCAATAAATGCACAACTGAATATGCTGGTCCGCCACTAATTAGCTACGAAAATCCTAATGAAGTATTGGGATAGGTGTTATTCTTATCAAAAAAGGAGAATACAATTGTAAGGTATGCAACAATATAATAGCCTACCGTAAATTTAACAAATAGAAATGCCTCTTGGTCCTGGTCAGAACTCGTTAGAATTGAATATACAAAGTCCCATTTAAGTTAGGCCTGTTCGGTGATAGTGATAGCTTATTTTAGTTCTGATGTAAGGAGCAGCAGAGAATAATATTGTAGAGCCTAGTGTGTGATTGAATGGTATGTCATTTTCTGGCAGTTTTTGGCCAACATTAAAATACCATATTTTTCTATATGATGTACTATCTCACAAAAACAATCTTTCCACAATTAAATCTATTTTATCACAGACCCGCCAAATCTAGCGCTTATAATATTTTTTGATTATAGGTTATATTCCGATAAGGATTTTTTATTGATCAATTTTGTAAGCATATTTCGAACCCTGGATAGAATTTGAAGAATTGTTGTAAGGTATGCAAACACTGTCAAAACTTATTCTGGATCAAAATTATGTCTCATAATTACTTTTCATTGTGATGAAACAATCATGCATTCATAGCACGAAGGTGTGTTTGTCCTTCGCAGTTTGTGGCTGGAAGATATTCGATTGTCTGTCGATAGGATCAATGTGAATAGGCAACAAATCTCAAATTCCTTCCGGCCAAAACATGTGGGTTGAAAGATGTTAATTTCACAATAGTATTAAGCCGCATTATTTTGGAATATGACTTTTTTATCTGCAATAATGGCAAGAGGAATAGAACTGACGCATGACCATATGATTGGCTTGCATATCACAATTATTAGGTAGGTCAAATATGGTCGCTATTTTGGCATCAATAAATGTTAAGAAAACTCAGCTGAAGTAAGATGTTTATTCATTAAAATACCTAGATTTTCGTACTCAAATTTGGTTTGTTGGTTCTGTTAGATAAATCAAATTTGCAACTTTCCACATTATTTAAAATACTGGATAAATGTCAAACTAGGCTCTTCTAGTAAAAATACTGTAGCAGGGATTGTCAGTATTGTTGTAAAGGTTATATTTGTCGGGGGGATCACGGTAATTTGAATAATGATTCAGAACATTCCAGTTCTGGAGATGAAACTAGTAGGGTAATAAAATGGGATGGTGCTTTAATTGCGGTAAAAAGATATTCTTTGATGACAATATTCGAAATGGATACGGTATGGTCATTCCTTTGGATGATAATGGGGAACTTCACACTTGCAGACACAAGAATCCAAAAACAGGTTTTGGTGAAAATCAAAAATGTTTTAGATGTGGAGAAAATATCTTCTTTGATGAAAACTATATGTCAATTTCAGGGAAACATGTTCCCCTAGATTGGGCAACTGGTAAACCACATGATTGTCCTAAATGGACATGATTGAGACTCTTAACACACGCCGAAATTTACAGTTTTGAACGCAAAATCTTTAATTTGGTTTCATTGAAAATTGTGCCGGGATTATTTGGCAAATAACCAATTGTTTGTTCATTAGCTTATTAGTCGCTACTAGAGACGATGTAATTGGCTTAAAAAAATGCCAATTCTATCAGGTGTACTTCTTGCAAGCCTATGAAATTAGATTATTTTTTTTGTGTTCCCTATAACGCCTAGAAATTTCTCTATCAATTTCTTCATTCTTGATTATTTCACCTCTACGACCAGGCGTCTTCATTGCCTGTTGATTAACTTGCTTCCTTTCTTCCTCCAATTCATTATGCCCAAGATTACTGTCATATACTCTTTGCTTTTTACCCCGTAACTCTCGTGAATACCTTTCTCTGAAC
>JBAWET010000372.1:0-2964 GCA_049591355.1 Nitrososphaeraceae archaeon
TCTTAGGTCAATAAATATCTAGTACAGATTAAATTCTAGACTAAATTTTGATATCATATTCCGAATGGGTAACTATTCGATGTTTTGGCGTTTAAATGCCTCCCTCGTCTTAATGGACATTTACCATCTAACTTTTAGCCCTAATTAGTAAAAGTTAGCAATATCCATTAGGCAAACTAAATGTTTAAAAAATAGGATGGCCATACGTTAACTGGATATAAAAAAAATTTCACTTTTATGATATTCAAGTGGTATTGCGACAGCTTTCTGTAATGAGCTTGGATTTTCATCATATGTCAATTCGAGGATCCCTAATAGTGATGATGAAGTTATAGACGAGTATCATATTGCATAATCTATCAATACATCCATACCTGTTCTGTGTAAGAAAGGAAATCTCGCAAAAAGTTGATAAATATGCCTCTTAGGGGATTTACCGATCACATATAGAACGTCTAAAATGAATTACTTTAACAAAAAATAGAATTGGGAAACCGGTTAAGTTATTCCCAGATTCGGAAAAGCAGCTACACTGATTCCAAGTTCACCTTGTATCTTTCTTATTTTGTTGGCATATTCTACCATTTTCTCATTGTTTGCTTGGACCTTCGCAATCCTATATCCTTTCCACGACTTGCGTAGTGCGCCCCAACTTTGTCCCACAGTAAAAGCCGAGCCATTTGAAGTTGAGTTTTGTTCCTGAAGTGACATTATTGCTGTCATTTTATGTGAGATAAAATGAAGTATGATTACTTAGAATCCAATGTCAAATTTCTCGAATATGGAGGTAAAAATCTTCTAATGAGAAAGATGTTATTTTTGGAAACTGCACGTGACCTACATTAGTGGTCTAAATTTGTGGCATTAAATCAAATTAGTGGCATTTCTAGTGTTTGCTCTATCAAACTCAGCATAGGCAAACGTACTGTTCCATCCAGACTTTGTCCTGGCAATTAAGCACGCATTTCATAAATCGATATTAAATAATTGTGGTGCGTAAATAGATCCTTCTCTGACTCTCTTCACTCGAGAGACAGAAAGATAATGGGGCCAAATAGTTACCATGATTGAACCTTCTGGAACACCCTCTGGAACCTCTATTACCACAACATCTTCTGGCCTCACACCGTGAATTTTCAGGGCCGAAATGCTTTTTTCCACCATTTCCGAGGACATACCGCTACTATAAAGATAAACCTTATCAACATATTCGATCATGTCATTCATAATATTTGGTTAAGGTTTGCATCTTTAAAAGAGATGTGATTTCAAAACCCACTGTTTTTCACTAATATGTCGTAGGTGTCTATCTCGTAAGCGTCATGTGATCTTCAATATGAGTTTTGAATGTTACTATAATTTAATAAAATAAAAATAGCATTGATCCAGTTTTAACTGAATTTTATCTGCTCGCAATAATAGAAGAGTGATGATGTATAACACACAAGATTATACTTGAAGTAATGGCAGTGCATGAGCCATGAATTTGACGATTGTCAATTTTCAAGTCTCTGACTACAATTCGTCGATATGAAACTTGGACATACATCCAGTACATTCATAAATTTCGTCGCCCACCTGTCCGCCGACGTTGAACCTAACAATCGTTGTGCATTTAGGGCACCTTCCTTCAACAGTCCTTCTCTTCTTCTGAGGCTTTGCAGCGCTTCTTCTTCTGCCCATTTCATAAAGAAAGCCATTCACCGTTTTATAAACCACATGAATTCTAATCACGTCTGTAGCAAAGCCCGCATTTTATTATCGAAGATAAACACTAGTTCGGAACAAGCATATGTAATAAGGAATCAATTATAGTCCTTCCTATTCTTGAACTGAAAATTCATACTGATTATTTGCTTTAACTTCAATCTGTGAGTTAAGTGGAAATAGCAGGAATTAAGAATATACGGGAATAGAATCGAATTACATTAGTAAACTTGCCATCTACTTGCCTTGCCCTTTGAGCCAATTCGGAATATTATCGAATAAATTAAATGCTAGACACGGATCATCACTTCGGCTGTGAATGTAGCAGACTATATTGAAGTTTCAAAACCCAGAATCGTGATCGTTCTCGTTATCACAGCTATTACTAGCGCTCTCGCTGCTACTAGATTTGACTCTACACCCAACCTGCCATGGGATGTGCCTCTATTTAAGCTCCTATCATTAGGGGTAGCCGGAGCCCTAGCATCAATGGGATCTAGCGCCTTGAATCATTATTACGATCGAGATATTGATGCCAAAATGCCAAGAACTGCAAAAAGACCCATTCCTTCAGGAAGAGTTCGAGCGAGGAATGTGTTTGCCTATGGTGTGTCACTCTGTGCCTTGTCCTTGATTTTGTCATTATTCACATTGAATCTTGTTACAACGGGCATGATAGGATTAGGCATTTTCTTCTATGTAATAGTATACACCAGTTGGCTCAAAAGAAATAATGTTTCTAATATTGTTATCGGTGGCTTTGCTGGAAGCGCAGCTTCTATGGCAGGTTGGTCCGTCGCAACCGGATCAGTGGATACATTAGGTTTTCTAGTTGGATGGTTAGTGTTTATGTGGACTCCACCGCATTTCTGGTGTCTTGCAATGAAGACTAGAGAAGAATATGAAAGTGTGAATGTTCCAATGCTGCCAGTTTTGGTGGGTAATAAAAAGACTTCTCAATATATTCTTACTAGTACTGCGATTCTATTGCCGTATTCTATCTCCCTATATTTTCTTGGCTTGGGGTTAGTATATTTGACAGTAGCGATAATAGCGGGCTCGATTATGCTGTTCTACCATTATAAGTTAACAAAATGCCCCACTCCATCTTTTGCATGGAAGGCCTACAAAGTGACTGCTCCCTATCTAGTAATAATCTTTATTGCGTTGGCATTCGACGCACTTTTCTATTTTAGACTATGATAGTTTTTGCTCTGTTGGTACTACCGGAATTCTAATGGGCATATTTGCCATGAA
>JBAWET010000373.1:0-2488 GCA_049591355.1 Nitrososphaeraceae archaeon
CACGTATACACAATATCATCTTATTGTTTACTCTGGAACACGAAATTTTCCTTCAGATCAAAAAACCACGCCAAGATGCGGATCTCGACGGACAAAAGTATTGATAACCTAACCGCTAGCCTGAAAAATGAGATTACTTTTCTGCGAATAAGGAATGAAAGAGCTCATCGATTGGAATAGAGATCATATTTGGTGCTTGATAGAATAGAAACGCAGTGATATTTTTCTGAGAGGTAATGTTTACATCATCATGTTTTTATACTCCACCCCAACAATTTAGAAAATGGCGAAGGACAATTCCACTCTGCCGTTTGAAGTGAGATACGCCGAAATGCCGGGTAAAGAAGCACCGGGAAAAAAATCAACCATGAAGAGACTGGCAGTACTTGTGAAACCCGAAAACGTTGCTGATATTATTTCATCGCTCAAAGGTCTTGAAGCTACAATCTATGATGTAAAGGGGGTATCCAAGGACAAGGAAAGAGTTGCCTCAGGCAGAGGAAGTGGCACAGTTGAGCTTGCATATAATACAAGGAAAATTATTGCGACAGTGGTAAATTCTGATGACGTCAAAGAGGTCGTTGGCAAAATGAAAAAGGCACTCGACGGAAATAAGGCGGTTGTTATGATATCATCAGTAGATGATCTTGTAATGATTTGAGGGACTATTCAAAAATTAAGAGTTGCACTAGCCTATATTTGATGTAACTCAACACCGTATCCTGTTGGGAGTTATTCATTTGATCGTCTAGTATTCGGTACATGATGAAGTTGAACACAGAACTATGGACGCACACCAGCGCATAAGTTCAGGCTTTCGTTGTCAGTAAAGCCGTGTGAACAGTATTCTAGAATTGACATTCGGTGTTCTTGCAGGTCTTTAATTGCTTGACCTTGTGTTAATTGGTTTGCGATTTTTATCGAATTGTTGTAGGTATCAAAACCAACGTATATCCCAACTCCTGCCACAACCACTATTCCAACAAAGATTGCTACTGTTATTTTCGTTAATTTCATTAATCTCTAGCATCAACTCACTTAGTCAAGGGATACCTATAATTTCCTTTAAAGTATCCTTATTCTCAAAATCTAGTGCAGCTTTTGTCCTTTCATGTTGTGCTTGTACTTCTTGACATGTTTTTCCACTGAAAGAATCGGGGATTATACCTGCATTTACTAGTTCTTGACTGACATTCGCTCCCCGAGCAACTCGATCTGCATGTAGAATGCAATACTGAATGATTATATTTTCGGGACTGTTTGGATCATCAGGATCGTATATTCTGAAATCTTGCGTATCGTTTGGGTAAGATGCATATAAAATATTATTTACAACTGACAAGGAACCACCGACTATCGTCAACAAAATTGCCATAACAACTCTTAGTCTGTACAATTAATCACTCCTGAAAGATCCATAATGAACCGAGACATTCAGGCCATGTTTTAGGTTTGACATCTTATTACTTATTCTATCACAAACACTGCTATTTCTGGAAAGTAGCCACACTTGGTTAATTCTTTGCATTCAGCAAGATAGGTATACTTTTCTGAATCCATAGGCGAAATACATACATCCACCTCCTCGCCGACATTACCCTGCTTTTTGGGTAGTTCAATATCATGTATAGAAGTCCCCGTGTCCAACGCATTTTTTTCATCAACCTCTGCAACATCCAGATGGGATTCTTCTCTTACCTGATTCAAAACTTTCACCTCAATTATAGGGGCAACTACTCCATTTTCTTTCCACACTGAAGGATATACCAGTACACGGGCAATACATATTTGTCGGTAAAGTCCTGTGCAAGAGCGATAGAATAAAGAAAATGACCAAGAAATAGAGTCAAAATGAAAGATATTTTGCCATCAAAGATGTGCCCGGTCTTCAATTATGTTGCCATTATATGAAGCGTCTGACATTAGCAAAACCACATCTTTTTTAAGGGTTCCCACGTACATAAGGCGGTAGAGAAATGGTAAACCGAGGCAAACCCGAGTTAAAGCCAATTGAACGGGACGAGAAAAATAAAGACAAGACCTATTTTTGTGTAGCTTGTGGAAATCCCGCAACACAAACCGCCTTCTTTAAAGTGGAAGGTGCGACCATCGTTGAAAGGTATTGCGATAAATGTGCCAAGACTGTAGGTTAAGTCTGTTGTTGGTTCTGAACAAAGATAACAGCAAAGTAGGGAGACTGAATTTATAGACAATTATGTAAAAGCGTTTAAGATGTTACCAATATGAAAAAATATCATTATCCCTCCATAGCTGTTGATATTATTCTTGAAAAAGATGATCACGTCCTAGTTGTTTTAAGAAAGAAAGATCCGTTCAAAGGCTCTCTTGCAATTCCTGGAGGATTTATGAATGAAGGAGAAAGGGTCGAAGACGCGGCGACAAGAGAAATGCTGGAAGAAACAAATCTCAATATTGAACCAATTGCTATATTGGGGGTATATTCTGCACCAAACAGGGACCCAAGAGG
>JBAWET010000374.1:0-6239 GCA_049591355.1 Nitrososphaeraceae archaeon
ACATTGATGTCGAGAAATATAATGACTAAAACTCATTGCTTAACTTGCGGTATTACGAACTTGCTTTCGGTTCTCCTACTTCTGTCATTCACTTATTCGATCAATGCCCAAGATAATTCTATTGAAACGGGGTGGCTAGTACCATTGGATGTTGGTAAAAAGCAAAACATTCAGTGTTTAAATGGTTTACTAGTGGAGTTTGTATCCGATTGTGCTCCACCGACATGTCATTCATTAAGGCTCTCTGAAAATAATATATTAGAATGCGTATCAAGTTCATCCAATACCGGTGACTACAATCCGTAATATTGCGTCGTGTTCCCTATTATAGAATAACCTATGTCTAAATTCATCTATGGTTTTGCCACAAATTCAACAGTTTTGGGATCTTAGGCAAGAGTTTAGGCAGGTAGGGTTCAACTAGTAATGCTTTAATGCTCAAATACTCTTCTATCGTATTAAATGACAAAATCGCGGTTACCGCTTTTCTAACAGGAATTCCTCTAGAATCATGAAACCTAACCTGGTGATAATTTGTCACTATGCCAAAATTCTTCATGTTGTTTCCGTTCGTCGTCCAAGCAATATTTTAGATTGCAAAAGTGACATTTTAATCCTTTAGGTTTTAACTCTATTCCGGATTCAGTGATTGGACTGGTAGGTTTGCTGCGAGGCAAAAGGTAAGTGATCCCTTTTCGATTTGATAATACTTGTTCTTGTTGGGGTTTGGGATTCAGAATACTTGCTGTCTCTGAGATATTTACCAGTACTTGATTACCAAAATGATAGTTGACCCATTGAGCAAGTGTATATTTCCAATCGTAATTGTATCCTTGCATTAATGCTGATTCGTCAATCATCTTTGTAAATTCGGTCTTTTCATTTGTTTTTATTACATAATGTGAATTCTTCAGTAGTATCGCAAATTCTGCCTGTGTTTCATCTGTCCATAACTGTATCCTAGATTCAACCATTTTGTTAGTTTTTATCCTGTTTTTGTAATCATTTATTGGATTTAAGGATTGTTACTCAGCGGCGGCCCTCTACTCTTAAAAAATCGAATCGCTTTTTACTTGGATATCTAACTAGTGCGTTGGAGCCAATAATAGATAGTGGCATACCTGTATGCGACATAAGCGGAGACCGACTTATTTTCTGATTAGTTTTGTAAAAAAATTTGAGTAACTTGTCAGTCGTGATAAAGGCAAGAAAAATAGTGTGTACCGATACTGGAACTTTAAACTTTTGTACGACTACTATTATCGGGGAATGTTACAGACCAGTCAGGCACGTATTCCGCAGAACTGAAACTACTAGAGCCATCTTCCTAAAGAATAAATGTATATGAAAATCCCCTTTAATATGGTGACTTCCCAGCTGATGTCACACTAATAGTGGTAAGAAGATATATTGCAATTGAATGTCAAAAGATAAATAGAGCAAATTTTGGTTATTATTGGAAGATGTTTTCTTGACCGACTTTAGATTAGGAAATTTGTTGGATCAAACGACAGAAATGTTCGAGCATGTTTAGCTAGATAGAACATAATGGGACATTAAACTCTTAATCAGCAGCTGCTTAAAGCAAATACCAAAAACATCACGGTCCTTAAATAAGAACCAGAATGAGAAGTAAGTGTTTATTAAGATTGCAAATCTTGTCAATATTACAAAGTTTATTTTTTCAACTAACATGTGACATCTTTGTGGATACAGTAAGAGTGTTAACTTACAAACTCTGAGAACAATTCAAAAGGAAACATAACAGGATCTTATAACTAATTTTTCAAATATATTCTCACTAAGGACTTGTTATAAACGATAAATTCCCATCTCCTCATATGAGAGTTAGATATATTCCATTATCAGGAGTGTTGTTCTTTGCATCGTTATTGTTGGCCCATTGCATTTTGGCTAGCAATCCCTTATTATTTGCTCAAACTGGCATGCCTGGGCCTGTCTCGAAAGTAGGCATCAAAATTACCTTTCCTAAGACAAATAGTACTGTCCCTGTTGGACCTTTAGTAGTTAACGGCACTTCCACGGACACCTCACAAACAGATTGCCAAGTGCATATCGACTGGAATGACCTTAAACCAATGCAGAATGTAACTGCTGCGGGTATTAATGGGACGAACGACTATTCAAAATGGACTTTTACATTCTCTCAAAATTATCATCTTATCGTTGAGGGAACAAATTAATTAACATCAAAAATAGTTTGTCTAGATGATTCTCTAGGAAATATCACAACAAAGTTCTATAGTATTAATGTTACTGGAATCAATACCAATATCTCTTCGAATTCATCCAGCGTACCCGCTCGTGCAAATCAAACTAATTATGAATCTGATGGTTTCAAAACGGTAACCTATCAAGGGGTGCTTCCTCAATACAAAGGGGATACAAATACGAAATCGGTTATTTCCGATGGAAAAGAAAATGATCACAGCGAAAAACAGGATGCCAATCCAGCTACCACTGCCACAAGTGATGATCATGAATCAGATACTACTAATTTAGTTGCTGCTGAGGCAGGTGGTCCTAAGCCAAGTGGTGCTATTGACGCGTCAAATACCCCCAAAGAAGATACGGTGAGACCAAGTGAGATTGCTCGTGAAGTAGGGAACTTTAAAGCAAAGAATGTTGACCAAAAAATGGATGAAGTAAATAGTGCAGGGGCAGATATAGCTAGTATAAGTAAGGGGACTGAAATTGGCAAAACTGCCGAAGTGGGTAATATTGTTGACTTGAGCGACGACGGCGATTCTGCCATTGCTCATAAAAGTGACAAAACCAAGGAAAAATCTGCTGCTGGAAATGGTTCCACTGACGTGACTGACGGCACCGAACTACATCCAAGTGAAGTTAATACTCCTGAAGTGGATGTAGGTGAAGTGAATAAGGACGCTAATGCAAATGACGATACTAATTTAGCGCACCAGTCTGATGTAAATTTTGATGAAGTACATATTGCTGATTCGAATGCACTTGATGCGACTGAATTAGATACATCTGTTCCCATTGCGAACGAAGATGTGGGTTCGTTCATTGACAATACTCCAAGTAAAGACATTCAAGTAGAAGGTGAAACTTCATTCTCTGACAAAGGAGATACCACTAAAGCATTATCGGAATTCCACAACAACATTAAAGATACAATTCAAGAGGGCATTGTCGATGATGGCAAGGTTTCAGATATGCAACCAGTCAAGTTAAAGGCCATGGATAAAGACACGGCCAACAAAGACAAGAAATCGGACGCCAAGGACTTAAAATCTATAAAGCCAAAAAAAATTCAGAAGAAAAAAATCCCAATCCCTGAGTTCTATCATAAAGACCCTTTTTATGCTCACATAAATTGATATCATATAGTTCAGTGACCATAATCAATCGACGATAAATAAAGGTCGATGTTCATAGAAGTTAATGTATCGCTGGTGACGAATTCTTCCAAACATTCGTCATGATTTCATATTATCAAAGTTATTGAAGTAAAATGATAATAAGCTGTGTCTGGGAGAATCACTTGGTCAATTTGATAGTAAGGGTAGGAACACAAAAGATATCCTTGAAAGTCATCGGGATTGTAATATTATTACCCAATTCCCCATTACTTCAAAAATTATACAATGTAACAGCGGCGACATTAGTTCAAAGTCAAAATACTTGAAAGTGTTTCGTCCGAGGAAACCAACGACAATGTATCAGCAACCCTCACACTCCCAAAGGCAACTTCTGTGAAGAGGAAAAACAGAGATTTGACTTTAGATACTGCAAATTCTGTGACCTCGAACGGAGTATGTCTGACTACCTTGATAATATTACTATACAATGGATCCAAAAAATAGGGAATTTCCTGAGTTCTGAATGTTACGAAACTTAAATTCTAAGATCATTTTAAAGATCTCTATTTTTATTATCATTGTAATAATTCTAATTATTGGGAGTTTTGGTGTACTTGCATATTTTCAATCTCAAGGATCATCAACAGGGAATTCGATAAATATCGCAGGTAAGAATCGATATCTTACGGCCAATTTATTATTACAAACTGAAAAATATCTGGATGGTTCTTCAAATATTTCCCAGTTAGAGGATGCCATGTATAAGTTGCAAACGAACATAATGACCCTGAAACAAGGAGGAACGATATCAGGAATAAATTTAAGATCCCTTCCATCAGACTTTCTGGATCTCTCAAGACGTATTGACGAAGATTGGAGTGTTTTCAAAACGTATATTACTAATAATTTACTGAAACTACACGAAGATGGACAAGTAACAGCAGCTAGATCAAATGCCACAGCCCAGTCAACAACAGACAGAAAAAATTTAGAGTTATTAGCATCTAACTTGATTGGCTCATCTGACGCCTTAGTTACCAAGCTCGGACGACAAGCAGATACGGATTCACAGAATCTAATGTTATTGCAAATACTTTTTGGAATTCTCATTATCGGGATTCTCGTACTCGTCTTATATTTTGTTACAAGAATTCTAAGACCGATATCCGCTCTCACACAAGCGACATCTGAAATAGAAAAAGGAAACCTTGACGTTTCAGTAAAGCGGAAAGGTAATGATGAACTTTCGGTTCTAAGTGATTCTTTTAACTCGATGGTAAATTCTATTAAGAGATACAATGAAAGACAGAATGAATTAACAAAGGCACTTGAATTCAAAAATGATGAATTAACTGAAACAGAAAAAGACCTACGAAGGGCAAATGAAGAATTGGTGAATACAGAAACAGCAAAAGAAGAGTTCCTGTCCATGATCAGTCACGAATTAAAAACACCTCTTACTCCTTTGAAGATGTATGCTGAGATGTTACTCAAAATCAGATCCATGGGAGAATTAAATGAAAAACAGTTAAAAGCTATGAAAATGATCCTCCGTAGTATATCCCAGCTGGAATTGTTGGTAAACGATATATTCGACGTATACAAACTTGACATAGGAAAATTGCAGTTGAACAAAAAGGTGGTTCAAGTAGCAAGCCTTGTTAAAGAGAATATCTCGGAATTAGGGCTACTAATGCGAGACAAACAGATTCAATTCAATGCAGAAATAATACCGCCATCTGAAAAAGTCAATGTGCTTTGTGATCCACGACGTATAGGACAAGTCCTAGCAAATCTGATAAAGAATTCCGTTGATTTCGTTCCCGACAAAGGAGGAAGGATTACGATCAGAACAGAAGCAGGCTATTCAAAACAAACTAATGATGGCAATTCAAATTATGTTGTATTTACAATAGAAGATAATGGTAGTGGTATACCTTTTGAAAAGATTAATAATCTTTTCAAAAAGTTTTATCAAGTAGACACAAGCACCAAACGTAAACATGGAGGCACGGGACTCGGCTTGGCCATATGCAATGGCATTGTAGAAGGTCATGGTGGAAAAATTTGGGTAGATACAAAGCATACACAAGGTGCTATGATCAAGTTTACTTTGCCAATCGCGGATTCTAATGCTCCAGGTCAAAATGACAATTCATGAGCATCACAATCGACAATCATCACAAAAATTAGCTAAGACCAGTATGATGACTTGAATCGGACAATTAACAGGGATCATCGGAAATGAAAGTCATGAAATTACCATTTGTAGAAATAAATAACTAAATCAAACACAAAAAAATCCTTTGTAATCTTGTTGAGCTTTAAGGAGAACTATTATTTTGGAATATATATTCTACTCTGTAGACCGTTGAAGTACAAGTCCTTCCATTAATCGCAAGTTACGACTTTGATCTGGACCATTTTTTCATCCATTGAATTAGATTGATTACTGCCTCTACCAGCTCCTGGCCCTTAGGGGTCAGCTGATATTCTACCCTAGGTGGAATTTCATTATATGCCTGCCTTCTAAGGATACCACCTTTTTCTAGCTCTTTTAAACTGAGAGCTAATGTCTTGCTGCTAAAACCTTTCAATAACATTCTGAACTCTTTGTGTCTGACGGCTTTAGAGGTACAACAAAGCGGAACTAGTATTTCTAATGTCCCCCTTTTTGGTGATTAGTTTTCTTAATTTTGCAGTCTCTAACATCAATGTGGCTGGATCATATCCTTTGAAATTACATTCGATATCACACATCGGTAATTGATTTGCTTCTCTTCTCTTTGTTTCCATTTTGACATCTAGTGTAACAGAGTCTACTTGACACCTTAATTAGTTTCAGTAGTAAACAATAGTTATATGGGTCATATGGCAGGAGCGATTACTATA
>JBAWET010000375.1:0-29900 GCA_049591355.1 Nitrososphaeraceae archaeon
AATCTAAAGGTTTATCTAATGTATTTTTGGATACTTTTACTAACTTGTTAGACGAGAAAGAATCACGCCTACCAGGTGCTATGAAGGATATAGCAATAGTTGCTGTTGGGGTGGTTATTATTTGGGCCGTTCTTCATTTCGTTTTTCCTACAGGTAATCCCTTCTACATAGTTTCTAGTGGTAGTATGGTGCCAGTCCTAAACGTTAATGATATACTAGTAGTTGGAGACGGAAATTCTTTTAACGATCTCAAGGTAGGAGATATCATTGTTTTTCATAGACCCGCTGGAGAAGATAGAGTGATAGTTCACAGAGTTGCAGAAATCCAAACAGATTCAAAAGGGGATCGAGTGATTACGACGAGGGGAGACGCAAACCCCGCCTCTATTCCAGGGACCGACTTTCCTATAAGACAGCCAAATTTCATAGGAAAAGTTCTGTTTGTGATCCCGGGCCTAGGTGTAATTCCCAAGGTTTTAAGTCCTCCAGTAAACTACATTATTATTGGCCTTATCATAGTGGCTCTTTTTGCAACCAGACTTAGACGCACTTCCAAGGACAAGACGGAGAAAGGAAGTCCGGATCTATCTTCATCGACCAAATGATACAGTCTAAGAAAGTCACAAATCAATGTGGGTAACATACAGAGAATGAAAGTTATTCATTCTCTCTCTGCGAGTATCCTACCATTTTCAGTGTACCATCGCTACTTCGATGTTTGTCCATGCCAACATCACACAAGATATTTATCAAGATATTTCTTTAGTATGGTAGGGGTATCCTTCTGGGAATTCCTGAGAAAATAAAAGCTATTGAAGAAGAAATCCACAAGACGCAAATTAACAAGGCTACTGAATTTCATATTGGAATTCTCAAAGCAAAAATAGCACGTCTAAAACGTGAGATGGAGGAAAATAGACATGGAAGAACTGTAGCAAGTGGCGGAGAAAACACAGGTTTCGATGTTCGGAAGGCTGGTGATGCTTCTGTTGTTTTAATTGGATTGCCAAGTGTTGGAAAGTCTACTCTTCTTAATTCTTTAACAAATGCTAACTCGGAGGTCGCATCTTATCATTTCACAACACTTACCGCTATTCCAGGCATGATGGAATGTTTTGGAGCCAAGATTCAGGTCCTGGACCTTCCGGGTATAGTTGAAGGCGCCGCCAAGGGAAGAGGGTTTGGGAAGAGAGTTCTTTCTGTTGCGAGAAATGCTGATCTGATACTGCTAGTACTAGATGTTTTCCAACTTAAACACGTGAAAATTCTGGAGAAGGAGCTTGGTGAAGTCGGAATAAGGACTAATCAGAGGTCCCCTGAAGTATTAGTGGAAAAGACTCATTCTGGAGGGCTTTCCGTGCAGACTCAAGTACCAATAAAAATGTCGATTTCGTTGGCTAAAGAAATACTACGAATTC
Source organism: Nitrososphaeraceae archaeon (assembly GCA_049591355.1). GTDB lineage: Archaea > Thermoproteota > Nitrososphaeria > Nitrososphaerales > Nitrososphaeraceae > TA-21. The sequence continues at coordinate 1,419 of JBAWET010000375.1, forward strand.
ATGGAATACATAACGGTAGATTGATTATCAGGGAACCGAACCTAACTGATGAGCAGTTGATTGACGTGTTATCAGGAAATACGCTCTATCTGCAATCTCTAAAAGTTATTAACAAAATTGACTTGGTAGACAAAAGGTTCATCAAAGGCCTTGTCTCAACAGTAGGAGGCGATTTTGTTCCTATTTCAGCAGATAAAAACATAAACATAGAATTTTTGAAACGAGCGATTTATCGCAAATTAGACTTCATAAGAATTTTCTTAAAACCTAGAGGAGACGAGGCTGATTATGAAGAACCACTCATATTGAAACGTGGCTGTATTATTAGTGATGTCTGTGATAAGATACATAGAAATTTTATTAAAGATTTCAGATATGCATATGTGTGGGGGAAAAGTGTAAAATTTGACGGACAGAAAGTAGGAGTGGATCATAAATTAGCAGACAATGACATCTTAACGATAGTAAAAAGATAGTCTAAATAAAACCAGAAAAGTGACATTCCGCCAACGTTTAGCGCATCAGGCTGTGGAAAACTTAAAATCTATGCAGGATGACACGGTAGATATTAGTGAATTCTAGTTAATGAAATATCCCAAAGTTGTGTTGAGCGCAGACAGGACTCTTATGTCTCCTTATAGGGGAATATCACTTGCATCGTTTTTTGGATGCGCTCCAGCAATTGACCTTAATAGATCGCATGATTCTCTTGTTTACAAAGTGTTGCGCAATCAAGTTACTCCTAAACTATTGTTTGATTTTATATGCAATCCCATATCGCAAACGGGAGGTCGCGCAGATTTCGCTCCATATGGTCTAAGAAAAATAGAAGCATCATTAATCAGAGACGGCTACAGTAGAGAAGACGTAGTAGTAGCTCATCCAGAATATATTGAACGGTTTATCGGACCCGAAACCGAAGTGGTTGGGACGTACGAGATGGATCCGCTTGGAATGGGTCCAGTAACCATGACTTTCACATACGGACGGACGCAAACCTCATATGACGAATTTTACAACCGGGAGCTTCACATGAGAATTAACCGAGCCAAGGAAAGAACAGGAAGTAAGGCAAAGGTTGTGGCAGGGGCTTCTGGAACATGGCAGTATAACTATGACCCTGGTAAGATCGAAGAGTACGGTTTGTATGGGATTATAGAAGGAGAACTTGGTGGTATTGGACCAGAATTAGATGGTGTAGGTTCCAAATTCTTTGATGCTTTAATCGGTGGAGAACTAGAAACTGCAAACCCGTTTAAGAAAAGTCCTTTTAAGGTTGAGATAAAAGAGTTCACTAGGGCAGACAAGACTTATCATGGTAGATTCATCCATTACTGGGATGAACCGTCTGTAGATGAGATCCCTCTCATTGTAAATCCAAGTATGCATGGCATGATTGAGGTTATGCGAGGATGTGGCAGGGGGTGCAAATTCTGTGACGTGACTCTTAGGCCCTTAAGGTACTATCCAGTTGAAAAAGTCATAAAGGAAATAGAAATTAACATGAAATACGGAGGACTCAATAACGCGTGGGTGCATAGTGATGACATTTTTGTATATGGATTGAATCCACGAACCACAAAAAATATGCAACCAAACAGAGAGGCTCTAGAAGAGCTTTTTACCGGCATAATGTCCACTGGAATCGCACATACAAATCCTACACATGGGACACTTGCGGGAGCAATTGCCGATGAAAGATTGATTCCCAATCTCTCAAAAATCATACATGCCTCTGCAGATAATCATATAGGAATTCAATGTGGATTTGAAACTGGAAGTATCAGGTTAATTGGTAAATATGCAGATAGGAAATTGGCGCCATTCAAACCTTCTGAATGGCATTGGGTTGTCAAATCAGCGGTTAAAACATTAAACGAAAATTATTGGGTCCCTGCTTTTACACTCATAATGGGATTAGACAATGATGAAACTCCGGAGGACAGTTGGGATACTATCCAATTGATACACGATCTTGAAACAGAACAACCGGATTCTAAATTTACTACAACTCCTCTGACGTTCGTTCCGATTGGTTTACTTGAAAAATCTGAATTCTTCGACATTGGTAACACAATGGATCCCGCTAAATTAGGTGTAATGTACAAGACCTGGCAGCATAATTTCAAGTACGGTATTCAGAAATTCATGCACAAAATAGGGCGTAATGATCTAATTAAGAATATGTTCTTTGCGGGACTTGCTAGGGCACTTGGGGGTGTACCTCTTGGCGCCATGGAACGATATGCAAGGAAAAAGAGTCCTGAACATGAAAATGTAATAGAAAAGATCAAAGCCAACTATTGGTAATTGCAATGATTCCAAAGTCCATTAAAGAAGAGTATTTTCTGAAGGTTCACATTTAGGTAACTATATTATTCCAATTGATTACCTGAAACAATAGATTGTAACAAATTACCACATGAGATAAGATTCGTCAATAAACCGATCTAGTGATTCAGTTTGTGACCTTAGCCATGATTATCTTAAAAACTTCAACTAAGTTACTTGTTGGATACAAGGAAATGACGTCAATTATGTCTTGGACTGTATCTATGTCTCTTTCAAATCTGTCCGAATTTATAATCGTTAAATGCGCATTCGATCTCATGGCAGAAGATAAATGATTGTAATAGCTGTTGTTCTCATAAGAGGTATCGAAAAGAGGGAGCGGAGTTCGAAATAGGAAATTCGTACCGTCTAGTCTGGATGATGGACACAGGGCAATAGATTTTGGAAACTTCATTGAATGATCATATATTAGCTTGATATCATCTGGATTTAACATACAAAGATCAATGGGTATGACCATATTAGAGTGAATATCTTTTTCGAGACAAAAGAGGTCTGCTGTCCTCACTGCTGCATTCACCCCAGTTTCTTGCTCATACACAAAATCTGCTCCAAAGGTATCAGCAATTTTCCGAACACGACTGTCGCAAGAAACGACAATGATTGGAGAAATGAAAGTGATCTTCGAGAGTATACTTAGTGTATGCTTCATCATTACTTGAGACATGGCAATTCTCTGGTTACTGTTCAATAAGGGAGATAATCTTGATTTACTCTTATCAAAATTCTTCACTGGGACTACCGCGGCTACTTTCACCTATCATCTATCCTGAACAGTCATTTCTTAAAACAACGTAGTACAAAATCGGCTAAATTCAATTCATCACTGTTATCTCTCATAATAATATCAGTCTTACTGACATCAAGACCGGCTTTTTCTATTTTGTTTATCGTCTTGGGATTTTCATTTGAAGAGATGACGAAATTGGAGACAAATTCGCTATAAAGAGATGCCACTCCTGCAACAGAAACCTCCACTCCGACTGCATTCATGTACTTCGCAGCAGGACCACTGATCGGATTATTCCCTATAATAGGAGAAATAGCTACGATTCTTTTCCTATTTCGAACCAGTTCTTTTTTGATAACTTTGTGTGAAACAATTGGCCAAATACTTGAAACAGGGTTTCCAGGTGCAATGACAACGATCTCAGATTGTCTTATGGCATCGATCGCCTCTTGATTTATGATGGAAGATTTTAAGCCTTCGTACCTTACACCATGGACTTCGGGCCTTCCATTATTTTTTACCCAAAACTCTTGAATATGCATTTCTCCTTGCTCTGTAATTATTCGGGTTTCAACATGATTGTTGGTCACAGGTATGATTCTGGATTGGATTTCATATTGCCGCCGGATCCAATCTGTTATCGATAACAGTGATTGACCCTCTTTCAACATCTTTGTTCTCGTAACGTGTGTGGCAAGATCTTTGTCGCCTATTCTAAACCAAGTTTCTTGCCCAAGAATTTTGAGCTGTTCCAGAAAATTATATGATTCTTCTTTTATTCCCCATCCTTTATCGATGTCCAAATGACCCGATAGTCCATAGACTATAGTATCAATATCAGGACATATGTATAAGCCCATCAGCCAAATATTGTCAGCAACATTAGAGATCACTTGCAAGTCTTGAACCCGTTTTGCAATAGCGCGCACTAGCTTTATTGACCCAGTGCCACCTCCTATTACGGTAATCATCAATTTTCAATCAAAAAAGAGTACAGTCTATATTTGCTTGCAATTTCATCCGAGATCTAATGTAATTTTAGTGATATTTTAACAGGTAAAGAGCATTTCCAAAACAAAGCATTACATCCTGATAAAGAATATAAACAGGGTGCTTGTCTCTTCTTCGTGGATTATAAAAAGGTAATTCTGCCTATTTTTTTGGGATTGTTCATCTTGTCTTCATTCGCCTCGCAGGCTTATGCAATAGAGATGACTACCGTTGTGATCCCAACCCTGGATGAAGCCCAGGCACAATTTACCGGTGATGGTATTGTGACAATTACCTATGACCCAAACAGCGCTCTTTCTAAAAATCTCACAGGATTTAATGAAAATGTGAAATTTAAGGCAAATATGTCCACTCCCGGAATGGAGGAGCTGGTTTCCACGATAAATCAAGTATTGAATCAAAAACAAACTACCGCACGGATTCAAAATGCCACCTTGGACTACAATGCTCAGATTCATGGAACTCCAGGACAGCTAAAAATAAGCTACTTGGTAAGGTTGAAACCATTAATGCAAGATGTCACCTTACCTAATCAGAACAATACTGCGGTAAATGTCGTCGATATGGATTGGCGATCCTTCGTAGTTCCGCAGCCACTTTATTTACAGGTTCCGGGTTTGGGGAAGATCAATGTGAATTATGCAATTGGGTTAATACAGGCAAAGCTGCCTAATCTCGCTAGTCAGATTGCAGCCACTGATACGGAAAAGTTGTTAGAGAAACCCATATTAGATTTTACACTGATAGGCCAACCACTAGACACTTGGCATTTCTTATTCGATCCAACTGGTAGCCAAGCAGGAATGCTTGGTAGTGGATTTAAGGAGATAGCCGGAGCAAAAGTGGTATCCATCTACTCACTTGGTGAGAGCAGTTTTAGAGAAGGTACTTTCAAGGACATAGAGCAAGATGCTAAAGCCACAATCGACGGGACAGCAGCCAATATTCATACATTCAAATCCAAACCAAGCGCTCAAATTCAAATGGCAGGCTTTGCACAGCTGAGAGGACAATTTGTAGTAGTAAGTGAAGCAGCACCACAAGGTACCAATACAGCGACTGGTGGTTTTCCATTGCAAGTATTGCTCATTCTTGGCGGTATGATGGGTGCTGTAGCTGTCTTTGTTCTATTTAAAGCTAGGAAATAGTGGGTCTATTCCTTTTTCTTGAGGTCCAACAATCGCATTTTCCCATATGATTCCACCATCTTTAACGACCTATCATAACTGTTAAGTATAGTATAATAATTAAGCAACTTATTATCTAATATATTAAGTAATGTAGTAATTAAGTAATGGTTTAGACATCTAAATCTTCCTCTCTAAGATACTGACCAATATCCGCAATAGTAGTAACAGCTATCTTGCCTTTATTCGCAATATGATTTGATTTATTTCGTGTTCTTCCAATTCCAATGGCCTCGTTGCGCTGATTTAAAATTATTACCATCTCATTCTCCCGATGAGTGTTGTGTTCAATAATAGAATCTACAAATACGTCTCTACCATAGACAACCATTGTTTCCCCCTTGGAGTTCACTTTTATGGATGGAAAGTTCTTACCTTCTTTCGCAATTATTTGAGACATTTGTATAGACGGCGAGAACTGTTTTCCCAATTCACCTATAAGCAACCCTGCGTACAGCGGTTGCTTGTCTGTCACTATAATTTCCGAAGGTAAAAAAAATATTTGTTTTCTGCCAACATTATTGGTTCTTACATAGATTAACTTATCTTTGAAATATTCAAATACATCCCATTTTGAAAATGCTCGTCTAAGAACAGTGCGCTCATGGAGTGAAGTCTTTCTATAAAGACACATTTTTTACCCTTAATTTTGCGATGTAAAATCCTAATGTTCCGTGTATATGAGGATATAATCTCTTTGTGTCTTTCAGAGACGAATTCAAAGTGAATCGGCCAAAAGTTGTCAGGCCATTTTCGCCAATGGCTACCGGCTCAATTTCTATATTGTCATAGCTATCGAGTATACTATTTAAAGCAATTTCATTCTCTTCGGGCGCGAACGTACAGGTAGAATAAACTATTAAACCTCCTGGTTTGGTAACCTTTATCGCAGCACGAATTAACGCACGCTGTCTTTCAGCACACTTATTTATCAATCCTGGATAGTGATTATCTAGTAATGACCTGTCTTTTGATATGACACCCTCACAACTGCATGGCGCATCAAGTAAGACACGATCATACCTGATTCCTAAACGAAAAACATTTGTAGCATCCATTTGATAGACGAGTGTATTCCTGACACCGCACCGCATTAAATTAAAGAATGTGCTCCTGATCCTTTTTCTATTTGGGTCGAGAGCTATCAATACACCATTGTTATTCATTTTCTGGGCCAAGTATGTAGTTTTGCCACCTGGCGCACATGCCATATCAAGGACTCTTTGATCAGCTGAAACATCTAATTCCTCGACTGCTAGACATGAACTGAGATCCTGTATGTAATAATAACCCAAAAGATATTCGATTGTAGAGCCAAGAGAGAACTTTTCTCTTGTAATTTCAAAAACTTCAGGAAGGATTGTCTGTTTTATATCAAATCCAATAGCTAAAAGCCTTTCAACAAGGTCCTTGACTTTCGTTTTTAATGTATTTATCCTGATGTATCTTCTAGGCTTTGACGCTAGGGCATCTAGTAACTTCTGTGTGTCGGGAATGATCTCTATAAATCTTGATGTCATCCATGTTGGATAACCATATTTCTTTGACAATTCAAGAGATCGGGGTGAATCACAAAATAGAAACGGCAATACCATGCTAAAGACTTGAAATCCTCCATTTTAACTTATTACAATACTTGCCAAGACTGATCAATAGAAAAAAACGTGTGCTAGCCGTAACCCTCCTTCTGTTTTAGACGGGATTCCGCTCAGCGGCCGACCTGGGCACATATAGGAATGTTTGACCCTGTTTGGCCTTGCTCCACCCGGGTCGACGGTTTCATTCCAGCATCAGTATCTTCAGGCTATTTGCCATCACTATCATCTTTGACTGACTGGATTTCCTTTCTGTTTCGTTGCCCGCTGTCTCCAGCTAATTATCACTAATTCGAGTGCCTATTATGAGGGAGGAGTTTCCTCTCTTTCGAGTAACCCGTGCACTAGCTCACGTGAATAATAAAAATTAAACGTTAAATAAATTTGCTTCCTATGCATGTACCTTGTTGTTATCAGTTGATTTGTGAGCCAATAAATGTCCCAGCGAATCTTTCCTAGGCTTTGAATTCTTCTTCAAGTGTCTTTCGTTTTTTTTCTATGTGAAAAATTGCGTCTGTTCGACGATAAGCATCGCGGGCAGGCCTTCCATATAACATGGACTGAAAAAGAAGGTAATTTTCAGGGATTACCATTCCTGTCTGGTCGTCAGAATATAGAAGTTTCAGTGTGTCATCTTGTGTTCTGATTGTATCGGAGTGAATATGTACCATATTAGTATCTCCGTGTTCAAATCCAAGATCTATTGCTTTTTTACGAATGTCTCCAGTTCCTCTTGCATTACTAAGGATCGCGACACCAAATTCTTTCTCGTAGATATCCAGAAATGATTCCTTATCTGGCGCCGCACTCTTGAATCTAACTGTCATCTGATGCAAGTGCATCATCCTTGAAGGAACCTTATATGCCTCAACATACAAATTCACCGTTGGTAGAAATGATTTTACATCGTCCTGATGGTGGGGATTTTTATCCCATTCGATGGAGTCTTTGACTTCCTTCAAATCTTCCAGATCGGCCGACCTTCTGATGAGAGTTACATCATATCGCTCAATTTCACTTCCATATTTCTCGATCATAGGCTGGAGAATCCTTCCCATTCCCGAAACGTTGCAACTTCCTTGAATCACATATTTTTTCTTGAACATATCCTTGTAGTTAACCCTTGAATTATGAATTACATCTGCTACTTTCTTAACTCCCGTATTGTCTTCTCCTCCTTGAAATATAGCTGCTTTCTTCAAGGGCTCGTACAAGTTAACTTTATTGTCATAACCATATCCATCCTTTGCCGCATCGATGACAATATCACTTTCCATGATCGCATTTGATATGTTTCCTGAGACAGGAAATCCCTTTTCCTTGAATTTCGAGACCATATTTGCTGGGACATATAAAGGAAAGTTTCTGTCAACCGCATCTTTGACTCGATCATCAACTGAATACTTTCCCACACCTATGAATTGAATTTCTTTATCTTGGGAAAAAGCAGTTGCAATCCTTCGCCCGATGTTTCCGTAGCCGTTTATGAAAACCTTAACCATATGAAGATGACATTACAGAGAATGTAACGAATATTTTATTGTATTGTACGCCCCATTACTGCTTTTTTAAGAATAATTAGCCAAATAGGAAATCAAATTTTATAATCTATAAATAAACCTCGGGACACAAATAGAATAGATTAGCAAAAATGTCTTTCATGGCATAGTTAGTGATGCATTTGAATAAAATCTTGGTAATTGATAATTATGACTCATTCGTGTACAATTTGGCGCAACTTTTGGGTGAACTTGGTACTTTACCAAATGTTATTCGGAATGACAAAATTACAATTACTGAAATACGAAAAATGAGTCCAGATGGGATTGTTATTTCGCCGGGCCCGGGTCATCCGGCAGACAAAAAATCGTTTGGAGTATGCAGCGAAGTCATAACTGCTTTGGGCCCCCATGTCCCCATTTTGGGAGTTTGTTTGGGTCATCAAGGGATAGCTCAGGTTTATGGTGGGAAAGTTATAAATGCGAAAAGAGTAGTGCACGGTAAGACCAGCTCTATCGAGTATTTTGGAGATTCTTTGTTCGACGAACTTGTAAATCCTTTCGTGGCAACAAGGTACCATTCTCTTGTAGTAGATCGGAAGAGTATTCCTCCTTGCCTTGAAATTACAGCAACATCGTTAGACGATGGCGAAATAATGGGACTAAAGCATAGAAAATTCCCTATACACGGTGTTCAATTTCATCCCGAATCTGTTCTTACAAAGGATGGATCGAAAATTCTTCTCAATTTTATTAATCTTCTAAAAAGGTAAGTGAATGTCAACCGAAGATGTTGTAAGAAGCGTGACGAGGAAACTTGTCTACAAAATCGACTTGAAAGATGAAGAGTTCTATAACGCAGTCAAATCGGTCTTTTCGGTTGATATGTCTGACGCAGTAATTGCCTCTTTTTTGACCGCCTTAACTGCAGCCGGAACCACGAAGAGGGAATTAAAGATCATTAGAGACGTACTAAAACAAGAATCTGTTTCTGTGTTCACAGATACATCAACTTCTCTTATTGATAATTGTGGAACGGGTGGCGATTTGATTAATACGTTTAACATAAGTACGGCAGCTGCTATAGTGGCTGCTTCTGCAGAATGTAAAGTTGCAAAGCACGGGAATAGGTCTGCAAGCGGCCTGTGTGGAAGTGCTGATTTTTTTGAAAGAATTGGTTTCAACTTGGACTCGTCTGTGGAGAATGTTTTAAGGTGTCTGAGAAAAACCGGCATGTCGTTCTTTTATGCTCCAAAATTCCATCCCGCGCTGAGGAGAATATCCTCAATTAGGAAACAGATAGGCTTTAAAACAGTGCTCAACTTCGTAGGTCCGCTTTGCAATCCATGCACTGCTATAACTGGACAGGTAATTGGGGTATCTGACCTCGGACTACTCGGACCAATATCTGAGGTAATGTTTGATTCAGAGATTAACCATATTATACTAGTTCATTCTGACGATGGGCTCGATGAACTATCAAATACGTCTAAAAGTACAGTAATTGATATTAAAAAATCTGGATGCAGACAATATCGTTTTAGTCCAAAATCAGCTAACATACATTTAGCAACGCTAAGGGACATTCAAGCATCATCAATGGAGGATTCAGTTAAATACACAATGCAAGTCATTTACGGTATTGCCAGCAGTGCAAAGGAAGATATTGTAATACTAAATTCGTCTCTGGCTCTTATGGTTGGGGACAAAGTCGATACCATTGAAGAAGGAATTGAAATGGCGAGAAGTGCTGTTAGATCGGGTGCCCCTAAAGCAAAGTTAAGGGAATTGGTTGATCTCTGTGGCAATAGAGACAAACTAGAGCAATTGGAGAAAGTTTATAATCTGAATGATTGAAAACTTGTCACAAAAATTCTTTGATTGATTAGACTTGCTTTATCTGATGAAATTCTAAGTAAATTTAGTCGATGTCAATCAGGACCACGATAATAAATTAAAACACAAATATATCACAAACTAAAATTCAAACGAATTACCCTTCTAATTGCTTCCAAAATAAAAAAATGGTATTTGACGGAACTTGTTGTATGTGGTTAGATGAATAAGAAATTCTTGCTTATCCTAGACTACCTTCTCTTTCCTTTAGATGATTTGGATTTTGCAGGTTTCTTTGCAGGTTTCTTTGCAGGTTTCTTTGCAGATTTAGATGTCGAACTACTTGGTCCGCCACCAATTTTGAACATCTTTGTTCCACAAACACTACAAGTACCCTTTGTAGCAGGCCTCCCATTTTTCATTATCATTTGTTCTTCGTCGTTCATCTTCCGTTTTGCTTTACACTTTACACAGTAACCTTCAGTCGCCAACACAATTATCCAAACTGTGCTTGCATATAAGAATAGCTCTTGGTACTTTGTTCCTCATTATACTTAGATAATTCAAGAACTATAATGATACTGGAATCACAAATTGCAACTTTTTAAGCAGGCCTAGAAATTTACTTTAGTGATTTTTATTTTTGTTCCGTAAGAGGTTATACTTTTATTATATGTTGATGGTTATGCTATGATTGACAGCGACAATCCCTCACAACAATAGTCCTAATACTGGGAATCAATGGGCAGATCTAGTTGCAAATAAGCGTCAATTTGCGAAGGAACTCAGAGAAATAACAGACAAAATAGTAGAGGCAGACAATACAAATTTAGATTATGAACAAAATATAAAGACAAAAAAGAACGAGACCAAAGACTTCCTGCATAAAATAATCCTGTTTAAAGAAGATTTGAGGAATTTCAATTCAGAGCTGTTAGCTGTCAGTGATAAGATTTCCCAATCAAAAGGATTTTTGAGTGTCGTCGAAAAAAGGTTACCTAAAGGTGATGAAGCAGAGTTAATAGAAAACATGAGTAAATTAAAAGAAAAAATTGACAGTCCGGATTTCCAATCCAAAAACGACATGCTCGAGCAGCATAGAAAAGCGTCTATGAATTTGGAAGCTGTTAAAGCAGTAAGGACCGTTAGGGAGCAGATAAGAAAACTTGGAGATGATTCAAAAAATTTGAGTAACAAAATAATGAAGATTGAGGCAGAGATAATCTCGCTTGAAGCAAGAATTTCCCAAAACCAGGTAGCGATAGAAAAAATATTATCTTCCAAAAATTCAATTCAAGAAAAGCGAGAAACCTTGATGGCTGAATACAATAATGTTCTTAGTTCTCTAGACGGTGTCAACAAAAAGTTAGATTTGCTGGCAACTGACAGGAAAAAATTTTCAGCCGCAAAGCAAGGTGGTTATTATTCCTCACGTGATGAATATGAGTCATCAATGATTGAATTCAAACAGAGAGCAGAGCGAAAAATGAAGGCAGGTGAAAAATTGACATTAGATGAGCTCAGAATAATATTTCAAGAAAATTAATCATAGTGCGATTGACCAGTATGATCGCGAGTATTCTTTGCATACGGCAAATCATTAGCTCATCATTAGACAATATGTTAATCAAAGCCCTATTTTGCGGCCGAAGATCAGATAAGTGGTATGACCTATCATTCGCATAGATGGTCGTGTCATCCCCTCTCTTGCCTCTATATTCCTCAATAGGATTTCTGTAGCTTCGATATCTACAAATCCTACTTTTCTCATTTGGATTGCAGTTTTCTCAATCTGATTTATCGTCGGGCAAATGGCCACAAGCGAAGCGCTAGGCTTTATCGAGTTATAGACGATCTCCAATACATTCCATGGGTCCCCTAGATCGATAACCGCAATATCAGCATCGCGCTCTTCTAGTCCTTCGTGCAGATCGTGCTGACTCATGGTCACATATTGTTGAAGATCTGCCTTCTCAAGATTTCTCCTTGCAATTTTCATAAACTCTGGGTTGACGTCATATGTAAAAATATGGCCATCTGGCTTCACAATACTAGCGAAAAATGTTGTGAGTGCCGCGCTACCCGTACCTATCTCTATTACCTTTGAACCATTCTTTAAACCTGTCCTAATCGCAATATAGCCAAGATCTTTTGGGTAGATAATCTGTGTCTTCCTGTCAGATTTTAATATAAAGTCGTACACAGTTGGTTTTAGAAGATATACTGTCTTTTCCTTGTTGGTGATGTATTTAGATCCGTACTCCAGTCCAATGATTTTTGAAAAATCGACGATCCCAATGTGGGTATGAAGTTTATGTTCACTGACACCTTTCACTAACCATGTCTTGTCTCGTTGATAGAAGACAAGTACATACTGGCCTTCCGCAATTTTCATTTATCTCTGAAAGCCGTACTGGTGATAAAAAACCTTGCAATACACTCCTTGAAATGGAATTTAGATTTATTAATTAAAAGATCAACTTAAAACGATATTGTGAGGATTGCGGCCCTTTTTTCAGGGGGAAAAGATAGTACCTATTCAATTTATCTGATGAAAAAATTAGGACATGACGTAGTCTCTCTTCTTACCATCATTCCCAGCTTTTGTGATAGCATGTTATTCCACTACCCTAATATCAGAATGAGCCCTTACCTAGCGGAAGCTATGGCAATGCCGCTTCATCAGTTCAATTCTGATCAATCTTCAACCGATGCAGAATCAAATGTGCTCTCTAATGCCTTGGAGTTTATGAGATCGGAATATGGAATTGATGGCATTGTACACGGAGGCATATCAAGCTATTTCCAAAAGAACGTGTTTGAAAAATCCTGCCAAAAATTTGGGCTTTCAGTTTTTTCACCCGTGTGGCAAATGGACCCGAAATCGTATATGCATGAGCTGCTCTCTGCGAACTTTAGTATAGTAATAACTAGTGTATCGTGCCTAGGTTTAGATTCAGCATGGCTTGGTTGTCGTTTGGACCATGATAAAGTGAATAATTTGGAAAAGTTATCATCGAAATATGGATTCAATCTAAATTTTGAAGGAGGCGAAGCAGAAACTATTGTGACTGATTGTCCTCTTTATACAAAAAAATTTGTTATTACTAAATCTGCGGTCACGTGGGATGGTGAACGGGGAATATTTGAAATACTGGACTTTGAATTAATAACTAAGAAATGTTAGAAAATCTACGATCTGGTCTCCGTTCTGCGCTCAAGAAGATGGTCGGGGCCTCTGATGTTAATGAAGAACTAATTGATGCATTATGCAAGGATGTTCAGAGGGCACTTTTGCAATCTGATGTCAATGTAAGATTAGTGATAGACATAACCAAACGAATTAAAGATCGTGCCTTGAACGAACAACCTCCTAAGGGACTATCTAGAAAAGATCACATAGTTTCGATCCTGTACTCCGAACTTGTCAGGTTATTGGGTTACTCTCAAGAAGAAAGGGATTCAATTCCTAAACCCGGAAAATCAGAGGATGTGACCTTACCAATTTCTGCAGGGATTAATGTATTTTTAATGCTTGGGATCCAGGGAAGTGGAAAGACAACTGTAACTTCAAAATTGGCGAGATGGTTAACTAAGCATGGATATCATGTTGGAGTAATTGGAACAGATACATGGAGACCAGGAGCACTTACGCAACTCAAGATGAACTGCGTTAAGATCAATGTGGATGTGTTTGGAGACGAATCAAGTAAAGATCCCGCCAAAATAGTCAAGGATGGACTGGAATATTTTATGAAAACAGGCGTCGATATTGTAATAATCGATACTGCGGGTAGACATAAAGATGAATTTGGATTATTGAAGGAAATGGATAGTATGTACAAGATTTCAAATCCCAATCTAGTGTTGCTTGTTATTGATGGTACTATTGGTCAACAGGCATTTAATCAAGCTAAAACATTTAATGAAACAACACCTGTGGGAGGCATCATTATCACAAAACTTGATGGAACTGCAAAAGGTGGCGGAGCGCTCGCTGCTTCTGCAGCTACCGGGGCCAAGATCTTTTTTATAGGTAACGGTGAGAGGATTGACGATCTGGAACAGTTCAGTCCGACACGTTTTGTAGGGAGACTTCTTGGAATGGGTGATATCAAAGCGCTATTAGATATGGCTCGAGATCTAGAAATACGTGCGGACGAGAATCAATCAAAGAGGGTTTTAAGCGGCAAGATGACTATTGAGGATTTTTACGCCCAGATGGAAAATGTAGGCAAGATGGGATTCAGAAATATGCTGGATAGTCTTCCGGGATTATCAGGGATAGTAAAAGATGATCAGTTAGACGTACTTCAAAACAAGATGGAAAAATGGAGGTATATGATACAATCAATGACGAAAGAGGAAAAGAACAATCCCGACATTATCCATGATGCTAGGAGAAAAAGAATCGCAAGAGGATGTGGAGTAATGGAGCATGATGTTAAAGATCTGATTAAAAATTTCAATAATTCCAAGACAATGATGAAGCAATCAAAGGGAAGACAAATGCATGGAATGCTCAGAAGACTAGGCATTGGTTAGAGTCATGATGCAACTTTCTGAACGTTTGATCAAATCTTTTGTGGTTTGTAACAGGTGTATCGTCAGGCAGACGGGTAAGGTTATTTCATCAGATACTGTAGGAGGTGAAAGCAAAGGTTGCTTCATTTGCAAAGGATTGTGGGAAAGGATGGAGTCTATTACCAGAGCAGCAAAATCTACTGGCAATAAACATGATTTTAACACCTTTCTTATCGGACTGACAATTCCCACTTCAATGTGCGAGAGAGAAGATCAACTAAGATCGATGTATAAGATCAGAGGAAGAG
The DNA here is from genome assembly GCA_049591355.1 of Nitrososphaeraceae archaeon. Lineage (GTDB taxonomy): Archaea > Thermoproteota > Nitrososphaeria > Nitrososphaerales > Nitrososphaeraceae > TA-21. The sequence goes on from JBAWET010000375.1 coordinate 16,461, forward strand.
AAACTATAAAAACCACATTTACACGAGCGATCAGACAGAGGTTCATTGAACTTAGTGGTAAATATTTAGACCTTCTTCATCCAGATATAATTATTATTATTTACATCGGTGATGATGATAACGGTGAGTTTCGGCTATCTGTGAGATCCAAACCTTTGACACTAAGAGGTGTTTACAAAAAGAATAGCCGTCAGATATTCCTCCAATGCATAGGGCCTATTCCATGCTCAAGAGACAATCCTTGCAGTATTGAAGATATTTTGCGATGGAAGTTACTATCTGAAACCGGGGCTGAGTCTGTTTCTTTTTCATGGTTTGGAAGAGAAGATAAAGAGAGTTTGGTTTTAGGAAAGGGAAGACCATTTTATGCTACCCTGAAAAATCCCAGAAGAAGGTATCTGAAGCATGATCTTCGTTTTGAATCAAACGATATTCGTGTTAGGATCCGCAAAGAGCCTGCTTTTTTGCCTAGGCATTTACCTCCGCTCATAAACAAAATACGTGTTGTTGTCAGTTGTGGAGAAAATGAAAAAATTGAGCCCACCGACTTGAAGGTCTTGAACAAAAAAGAAATAATATGTGTTAAGTTCCATAACAAAAATGCAAAAAATATCAAGTTAATCTATTCTATGTCTGCGAGGCATTTAGACATGAGAAGGTTTATACTAACAATGATCTGTGATGGGGGTCTGCCTGTTAAACGATTCATAGATGGATACGAGCAAACGATGCCAAACGTGGCAGATTTAGTTGATAAACACTGCAAGTGTGATGTCTTTGATATTTTGGACTTGTCAGTTCAGGAAGATTCTATTAATCAGTCAGAAATTGAATTGAATTGAGTTGTTCAAGGTAAAGAATAGATGCGTAAGCCCGGATCCTTCTTTAAGGTTTATAGAATCGAGATTTTGACCCTGACCTCAATCTACGACTTTAAGAAACTCTGTGTGATGTTTTCATATCTCAAACACGAAATAAAAAACTAGAAATCGTTTGTGAATTTTATTTTCATAATATTGTGAAACGACATTTCCCTATATGAACATGGATTGACTGACTTCTTTTATTAATATGTAAGGTTTGAAGTGATATGGTGATAGTGCATTATGGACAGCGGCTTTCTAACTCAAAAATGGCATATCCCCTGACATGAATTCAATTAGGAAAATCTTGCAAAAAAAAGTTACGAAGATCATTCCATATGGACTAACTCTTCTTGGTCTTTGTCTTTTGAACAAACTCAGTAAAGCCGCATTTACCACAAGTGCTTCTATCAGAATGCTCAGCCATGAAAACTCCCCTTCCACACCGCGGGCAATCTCGTTTTTTCCTTACAAGTTTGTCGTCGGACACTTCGTAAAACTTAAAGATTTGTGTCTCTCCGCCTTTTTTCTTATCTGTATTTTTCAAACTGATCCTCCCTACCCAATACTTATCAACCCAATATACTCCTACTTATTCTTCTTGCCCGATTTAGAGGATTCTAATGCTGCTTGCTTAGCCTTCAATTTCGCAGCTTTTTCATCTTCAATAATCTTCTTTCTTTCTGCTTTACCCAGCAAGCGCAAATTTCTATGTTTAGGTAGAGAATCCTTCATAGCAGCTTCGCTTTCGTAGATGTAAAATGACGCATCTACATCTGGCTTCCCATAGCTGCAATTCATACTGATTGGGACAATTGTTTTTTTCTCAATATTGTTCTTTGCGGCAATCAGGTTTATAGCATCAGTCTTAGTAATTCGTCCTGCTGCATTTTTTAATATCAACCGGAGTTCTTTTCGTTTCATGAATAGATTATCAAAGTCCCGTAGTACTACAATTTCTGTTTCCAAAGTAATCTAATAGCACCCCTGGGTGCTCATATAAGGATTACTTGAGTAAAATATCACGTCAAAATTTAGATTTCGTCTGCAGCCAAGATACATATCTTGAGCATTCAGCTTTGACAATGTACTATTCAATTCAATTATGCATCCTGAGAAAAGGTCTAGGGAAGATAAATAGATAATAAAAACGGGCCCGACGGGCTTCGATCCCGTGACAACTGGCTTCGGAGGCTTGTGCTTTGCAAGGCAGAACAGCACCCTTTCCTGACTAGGCGACGGGCCCATACAATAGTATTGCATTAATAAATTATTTGTACCTATCTATGAATAATTTTTTCCTTCCTGAAACAACGATAGTGGGTTATCGTATCCTGATCTAATTACTAAATCATTCTTAAATGGTAGTTAATAGTGGAAATATCTTCTCTGGGTATTCTAGAACTACAAATGGAAAGATTAAAGATGGTCTGCAGGTAAATGTTGCCTTTGTCAGGCATCTGTGATTTCTCTGATCCCTAAGAAAATAAATGGTGTTAAGGCCTTTGCAGTTGACATAGACGGAACATTAACTGAAAATGGCAACGGCTTGGTGCATTTGCCCGCTGTCTCGAAGCTCAGATTCCTAGAACGATCTGGCTACAGAGTAGTATTTGTAACAGGTCGCTCAGCTGTAGAAGCCTATATCTTGTCTGTATTTTGTGGGACAACAAATATTGCTGTAGGGGAGAATGGAGGTGTTGTTATTACTAGACCTGACAAATTTACTATATTGGCAGACAAAGAAAACTGCATAAAAGGGTATAACTTTTTGTGGGAGAGGATACCTGATGTAAAGATTAAACCTGTTTTTCCTCGCCTTTCAGAAGTTGTTCTAACAAGAACGTTTGATATGCAAATTGGAAAATCCATTTTAGAAGAAAGTGGACTTGGACTGTACTTGTCCGATAGTAAGTATGCCTATCACATTAATCAAATTGGAGTAGATAAAGCAACAGGGTTGGCACATGCATTAGAGATGCTTAAAATCGATGCTAGCGAAGTTGTGGCGATTGGTGACAGCGAGACCGACATCCCGATGTTCGATCTTTGCGGATTCAGCATCGCATTGGCTCATGCTGAGACCGATGTAAAGAACAGGGCTAATCATGTTGTTGACGGGATTTCAGGCAAAGGCTTGTCAGAAGCAATTGATTATATCTCATTCAACTATCTTAGAGATAAAAAATGACGTTCCAACGCTTTAAAGATCAAATAGATGACGCTATGAGTGATTCACTAAGGAATATGGGTCATAAGGACCAAGAATATGAGCTTCTTGAACCATCGAAAAAAGAATTTGGTGATATAACCTGCAATGTGGCGTTTCTTTTAGGCAAAAAACTCAACAAATCTCCATATGAAATTGCGTCAACAATTGTGAAAAACTATCTAAAAGACTCAATTCAAAAACAACAACCGAGTTACATAGCCTCGGTTGAAGCGCACCCTGTGGGATATATCAATTTTAAGGCTGATTGTATTAAGCTTGGTGGTATCACTTTGAAGACAGTACTGCAGGACAAAAATTATGGCTTTGTAGACATAGGAAAAGGAAAGAAGGTAATTGTGGAACACACAAGTGTAAATCCAAACAAGGCGCTGCACGTCGGCCACATGCGGAATGTTATACTTGGGGATACCATTGCTCGACTTCTGAAATTAACAAATCATAGCGTTGTTGTTCTGAATTATGTGGACGATTCTGGGTTACAAATTGCCGACATCCTAGTAGCCTTTCTCTATGCAAAAATTCCGGAAGAGCCTCAATCCGAATTTATGAAATTTGACAAATATTGTGGAAATGAAGTTTATGTGAAGGTCAACATGCTCTATAAGTCTGACTTTTCCCTCCTTGAGAGAAGAAAACTGGTGTTGCAAGCGCTAGAAATAATTGATGGATCAATTTCTGCTTTCGCGTCCAGAATAACGCTCAAGGTTCTACGAGAACAGTTGAAAACATGTTGGAGATTAAGGGCCCGTTACGATTTGTTAAACTTCGAATCTCATCTATTGTTTTCAAGGCTGTGGGATCAAGTATTTCAAATGCTTGCCGCTAAAGGCACGATCGAATACCGTACCGGAGGAAAAAATATAGGCTGTTGGGTCTTCACATCAGACGTCGAATCAAACGAAAAAGTAATAGTAAGAAGTGATGGAACCGCAACCTACATTGCTAAGGACATCACGTACGCTGCACTTAAGGTGGGTATAGTCCAAGATCCTTTCAGCTATTATATTTTTTCAATTCAATGGGATGGAACTAATCTGTGGGCAACAACAATCAGAGAGGATGTGGAAGAGATTACCCCCGTAGGGCGGTCTGCTGATTCCTATATAAACAGCAACATATCGAACAGGAGACATTTTTATCCAGCAGATATGGCCATCACTCTAATCGATAATAGACAGGATAGATTACAGTGCATATTGGGAGAAATCATTAATAGGATGGAATATAGAGTCCACAGTTACTTTCCATTGAGCTACGGACCTGTCACACTAAGTTCACAGACAGCAACTCAACTTGGAGTAAGTATAGAAGAAAATAAGAACTCTGTTAGCATGTCAGGAAGAAAGGGAATTACTGTCGACGCAGATTCCGTTCTAGATGTATTGCACAAAAAGGCTAAGCAAGAAGCGAAGGAAAGAAATCCTACTTTTAGTGACGATGAGCTTGCCGAAATTGCAGAGGAGCTAGCGATTTCAGCCATGAGATATAATCTAATAAAGTATGATATTGAAAAAATTATGAAATTTGACATTGAGGATTCTTTGAGTCTTAATGGCGACTCAGGGCCATACATACAATATACGCATGCACGTTTATCCAGGTTAATTGAAAAATCGGGATGTAGTGTGCTTGTTGACCAAAGTAGTAATGACTTTATGTTGGAGGTGGCGGATCTGCTTAATCAGGAAATTGAATGTGAGCTTCTAATACGAGTATCCCAATTTGAAAATATTGTACGAAACGCCGTAGAAAATTTTGACCCCAAAATTATTGCTCGCTATCTGCATAGTTTGGCCACCATATTCAATGTTTACTACGAAAAGATACCAATAGTAAAGGAACAAGACCGTAGAATTAGAGATGCGAGGATCAAGTTGGTAAGAGCAATTAAAATTACTTTAATCAATGGCATGAGAGCACTTGGAATAACACCTCTCGAGAGGATGTGACATTTTTTTGGTTTCGGGTTAAGGGTCAGTGGTCTTTGGAACGTGTTTATGAACTCCTCATAAATAAATCAAGGCAAGACTACTTTACTATTGATATTCCCGATATTGTGAACGTACTGACGATGGGGTTGTAGATTCTCAATTCGTCACACATTTTGACAATATCTTTTCTTGCATTTTCTATTGACTTCGCTTTTATAATGATCTTAAGGCACTTGCCACAGCGAACGGACTGAACAGACGAGTACCCGCCACTAATCATGAGATCCTTATAAACCGTCTCCCCTTCAGGATCACCTATGTCTTGCTTATTTTCAATTATGACATTAACCTGATATTTATTCAAAGATATCGCTTGTTCTTACTCATAAGTTAAGTTGCATAAAATCCTTATTTTTCCAATTCTATTGACAAATACATATGCAACTCATTACCATTAAGGATTAAGTTACCAAGGTAAAAGCATAAAAATTGATAATGTACATTGTTTACTTTCGGTCTCGAATGGAATTTAGTAGTTGAATGGTAATACTTTGGATAGTTTGAGCCTTTCTACGTAAGAAGAATATGAAAAAATGTCATTATTTGCACAAGCACCTTGCAAGGATACTCTAATGCAATCTGCACAGTATTGCGTACATTTCAGTAGAAAACCGTCTGAATGCACAGGCATTTTCACGATAGCAATATGAATTCAAACAACTTTGCGTATTTACCGAAGCAAGAAATCCTTACGAAAGTTTTAATTACCTGAAGGGAAATCCTGCAGCGATTCGTCTAAAATAGAGCAGTGGTCATGTAGCTCAGCCCGGTTAGAGCGAGGGTTTTGTAAACCCTAGGCCGTGGGTCCAAATCCCACCATGACCTTATTTTTAACAGTTCTTTCAGGTTAGTTGTAAATAGCGTAAAATACCCATTTAATCTAATCATAGTTTAATACAATAAGCATCTCTAAGTCGCACAATCAAAAACCTTTTTTTAGACATGACGTATCATTGGTATTGGATTTACAAATGCCTGAAGAACAGCAAATAAAGGTTAACAATCACATATACAAAGTTTCTATGAACGACCAGACTAGAATGTATGCCATGAAACTACGCAGATTATATCAGCAAACATATACCGACGTTGACTCTTTTGATGAACTGAGCTCTGAGATATCCAATACACTAAATAATCTCCTTAAATTCGCATTATCTCCAGAGGTACTCGAAGAAGATATGGACGGGACTGTCAAACAACTATTAAGTATGTTTGAAAAAAGCCAGAAAAAGTAGGTTATCTACAGTCAATCCCTAACCAGTCAACAACAAATCATTTTATCATGGGCCCATAAGCGTTTTCATTATGATCGAAGTTATTGAGTATTGAATAATTGTTAAAAAAAACAAACTTTGATAATTTGCTCTGGTTTTGCCTCAGTGAGCTTATCCCACGATGGAACTAACGCAACTGTAACCGCAGACACGAGTTCACTTGTTACATTAAGTGTTTTAAATACATAATTCAGGTTTAGGTAGGAGCTAGAATACAATATGTCATTCAGTACCAAATGGATAAAACCCCAAGCTGAAAGCGTTGGTACCAAGATATTGGATAACTTTAAGCCACAATCTCCTCTGAAGCCCAGGATTGAAGAGGCTCAGAAGAAACTTCAAATGCAGATTGCAAAGTTAGACAGTATTTCGATTAAAACGGAAGAGAAAGATCAACTAGTATTCAAAAGGGTAATTCAAGCAGTACAGAATCATGAATCTCAGTACGCAAAAGTTCTTTCCGGTGAATTGGCACAGATTCGCAAGATGAACAAGATGGTGAATTCTGCTAAATTGGCCTTAGAGCAAATACAGTTGCGACTGAATACAATCACTGAACTAGGCGATGTTGTAGTTACCCTGAGTCCAGCGATGTCAGTAATCAAAGGTATCCAAAGCGGTTTATCTTCGATGATGCCAGAAGCCGATCACTCTCTGTCACAAATTTCAGACATGCTTGGCGGCATATTAACAGACTCAGCCCAGATTCCTGCCGCAGAACTCAATAACAGTAAAGTAATGACAGAAGACTCGCTAAAAATAATAGAAGAAGCCACAGCAATAGTCGAACAAAGTATGAAGGAAAAATTCCCAGACCTGCCATCGATTGGACTGGGAAGCAAGGATGCAGAAGCAACACTATACTGATTAATTAATATTCAGCCGGCGACAACCAAGCAAGAGTGGCAGTAGTATCTGCCACTATACTATATACTAGTAACTGGGAGTATTTCGACCAAGCGCAATTTTTCCAATTTCTTTTTTTATCCTACTAATGGTAGGATAGCTATAACCCTTATCTCTGTAAGTCTTGATCATCGATTTCCAGTTGGAGAGTCTCCATTTTGCTTGGCCCGCCGTCAGCATATTAGTTTCTCTCTTAACCTTGCTCTTTCTCCCTAACATCAAGTAACCTTTGTCTTTTGCAATCTGTCTATTGTAAGCGAACTTGAGTCCGGCGATAAGTGATTCCGTATTTAGGGATGAAAAATAGCGACTTATTTCTTCACATTGGCGCTCTGTTGCCCTTAAATTGAAGTTAAGCTCCCTCTGCAATAACTTTCCTAAGCCGGGACAGCAAATAAATATTTCTAAATTCGAATTTTGAAATATTGTGGTTCTGTCATACATTATGCAACTAAAAAACAAAATGGAAGGCGGAAGGCGAAGGACAGTGGGTATTTCATGTTCTTTACGCAAGTAGTTCCTCAGCAATTTCTTCAATTATTTGTAACGCTGTTATTAGTTCTGTCTTCGTGTGCGACGCTGTCAGTGAAATCCTGATCACAGAAGAACCTTTCTTTACAACGGGAAATCTCATTGGATGAACGAAAATACTATTCTCAAGCAACATTTCCGCAAATCTAACTGCTTTTTCTTCGGACCCTATGAAAAGTGGAATAATCTGGCTTCGGGAATTTCCTATATTAAATCCATGCTCCCTTAGTATCCCAGTGAACAAATTTACGTTTCTAAATAGGACCTCTTGTAAATTTCCTTTTCTTGCAATATTTAATGCAGCATTCGCTGCAACACAAAGATGGGCCGGCAAAGCGGAGGTAAATATAAACTGCCTAGACTTATTTATTAGATATTCTCGAATATCTTCTGAAGTGGCAACGTATCCTCCAAAACAACCTAGCGCCTTGCTAAGACTACTCACGTGCAAATCGATTAGTCCATCTACTTTGAAATACGACGGAACGCCCGCTCCCCCTGGTCCATATATAAAGTCGCCGTGAGCATCATCAACTACCGTTAGGGCATCAAATTCCTTTGCTATGTTGCATATTTCTTTCAAATTAGACATATCTCCGCCAACACTGAAGATTCCTTCAGTGACAACTATCCTTCTTTTGGCTTGTTTCTGAATCAATTCCCGTAAATGTTCAGCATCGTTGTGTCTAAAAACACATATTTTTGCTCCGCTTAAACGGCACGCATCAACTATGCTGGCATGATTTGATTCGTCACTGAAGATGACTGTTTCCTTGTTTGCGAGGGTGCTCAGGGCACCAATCACAGCGGTGTATCCCGAGGTAAAAACCAGCGATGATTCAGTCCTTCGATGGACAGCCAACTGGGATTCTAAATCGTGTAATTGAGAGTTGTTTCCAGCTACTAGTCTAGAACTACAAGGTGATATCTCCTCAATGGCGCGTGTAGTCTCACTAATCACAGAGTTATGACGAGAAAGCCCAAGATAATCATTAGAATTTAGGTTTAGTACCTTCCTTCCATCAATTATCGCTGACGAACCCTTATTTTGAACAATGCGTAATTTTCGATATAAATGCTCATCCTTCAGGGTCCTTAATTCCTGTTCAATAAAGTCAGGCCGGTATTCCAATTTCATGAATCATATTCAAGTCCTTACTCATTTCATTCCCGCCGGTCGTAAGGTAACCACCTGAAATTATCCCGTTTGCGCCAGCTCTTAAAGCCATCCTCCCATTGTCGCTAAAATGGACTTCTCTACCACCTGCGAGTTTCAAAATTACCTTTGGCATGATAAACCTCCAAACTGCAATAGTCCTGATCGCTTCTTCCGGAGTTATCGTAACTATTTGCGCCATCGGCGTACCTTCATTTGGTATCAAAATATTAATCGGGACCTCGTCGGGATTCAAAGCCGCCAACGCGAACGCAAGCTCAATTCTCTGCTTGACAGTTTCACCCATTCCTATTATGCCTCCACAACAAAGCTCAAGCCCTGCCTCCTTTACTATCTTGGCCGTTTTAACTCTGTCCGCAAAATCGTGGGTTTTGCATATTTGCGAGAAAAAACTATCGGATGCTTCAAGATTGTGATTATATCTCTTTATTCCAAGGCTCTTGAGCTTTCTTGCTCTTTCCAAGGTCATGAACCCCAGAGATGCATTAATGTCTATGCTGACCTCTTTCTTGAGTGCTTCTATTGTATCACATATTTGTCGAAACTCTTCTTCAGGGGGAGATCTATAGGCACAAACCAAGCAGAAACTCGACGCCCCCTGTCGTTCTGCTTCCTTTGCACGTACAATTACCACTTGTTTTGGCAAGAGAGGGTACTTTGATATTTTTGTGTTGTAAAAGGATGATTGAGCGCAAAACGAACAATCCTCAGGACACTTCCCAGATTTAGCGTTAAGCAACGACTCTACATCTATGCTATCTCCATTGAATTTTCTTGTAATAGCGTTGGCCGAATATGCAAGCGAAAGTATGTCTTGGCTGCAGAGTAGTTTTCCAGCTTCTTCAAAGGATATACTTTTCCCGGAAATAACTTTATTCATACAAAAATCAATAAGCTCTGACTCTTGCACGACTTAAATTCTATAATGCCCCTACTTAATCTTTGTTTGAATATTTAGATCAACATAGGATGGGGTTGTGTCTTTTGATTTTTGGTAATAACCATTATATTTTATTCTTTGATACTTCCAGTTTTTTTAATCGTGGAAAGTGCAAGTAATAATGCAAATTACTGCATTTATGTAGTCTTTTAGAGTCAAAATTAAGTAAATCCTGTTAGATAGAAGCACCTTCATCTGAGAACTGTTTCTGAATGGTCTTGAAAGTAGCACGTAAATACAAAAGCGAGCGTATGTTGTCCAATGCTAGTAGGAGAACTAGGCAATATGCGAATATCGTCAAATCCACTGCCCACTAGAATAGTCTCCAAAACGACCCTTTTCTAGGCTATCTGAATATGAGTACCATTAGTATACCAATAAATACACTAAAATTTGGGAATAAAAACAGCATACCTTTTTTAGACTGTATAAATTTTTTGACCATCACATAATTATTCTGATAGTGTCTAGATTTCTAATCTATTATGTTATATGCATTTGGATACCTTCGGGTTAGTACCGAAGAACAGACAATATTAAATCAAAGAATTGCCATCAAGAAGTGGGCATCAGATAATGACTATGAAATCTTAGAATTCTTTGAAGATGCGTCTGTAAGCGGAAAGGTTGCAGCAATTAACAGACCGGCATTCAGGGAAATGCTCGAAATAGTCAGGAATGAGCAAGTCGATGCAGTTATTGTCTATGAATTGTCAAGGGTTGGAAGGACTTTTTGGGAAACACTAGATGCGATCAAAGCGATCGAACAATACGCACCACTTATCTCTTGTTCTGCAAAAGAGGTGTTTTTGCAAACTACCGATCCTAGTATTAGAAAACTCTTGATAGGCATCCTTACATGGGTAGCTGAAAGGGAAAGGGAGATTTTGATCCAACGTACTAAAGACGGCATGATAAGGGCAAAGATATCTGGTAAAATGATTGGTAGGCCGAAGAAATTCTTGGACAAAGATTCACTTATAAAACTTTTGTCTCAAAATATGCCAAAAAGGAAAATAGCCGAAAATCTCGGGATGTCCAAAGCAACCTTGTACAAGGGTATTCGCAGATTGTCTTTGAATGCAGAACTATGATATTTGTTTCTTTATTTTTCGGATGACAGATCTATATACATCAATAATGCGTTTAAGATCGTTCCTGCCTATCGCCAAAGGAGGTATTACCAGCAGGATATTTTCCAATGATCTTAGGTACATCCCCCGTTTTAGGGACTCTTCTGCTATGAACTGACCAATAGGCTTTTTGCAGACCGTCATTATGTCTTTATTGTTTTTCCTCAATTCAATTGCAGCAAGAAGTCCCTTGTGTCTAACATCAGTGACTATATCAATTTCTATCAGATCTTCTAGAAGTTTTTCAAGATGTCGCATATTTTTTCTTATCTTACTAATAAGGTCATATCGTTCATAGAGAATCAAATTTGCTGTAGCCGCAGCGCAACCCACTGAATGTCCCGTGAATGTATGTCCATGATAAAATTGCTTTCTGTCATTGTACTTTCCAAGGAATGCACTGAATATATTATTAGTTGTCAGTGTTACCGCCAATGGGAAATATCCTGCAGTCAGTGCCTTTGCATAACAAACAATGTCTGGAAAAGAACCCTGTGCACTATATTCAGTCATGTTACCGAGTCTTCCAAAGCCCGTTGCAATTTCGTCCAGGATAAATAAGATTTCATGTTTTTTACACAAATCGCTTATGTGCTTCTGAAAACCTTCTGGGTAGATTTTGACTCCCCCAGCGAGTTGCGCTCCGCTTTCCATCACAAATGCTGCCGTAACAGAAGCATTTTTCTTGATAACTTTTTCTGCTATGCTTATGCATTCATCTGCTGTTAAATCATTTTTTCCTCCTTTAAATTTCGAGTTTCTGATTGTGGGCGAGGGAATCCGAAATATGTTCTTCATTAAAATAGATTTGTAGGGAGAAAAAAACCCATCTACATAACCTATAGACATGCATCCAATCGTATCGCCGTGATATCCATTCTTCAATGATATGAAAGATCTTTTTTCGCCTCTTCCTTTGTTCCGCCAAAACTGTACAGCCATTTTCAGAGCCGCTTCTATGGCAGTAGAACCATTATCAGTGTAAAAGACTTTATCCATACCTTTGGCCATTTTGATTAGTTGTTGTGCAAGATTAATGGAAGAACTTCCCGCTAAACCGAATAGTGATGAATGAGGAAGGTCCCTAAGTTGCCTTATCATAGCGTTTATGATCTCATTTCTGTTATGACCCCACACGTTACACCACATATTGCTAATCCCATCAAAATACTTCTCATTGTTCTCATCAATAAGGTAAAAACCCCTTCCAGATGTAATAACAGGGGCTCGAGTATTTGTCCATTCTTTCATCTGTGTGTATGGGTGCCAAACGTACTTTTTGTCATGAGTGCTTTTTAGCATGCAACATTATGATCAGGTACTATTATTAGTATGTAGAACCACGGTCAGCATACAAATTAAATTTCTAAGTTCATGAAGGGGGATCCCAGATTTAAGACGTCTATGAATTGGAATTGGGTAATTATTTTAGTTGATTATCGTTTATACTTTGTTTCCTTAGATAATGCAAGATTAAATAAAATAAATTTATTAAGAATACCCTAGACAGATTTGTTATGAAAACCAGGATATCAATCATACTTCTTTTCGTTTCTTTGGCTTTGTTGATGATATATGCAGCCGATGTACAATGGGGATTTCTCCCATTAAGTCCATCTGTCAGGGGCGGCGGATTGGGTGGAAGTGCAGTAATACTATCAATTATCGCGTTTGCTATTTCGTTAAAGGAACGATCCAGCATAGTTGTAATTTTGCTTATAATTAACGGTGGTCTAATCGTTGGTGGTATGGCGGCCGTGTACTCTCAGGATTCTCAAGGAACAACAAAAGGTCATCTCCAGACCATATTTGGAACTATGGGCTTGGGAATTCTTCTTATTGTACTTGGGATCGTGAAAATTGTTATGACTCGAAGACATACTGCATGAACTCAGCAAATCAGCAAACGGACCACCAGTACGAAAATTTCAGTGACCTTTGAGTTGCCAAATTTCTTTGCCCTCCACGATGGGTATTTAGACGAGTTGATTATGTTTAGCATATTTCATAATTCGACTTTTGAAATATTGCCATCTGGCTTTCAATCTAATATTAGCACAACATTTATTTTGTGTCATAATTTTTGTAATAATGCGCCGCTGTAGCTCAGCATGGTAGAGCAAATCCCTAGTTCAAAAGTGCTTTGGAGCTTATCTGGCTGTTAACCAGTGGGTCATCAGTTCGAGTCTGATCAGCGGCGCCTTCTGTTTCCTCTTATCTTAAATGTAAATGTAATAATGATTCAGTAATAATTAACATGCAATTAATGTTCATATCATTGTCTGCGTTAGTAACATTTCTAGTGGGCCTGGAGTTCTTGCGTATGATAGTATTATACACTTTTTAAACTAGAGACTTGAATCATTCATGTAATGAGTAAGTGCACTCG
>JBAWET010000376.1:0-5684 GCA_049591355.1 Nitrososphaeraceae archaeon
TTTAACATCATCCTCAATTCCGTCTGCTGTTATTGCTATGTGATGAATCCCCTCGCCTCTGTCAACAAGAAATTTCTTTATCGGGCTGTCATCAGCAGTAGGTTCCATTAACTCAATTCGCGTATCTTCAAGCCGCAGAATTGCAACTTTCACCTTTTCTGTGTGCACCTCCTCTATGTCAACCTTGTCTATCCTTAGGATTTTTTCAAAATTCATCAGTGCTTCTTGGACGCTATTTACGGCTATCGCAATATGATCTATTCGCATATTCCACTACCACTCCTTAGCCGTACTCCATAAATTAAAACGAAACCCTAGGTTCATATCTTCCAAAAATTTCTTCGAAAGTGTCGCTTATTTCACCTAATGTTACACGATTCTTAACTGCCTGCAAAATGTATGGCATCAAATTCTCATTTTCATTCTGCGCTGCAGCCTGCAATTGACTAATCGAAGCATCAACTTTGATTTTGTCACGATTCATCTTGAATTCTTTTAATAATGCTATTTGACGGGTTTCAATCTTCATATCCATGGAATTCAACTGTGGTTCAGTCTCATGTGCATCTTGGAATTTATTTACTCCCACTATAATGCGTTTACCATCATCTATCTCTTTCTTTAATTGGTATGCATTTCGTCTTATTTCCTCTTGGAAAAAGCCCTTCTCAATAGCCGCTAAGGCACCACCCATCCTTTCAATTTTCTTAAGGTATTTTTCGACTTCTTGTTCAATTTTGGCTGTCAAATATTCAGCATAGTATGAGCCTCCCATAGGATCGACAGTTTTTGTTACACCGGTTTCATTCGCGATAATCTGTTGTGTTCTCAGGGCAATCTTAACTGAATCCTCTGTTGGAATGGAGAGCGCTTCATCCCTAGAGTTTGTATGAAGAGACTGACATCCCCCGAGCACTCCTGCCATAGCCTCTAGCGCGACTCTGACGACATTATTGTCGACCTGCTGGGCTGTAAGCGATTCACCACTTGTCTGTACGTGAAAGCGAAGATGCCATGACTTTGAATTCCTTGCATGAAACTTTTCTTTTAATATTTTAGCATAAATTCTTCGTGCAGCTCTAAATTTTGCTATTTCTTCAAAAAATTCCATAGTACAGCAGAAGAAAAACGACAGCCTAGGGGCAAATTGATCAATACTTAATCCTCTCCGGATGCAAGTATCGATATATTCTATCGCATTGGCAAAAGTAAAGGCTACTTCCTGACTGGCGTTAGAACCAGCTTCACGCATGTGATACCCTGAAATACTTATTGGATACCACTGGGGTACATTTTTAGAGCAATATTCAATCATGTCCCCAATAATTCGCATAGATGGTCGAGGGGGATATATGTAAGTGTTCCTTGCAATGTATTCTTTTAATATGTCGTTTTGCGTCGTTCCCCTTAACATGGCCGGTGATACGCCTTGGGATTCGGCAACTGCAATGTATAGTGCTAAAAGAGTCGATGCAGTAGAATTTATTGTCATAGAGGCACTTACCTTGTTAAGAGGTATATTTTCAAAACAAGCCATCATGTTATCTATCGAACTAATTGCTACTCCTGTCCTTCCAACCTCTCCTTCTGAATAAGGATCGTCTGAATTTCTACCAGTCTGTGTAGGAAGATCAAATGCAAGAGACAACCCCGTTTGGCCGTGGTCGAGCAGGAACTTAAACCTCCGATTGGTCTCTTCAGCGCTACCAAATCCACTGTACTGTCTCATTGTCCATAATCTTTCTCTGTACATAGAGGGATACAGTCCTCTGGTGTATGGATACCTTCCTGGTTTCTCTTTAATTGTTTTGTATTTTTTCAGATCTTGTCCACTAAATACTTTTTTTATAGGGATACCAGAGTCAGTTTTTTTTACTTCTTCGACCATTTCTTGTTTCCAACGCTTCCTTCGCACAATAGCAGCGTATCTGAAAATTTTGCAGCCGCACTATACGGGTCAATCTCCTTTTTTAATATCTTTTTAATGTATTCACTGTATTGTTTACTTTGCAACATTATTTCCATAGACTTTTCTTTCATTATATTTAAAATCATATCTTGCAACTCGGATTCAACCATTATACGTTCTTTTTGAACATATTTTTCTTGATTTAATGATTGGTGCAAAAGCATTGCTAATTCCCTGATTCCCTTACCAGTTTTGGCAGAGCATTTTAGAACTTGTTTTTTGCTACCTTCGGCGATCAATTCCAACAGGATGCTATACATGAAAGACGATCCTTCAAGGTCAGACTTATTCACTACATAGAAATCGCCGATTTCAGTTAGTCCAGCCTTTATTGCCTGTATACCATCACCCGTATTTGGTGTAAAAAGAACTACTGTGATATTGACGACCCTTGATATCTCAATTTCTAGCTGCCCTGCCCCAACGCTTTCCACTAGTATTGTATCGTACCCTGCGGCATCTAGTATTCTAATTACATTCCTCAACGAATCAGAAACTCCACCTTCCGCGCCTCGCGAAGCCATACTTCTCATATATATTCCGTTATCGATGGAAGAGATCATCCTAACTCTGTCTCCTAGGATAGCCCCACCTGTGATGGGGCTCGATGGGTCTACGGCTAGAACTGCAACCTTGTGACCCATCTTTTGGAATTCGTGCGCCAATTTTCCAATAAGAGTACTTTTACCTGCACCTCCAGCACCAGTGAAACCAATGGTTCTACCTCCACCTGTCTTGTTGAATATTTCTTGTATTATTCCTCGAGAATCTGGTTCATCATTATCAATTATTGAAATGGCCCTTGATATTGATCTCTTATCTCCTTTCAGGATGCCTTTTACAATAGGCAACATTCATTTTTATTGTGGATATAGCGTATTAAATACTTCCCGAGTGGTCTTACGAACTTGTGATTCCGATATAGCATTATCCTTTTGAAATAATTGTGTAAAAATAATGCCCCGCCCTCTTGATCGGTATTGATAAAGATTTTAAAACCTATTCTGACTCTATTTGTATATGTCCTCGCGTCAAACGGTGCAAAGAAGACGTGTAAGAGTATTGGTTTCAAAGCTAGGGCTGGATGGCCACGATAGAGGAGCTCTAGTAATATGTAGAGCTTTAAGAGATGCAGGAATGGAAGTCATATACTCCGGTTTATTTTGTACTCCAGAGCAGGTTACAAAGATTGCAATAGATGAGGATGTAGATGCTGTTGCTATGAGTTTGCTAAATGGTGCACATTTAACAATCTTTCCAAAGGTTGCGCGGTTATTGAAAGAGCAAAAGGGAGATGACATATTGCTCATCGGTGGAGGAATAATACCTGAAAAGGATAAGAAACTCTTGGAAGAACAAGGGATTAATGGTAACTTTGGTCCCGGCACACCTCTTAAGGAAATAATAGAATATATAATAAAAAATGTCAAGATGAAGCACACTTAATCGAAACTTAGTGGAGATTAACTTTCGAAAGACGATATTGTTAAAATTCATCTATCCAAGGCTTTGAAACTTTCTAGTGCCCGTCATCCTCTTTCCACATCATTTCTCTTATTTCTGTACCTACCGTTTCTATCTGATGATTCTCTAGCTCCTTCATGAATTTTTCGAAAGAATTTTTACCATTCTTCTTGTAATCACTTAACCATTCATTAGCAAATTCCCCGGACTGAATATCCTCAAGTACTTTCTTCATGTTTTTCTTTACATCCGAATTTATGATTCTGGGTCCCCGAGTTAGACCACCATATCTTGCGGTTTCACTAACTCGATTATACATTCCGGAGATTCCGTACTTGTGTATCAAGTCTACTATGAGCTTAAGTTCATGCAAACACTCGTAGTACGCGACTTCAGGTTGGTATCCTGCTTCAACTAGCGTCTCAAACGCGTTTAATACAAGCGAATGTGTACCTCCACACAAGTCTACTTGTTCACCAAACCAATCTGTTTCTACTTCTTCTTTGAATGTTGTTTCTATAACCCCTGGCCTAGTACTGCCTATTGCCTTGGCAATACCCAAGACAATATCTAACGCTTTACCAGTATAATTCTGGTTTATAGCAACAAGAGACGGTGTTCCAAATCCTTCCTGAAAAAGTTCCCTGACCCTTTGTCCTGGCCCTTTAGGTGCAACCATTATAACATCTACGTCCTTAGGCGGATCGATCCACTTCCAATGAATAGACGCTCCATGCGAAAAACTCAATGCCTTGCCACGAGACAATTTCGGAGCAATATTATTCGTATAAACTACTGCTTGTTCCATGTCCGGGACCAATATATGGATAATATCTGCCGAATTGGAAGCGTCAGCCACTTCCTTAACTATATGTCCATCTTTTTCAGCCAAATCCCAAGTTTTACCTCCTTTCCGGAGGCCCACAATAACATCCAATCCTGAATCTTTCATATTATTCGCTTGAGCTCTACCCTGAATTCCATACCCTACAACTGCGACAGTCTTAGTCTTTAACAAATCCAAAGTGACATCATTATCAAACCACTTTTTAGCTGGCACATGTTTTGGTGTAATGATACTCTATATATGCCCTATTAGTGTTGGAGCATTCCACCCCACATATTATCTCAATTCTTTGGTACCTGATTTGAAATCAAACATAATTCAGTTTGTTCAACGTAGACAATGATGTCAAATTTTCATTATGAAAAAACATTTCTTACATTTCACTATACACCTATCATTAGATTTGTCAACAATGTAGAATTTTTTAAATCCACATCTTGTACAAATTGGACATGATCGTTGAGGACTACTCAATTATCCACACCTACAAATAATTCGATTTTTCATGTCATTTTTTATATACCTCCTATTACTAATTAAATTTGGAGCAGAATGAATGCTGAGCACAAAATTCGCCGTCGGAACATTGCATTTTTTTGCTGCAGAGATCCTAATTAAAATCTTCAATTAGGATCTCCTACAAGAAAAACTCGGTCACTCTGTTAGGCGAAAAAACCTCATATAAATCATAATTAGAAAAAAGCAGCAAAAATGCTGGATTTGTCCACATCGAATTTAAGTTCAATTGTTTTTGCAACGAACCCCTTGTAAAAACAAAGCCAAAGCCATTCAGACAGAATTGAATCGTCCCGCTACCTATATTTTCACGTCATAACGAGGATCACAGAATCAAGGCAGTTTCCATTTTGTTCTTGTCGTCTTTTTTTGAGATATCATTAACAACTTTTTAAAGAGTAATCAAGATATAGTTAGCTAATTGAATTTGCATTATGTTATTTGAAATATATTCGGTAGAGTACTTATCACGTTTACAGTATAAATTCATCCTAATCAACGGAAAATAGTAAAAGTATTATCTGTCGATAATCCTAGGATAGAATATGCTCGGTCCCATAATGATCATTGGAATATTGATAGGGCTACTTGAGCTTCTAATCTGTGTATTCATTGCTGCGAGTATAAGATCAAAGTCCATAAAAAGCAATATTGAGGAAAAGCCTAAATCGAATGCGGGTAGCACGGATCGGAACTCACCCAGTAGCTAAATTCTAGAGAAGGATTTAAAAATTTGCGAAAGAGCTTGCTATCAGAATTCCACATTTTGTCCGTGTTGAAAAAGGATCCTAATTCTTCCAATAGTTGTTCTTATGATTTTGCCAATATCGCCTCAGCCGGTTTCTAGTGGCGCTTAAATAATTATTGGAACTAATTTTTCTACTTTAC
>JBAWET010000377.1:0-2512 GCA_049591355.1 Nitrososphaeraceae archaeon
TTTCCTGATTCCGGAGCGAGTTGTGTAATGGGCATCGGATATGATGCCTGGCTTCGTCTTCATCTTCCCGTTCCACTCCCTAAAGAATTAGAAAACTTTGTACCTATTGTTGGTAAAAAACACACGGCAGTCTGTTCCACAGGAGATTTGCATTTTCATATTAGAGGAAATAGTAGTATGTGTTATGATATGGCGCACATAGTATCTGACGGTTTGGAACCTGTTGCAATAAACACAGAAGAAATCCATGGTTTCAGATATTGGGACGGGCGTTCCATTATAGGTTTTGTTGATGGTACTGAAAATCCTCATGAACAGGAACGGGTATTCTTTGGTTTGGTTGGGGACGATGATCCTTTTTATAAAGGAGGAAGTTATCTTTTTGTTCAAAAATATATTCATGATTTAAATGCATTTGAAGGATTATCTACTGAAGAACAGGAAAAGGTAATTGGGAGATATAAATTGAATGATATCGAAATGCCGGATAATATAAAACCTTCAAATTCTCATATTGCTTTGGCCAATGTTGGCGAGGAATTCAAAATTATTCGCCATAACATGCCTTTTGGAAACATATCCACCAATGAAACGGGCACTTATTTTATCGCGTATGCCAGCACGTTCAGTACTGTAAAGAAAATGCTGAACAATATGCTCATTGGCTCTCCGGAAGGAAATTATGATAGATTGTTAGATTTCAGTACACCCAAAACCGGGACTCTATTTTTTGTTCCAACGTTAGATATGTTAGATGACTTTTCATCGGCTGACTTTTAACGTTTGAGAGACTACAACTTTGTTTGAATTTAAAGTTAATCAACGCTATGGTCTCTATTAAGGATTAAAGTAGAAATTCCATGATTCTTTCCTTCCGGCTTAACATATAGCGTTTAAACGTTTAGCCGTAACTCACCGTGCATAATGACTTTGTCACTCTTTGCTTGCTTAACTTTCTTAAATATCCTAATCAAAATGACGCTTTAGCATGATGAAACTCAGTCGTACATCCTTATTTTCTATCTATGAACTGTTCTTAAATGGTTATCGAACTCCTCTCCAGTTCCCAAAGTTCTACCACATAAATAACATTTCAAGATAGGTTCAGGTTTAAGAAAAAAACGCTTTAAGAATTCAAGGATTCCTCCCATTGATAATGAATATACTACAAGTTTAATAAGAGTTCCAGTTCAATGATAATTCTCTTTTAATGGCATTATACCTTTTAATTTAATACGTTTCGGATCTAATAGATGTTCAGATTAGGGCATTAACCGTGTTCAAGTCAAAGACTGAAGAAAAAGTAATAATGAAGAATTAGACAAATAACGAACAAATAATCAACCACTCTTGTCAGTATGTGAGCAAATATCATTATCCCGCAGGTGCCGTCGATGTTATAATTGAAAAAGACGATAAACTGCTTCTCATAAGAAGAAAGAATGAACCATTCAAAGGTTTGCTTGCTATTCCAGGTGGTTTTGTGAATGAAGGAGAAAAGGTTGAAGATACAGCGGTAAGAGAGATGACGGAAGAGACGAACCTCACTATAGAACCAACAGACATTTTAGGTGTATATTCCGACCCTAAAAGAGATCCACGTGGACATGTAATCAGCATAGTTTTCATAGGAAAAATAATTGCTGGTGAAGTCAGAGCTGGAGATGATGCTGATTCATTTGAATGGGTTTCTTACAAAGAATTAAAAAATAAACAGATTGTCAGGACATTTGACCACCTGAAGATCATGGAAGATTATCAGGAGTGGAAGAAATCTAGAGGCACTTACTGGTCATCAAAGGCTAAATGAGAGGCAATAATCAGTGTTTAAACCCTATATCATTCACGCAGGATAAATAAAGTACTTCAATCTTTGTTTTTTTAATTTGGTATTCTTGTCGATAATGTATTGAACTATAAGTACCAATCAGGAGTAATAGTGAAGCATTAAGATTCAGGGCCGACGCAGATGAATGATTCACAAAAATGTAAGTTTCTAGATGAACCTGTCAACATCATTTCTTGTCAACATATAGTTTTCCTTTGTTCCTCTCTTTGTTTTCGACATATTACTTCAGCGACTTTAATTTATAGTCATACATATCATCAAAAAATCGCACTAAATCTGAAGTTGTCTTTCTGTTCAAAGAGTACAATCTGTTTTTCCCTTCCTTTTTTTCTGTTATCAAATCAGCTCCTTCAGAATGCGAAGGTTAATCGATACTCCTGACATCGTAAAATTAAAGTGTTCAGCTATTTCAGTAGGTGTGATGATGTCCTTCTCTTTAAGCAGTAACAATATGCGTCTTCTATTATCATCTGAAAGTGCTTTCCAAGGTGAACCCATAGACTTTATCTATATTGTATAGTTATATAAGTATATAAATTTAAATATGTCAACCTATTGGAATATGTGATGTCAATAGGCGATGAACACAACTTAGAAATAAAGAAAACAATAATTATTAATGCATCATCCGAAGTAGTTTTCAAGGCAATAACCGAACCGGAA
>JBAWET010000378.1:0-13840 GCA_049591355.1 Nitrososphaeraceae archaeon
CTCGAACTGCCCTACCTACATCCGCCTCATTACCATATAACCATGCAGTATCAATATGTCTATAACCGATCTTCAATGCATACCTAACTGCACGCAAAGTTGTTTCTCCAATTGCTGTCTGGTAAACGCCTAGGCCTAGGCGTGGAATCTCTACTTTATTATTTAGAATTGCATGTGATTGCAAGGTCAATCCCATAATGAAAGATGTTCCTCCATAGTGCACTTAATTCTATCGGATAATTTAATCATGTTGGACTGGAAGTTATTGACACAAATTTCAGGCAGATGTAACTGGTATGACATGTAAATAGATAAAACATATTTATCTTATTTTGGTTATTTTATACCATGACACCTAGGGAAGAAGGCTTACAGTCCGTGGGCGAAAGTAACGAGTACGCACCAGGAATGGATGACAAAAACTCTAGTCGTGACCTCGATTGTGAAGGTAGCGAACCTGTCATTTGTAGCAAATGCAATGTTACATTTGAGACTGACTCTCAATACATCCAACACTACGACCAGAATCATAACTTAAATCAGAACATACGATAATTCGGACAGACAAACTCGCATTGTATCTGTCTATACTGGGATCTTCAAAGGATTAATTGATGTCTCCAAAGATAGATTACTTAAAGGATTTCTAGCTACTATCATTTCCTGAACTTTTCGTCTATTAGCAAGCTGCTTAATCCATCTGTGTTTTATTTTCAAATCGCAATACGGACACCTGTAAGTGTCTGTTTGAATCGATGCACCTGAACTTGTGTAACTTATCTTGTCATTATCTAAAATGAAGTTGGACTTGGAGCAGTGCGCACATATTTTTCCAGAAAAAGATTGTGATTGTGACATTTAGACAATCCTAGTTCTTAAGTATAATGTAGTTATACCACGGCAGGTAACGAGTTGTTTTTATAAAAAAGAGATTTGAAGATATCACTACAGCTTGGCTGCTTCTAGAATTAGCTTCGCAACATATTGGTCAATTTCTAAGATTGAAGCTAACTCGCCGGTAGTGTATGAAAGAATCTGCTGTCGATCGATGAAACCACACTTAACTAATGCATCTTTTAGTCCATCTGAAACAGACATGTCAGCAATATTTCCGCTAACCTCATACTTGCTAGATACGAAGGTCATTGTAAAAAATATGTAGGCAATATACTATATATGGATTGCATTCGCTTTAATAATATTATTTGGATCTTTTATTACTTATTCTGCACATTATTAACAAGTATCAATCTAAATGAATTGGAATGCAATTATCTCCAACAGAACACCCGTTCGAACTAAGGACAGTACGAGGTTTGGATATGTTGCAGGGGAGTACAAAGATAGCTTTGTGGTGATAGAAGGAAGAACAGTCTCTCATGAGTATGTAATTCCAAAAGACAAAGTTGACACTATGATGGTATAGAATTATCCTTAAAGATGCGGCATGATGAGATAGGCAGAGATTATGAGCTTTAATAAGATTTAGTAGTCCATTGTGATTGTCAATGTTGTCAACAAAATCGATCGCGTTGAAATCTAATAATTTCGGAATATGAGAATATTTTTCTCTAAAAATTCATAATCATCTTTATCAACATAATTCATTAATTTTAAATAAATACAGAGGGACTAAAGATTCTTTTTGGGTATATCTTATTATAGTATAGATCACCTAGTTAACTAATGATCATTGCAAGCTACGTTCCCATTGCAACATCATGCACATTCCAAAGACCTATTAATTTAAGCATCATTTTAAACGAAAACAGATATGGAGGATTGAAATGAACGTTACCACCTCTGAGGAGCCCTATGAAATCATAGCCAAGACCTGTGGTTGCAAAGAGAGAAACAGAAAGGTAACATATTCGTTTATTGATGCATATCACGGCCTTTGTAAGGACAAAAAAGACATTGTATTGTCAGAAATACAAGCATGTGAAAGACTAATTAATGATACGAGAGATGAAATTGACAAAAATGTGATAGAAACTGAAATTGCTGAACTGAAACTGACTCTAGATTTACTACCTTAAAAAAGAAGTCGTTATCAACCCATTTTATTCAAAACTCAAGCACAACCGCATTCATAATTAGGGGATATTTTGTTCTAACGCCAGTATTGATGTTACTTCCTCAAAGAGATTTTCGATGGTGATTGGTTTTCTGATAATCCAAAAATGATTTGATGTCACTGTGTTTATATCTTTAATAGCCTCGTTAGTAGGCGTTAGAAATATTAATTTTATGGCGTTATCAGCACGTACTAAATTCTTGGACAAATCTTTGCCATTCATTGCATGCGTCATTACGTTGACTATCGCCACATCATATATTCCAGGATGAAATTCTCCTAATGCTTTAAGAGGGCTGAAATAGCCTTTCACACTGAAGCTATATCTTTCTAATCCTTCCTGGAAAATCGTAAGATGATCTATGTTGTCATCGACCAACAAGACGTTAGATATTGTTACTAATCCCTCCAGAATGGCAGAATTGATTATTTAACAAATGGTACTACCTCTCGAATGTTCACATTGCGCTTCACATGATTTAGCTTTTGAAATATTTCGGCACATACATAACTGTCAAAGACATAATTTGTTCCATTTTCCTTTCTTAAAAAAACACATGCATCGTCGTCTTTAATTTTCCTATTACAAGAAGCACACGTTATATTATCTCTCATATAGATATAACATCAATATGTTATATAAGAACACGTACCATAATTAGTCCGAATTACTTTATAATTTGCCCACCAGCATATAAACTCGTAACACAAAGTAACCACTTTGATAAGTAAAAGCTCGCATATATTGCTATACCAAAAATGGTAATATTATGGACTTCTTTAATAAAGGATAAGAAAGATATGATTTTCTAAAAGAAATAGTTAAAGGAACAAAATATTTCTCATGAAACATAATTCATTTTTAATTGGTATTGTGACAAAATGTGTGATCTTTGATTATCTTGTACGGGTAACACCAATATTTAGAAATTCTGAAGATTACATTTAATTTAAAATTAAAAGCTTTAATACTATTTTACCATATTAGAACTTGCCGTAAAGTACAAATCCGTCAGCAATTGAAGTTAGGCATGACATGAATGTGATGGGAAGAATAACGCAACATATCCTCAACGATCTACGATGGGCTGGCTTAAGGTAATATGAGAGTCGAGAACCGATAGCCAGTCCATACTTTACTACGTCTAGTACCCATCTTTGGTAAGGACCATTATATAGCGAAGGATGAAAGAGAACAGTAATAAAGTTTGACAAAAAACGTTTTATATCATGTGGACGAATAATTACCATGGGATGTAAATGCTCGGTGTGTCCACATCGATATGTCTGTGATTGTGAAGGTGCATATTGCAACTGTTGCCTTGAATCTGAACATCGTGTTGATACCATAGTCACAGATGAGGATGAAATATCTCACATGTCGGAAACAAAGTATATTTTCACCCCAGCATAACACATTTTTTCTTATGGAAATTCTGATTAGTCTAAAAATACGCTCAAGATGCTAAAATTTCTCCTGATACAACCTTAAAATACGATGAAGTATAAACTTAACCCATGATCGTTACACCTTACAATAGAACTCACAAGGTGTCTCGTAGAGTGCAACATTGTATATCTGAACTGGAATCTCTTGCCATAAGCCCAAATAGGCTTAATGAACTAAATGATGCTTACGAAATGGAAGACTTGGTAGATAATATTAAGCTGGCTTTGTATAAAGAGTATAAATCTGACTAAGTCACCACCAGCAATAACTATTTAATGAATAGTCCAATTGCAACGTAAGTTCTGACAGATAATCCTGGCATCAGCTGCCAAATCAATACTCAAGGCTTACCGACAATGTCCTGCCTTAGAATAATTGCAAGTAAAGCTATATCAAAACCTTATTAGAATCAATAAGATATATAATGCATGGATTATAAAGAAATTTATTCCAAAGTATTAAGTGTTGAACCAAACACAAGGATGGTTTCCGTGTGCGACAATGATGGAAAAATATTATTCTCCCAACACAGGGAAGGGGTTACTAATTTACTTACCCCTGAAGAGAGTAAACGATCACTTGAAATGGCTGTAAACGCTTGGAAGACACGTAGCCAACTAGCAAATAAAATAGGTAAGGGAAAATATGTTCTAGCTGAATATGAAAAAATAAAGAGAATTACTATGCCGATAGATGATAATCATATTCTGTACATTACAACAGAAGTTAATGCAGATCATGACAAGATAATAAAGTCCGTTACGAAGTAATTATGAGTTAGTGCCAAGATAGCCTAATCTCAATTTTTTAATCAATAGGGAAATCTGAAAAATTGCTCATTGGCAGTGGTGCAATGTTATGAAATATATTTAGTGCCTATGTCTTTCCACCAACCAGATACTTGAAGAATCTTTACATTCCTTCCTAAATTCCTTTAGCTCGATTTCCTTTAGATCCGAATGGTGGTCTTCATTGAATTCAAATGCAGACATCAAGAAAATTTGTACATCCTTGTTAACCTCCTTTAGTTTATTTGCTAATTGAAGTCTTACATCCTTTCTATCCTTACGTTGGAAATTACGGCATCGTACCGGTCAGGGTCCTCTTGAAAACGTGAATACGCGTCTACAGAATCTATGAAACCATCGACTTCATGACCTGCACCACTTAATACATCACGATATAATTACATCAGGTCGGTTTCTTCAACTAAGAGAAATCGCGACAATCTAAATAGATGGATACACGAGAGAAGTATAAAGGTGATAAGACCAAAAATAATTCAAAAATGGCTAAATTCTTACCATTTTATACAAACGTGGTTGTAAATGATATTATTGCATATATTTACCAAATAAAAACCTCCTCCAGTGCTTGATTAGATCAATAACTGGCATGGGGAGAGAACTATAAACCGCATACCAGTTGAAGACTCGCCTTCGATACTATTTCTTATCCAATGTTTTATTAGAGTTGCTAGCATGTTCTGCCCTGACGATAGGGATGTGAATTAAATCAAAAAGATAGGGTTAACATACAATACTTAAATGGTATCGTGCTCATATCATGTCAATGAAGAAAGAACTCACAGTCATAGGAGTAGCTTTGTCAATTTTAATGCTCGTCGTAACAACAAGCAGCGTGACAGCTCAAAACGCCACTACAAATGCATCAAACGCAATGAATAAGACAGGTGAAGCGGTAAACGCAACTGCAAATGAATTAGGTAAAAACGCAAGTAATGCAGGCTCATCCCTTTTAAACCAAACAGCTGAGGTAGGCAAGAAAATAGTTGGCGGAGCTGCAACAGTACTCGGTAACATAAGTGGTGAAATAAAGGAAGGAGTAGGAGCAAAGTAAGGTTCACCTATTTCATTTCTTTTTATTTTTATTTTATTAATTCATTTCTAGGTGCTATTTAGTTTTCTACCCATATTGGAGTCGAACACAAACACAGATAGTTCACAGTACAGTTACTGTCTGATCGGAGTGGATTTTGGTGATGTGAGGCATTGCAAATATATTCTATGATGTCTCCCTTACCAGGTAGTTTACTATAATTATTATTAATCACAAAATTCGGGTAAATGTTAGCTACTGTAACTTCCTGAACTTTTCGTCTATTAGCAAGCTGCTTAACCCATCTGTGTTTTATTTTCAACTCGCAGGAGGGACATCTATATCTTTATATCCGCCTTAATTTGCAGTCCTATCTTCAAGTTCTACAGTTTGCTCAAGCATGTTCTTATGAGATCTGATCATATTCTTAAGATGAGGATACTTCAAGCTCAATATTTGGCAAGCAATAATACCCGCATTGTAAGCAGAAGCAATCCCAACTACAGCAACAGGTACACCATCTGGCATCTGTAACATGGAAAGCAAGGAATCGATACCACCCAGATGATCACTGACCAAGGGTATACCAATGACTGGTATGCTAGTGAGTGAAGCTATCATACCAGGTAAGTGAGCAGATCCGCTTCCACAGGCGATGATCACCTCTATTCCACTAGAATCGAGTTCGTCAATATACCTCAGTGTCTTTCTGGGTGCTCTATGTGCTGCAACTATCGAGACTGAGTAAGGGATTTCAAATGAATCTAGTACCTCTTTAGTCTCTTTTATTTTATTGAACAGGTAAATTGAAGGAGCAGCTATTGAAACTACGGGCCTGTCTATATGTGGATGTTTATTTCGCATATAGTCATGTTTAACAGTATGCGATTTACTGCTCGTCATGTTTACTATCTAAGACATTATCCCCAAGATTATAAGTGATTTGCTAGTCTCAGACGACCTGACTACTAATCTGGGATTCACCATGTCACAATCTCTGCCTACTCAGTCACCTCACCAATTCGAATTTTCTAATCCACAGAAATTCATTACCTTTGATTTATGCGTGACCCGATAAGTTAGAATAAAATAAGTCTTTCGCATTTGACATTGATATTTATTAATATTTCATAATATTTCCCGAACACAGATATCCTCCGTAGACAACAAAATTTACGATGCAGGGTATATGTTACCTTTGGAAAAGATTATCAGAAGGTCAGAAATTCCTATGGCAGTGTATTAACGGTGTGGAGTATTGTTTAATAACTGCCAAATAAATCAAATGATAGTATTGTTTCCCTCCTTTACAGATACTTATACTTATTCAATTAGTGATGGGGAATGAAACGATCGTCTAATATTTCCGGTCCTGACTCTAGTATTGAAAATCTTTCTAAACTCATTTCTTCTAAGGCGATATCACCAGTGGATCTTATTGAATACACATTTCAACAAATCCATAAACTAAATCCAACCCTTAATGCATTCATAACAGTTTTGGAAGATTCTGCAAGAAAGGAAGCCAAAGAGGCAGAGTCATTGATAATTCAAGGAAAATACAAAGGGCCTTTGCATGGAATTCCAGTTAGTCTCAAGGATCTGATTTTTGTTAAGGGCGTACGGAGTACTAGCGGTTCGAAAATCCTGGCCGATTATGTCCCCGATCACGATTCGACGGTAGTAAAAAAACTAAGAGCCGCTGGAGCAATCATTGTTGGAACGAATAATACCCATGAATTTGCTTGTGGGATTACTAACATAAACCCTCATTACGGATCTTCAAAGAACCCATGGGATATCAATAGGATGTCAGGTGGTTCAAGTGGTGGTTCGGCAGTAGCAGTAAGTGCGTTGATGTCTGCGGCCTCAATTGGAACTGATACTAGTGGATCTATTCGCGTCCCATCTTCTCTATGTGGATTATTTGGGCTAAAGCCGACATATGGGAGGGTAAGCAAATATGGAGTTATGCAGTTGGCACCCTCCATTGATCATATTGGACCAATAACAAGAACTGCTTGGGATGCAGCAGCAGTTCTGAATGTTATTGCCGGCTACGACGAGCTTGACGCTTCAAGTATTGATTCATCCGTTCCTGATTATGTTGCACTCATTACAGAGAACAAAGAAAGAACAACCAAATTTAAATTGGGAATACCAAAAGAGTTCTTCTTTGATCTGATAGATAGTAAGGTAATTGATATTTTTGAAGGATTTGTAAACAAGCTTCATGAGGTCGGAATATCAACAAATACTGTTAATTTAGAAGAAACTGATAAAATATACGATACTTGGAGGGCATTCAGACTTGGAGAGTCTGCAGCTGTACACAGTGAATGGATGAAGACTAGGCGCGAAGAATATGGAAGCGACGTTTTAGCTATGCTTGAAAAAGGATTAGAAATAACTGCAGTAGAGTATATTAAAGCACAAACAACTAGGCAGATTTTGAAATCTGCATTTTTAAAATCTATGAAAGGACTAGATGGCTTGTTGGTCCCTACCTCTGGCATCACAGCCCCGTTATTGGACCAGAAGATGGTAGATGTGAATGGACGGAGTCTCGAGGTCTATCAAGTGCTAAGCAGATTAACCACTGTTTTCGATGTTACGGGTTTGCCCGTCCTTAACGTTCCCGCTGGATTAGTGGATGGCAAGCTGCCAGTGGGAGTTCAATTAGTCGGAAGACCATTTGATGAAGGACCTATTCTTAGCATGGCATACATTTATGAAAAATACCATAGAATTGCCCAAACTATGGTTCCACCTATAATCAAGGAGTCGGGAAGTGAATAATATAAAAATATGAGGTATACCAGTAGTGATAGATATTATGATAGGTTTCATTACTACCATAAATTCAGGCACGATTGATAGGACTGGGCGGTAAAAAATTGACCCCAAACAAGGCAAAAAAAATTCTGAATCCATTCCCAAATAGAGATTTCATAGAAGCGGCCAGAGATGAAGTGTTGGAGAAAGCTGAAAGAGATTACGAAAATTTCAAGAAGACCAATATAATTGAGTTCCCTCAATGGCTTTATGGTCCTCCAAAAGGTAATCTGTTTAGAGTAGAAGTAGAGGATTGTCCACGTTTTGGAGATACAGCATATCTTGAATTTGACTCTGCAAGAACTGCCTTTCTGAGTGTAGATATGCAGGTTGATTTCTGTGGGCCTAAAGGATATGTAGATGTGATGGGTTACGACCTGGGATTAACCTCATCGCCGATCAAATCTATCATGTACGTTTTACATACAATACGAAATGGAACAGACATCAAAGTAATCCATACAAGGGAAGGTCATCTTCCAGATCTTTCTGATGCTCCATACAATAAGATCTTGCGGAGCAAGATTATTGGTAACGGAGTTGGGATTGGAAATATTCCAGATGGTGGATTGGGAAGGCTTCTGGTTCGAGGGGAGAAAAACTGGGATATAATAGATGATCTTTATCCGGTAGAGGGAGAGTACGTAATAGATAAAGCAGGTAAAGGAGCGTTTGGTCAGAGCAACTTACCATTACTTTTACGAAATCTTGGCATAACCCATCTAGTAGTTACTGGGGTAACAACTGATGTGTGCGTACATACGATAATGAGAGAAGCAAATGATTACGGTTACTGGTGCCTTCTTCTGAAAGACGGTACAAGTGCGACGGACTATCAAAATTATGTAGCAGCAATAAAACAGATCAAGATGCAGGGGGGCGTATTTGGTTGGGTCTCAGATTCATCAAGATTTGTAAAGGGGATCAAGTCTGCTTTCCCGAAAGGCGGCAACAATCAGTAGCACCCCCTCCTGTGGGGGGAATTAGGTACTATCAGAGCAAACTCCTAAACATGCTAAACATGAACCCGATGGCAACAAGTTATTTATCCAGTTTTCGAACCCGGGAAATAATATGGCGAGTGGGATTGGTTCAAACATTGATGTACAGTGTGGTATAGTTCCCAATTACCTATCTGTTACGATGAAATTTTTCGCCGTGCCTAAAACTATTAACCTTATCTTTCTCCCCTGGTATAAGGTACTGCTAAGGCCGCTGGCGCTACACTTCTCTTGTAGGTGGCTGCCAATATCGCAATTGGCAAAAGATAGGGTAGCATTAACAGGAATTGGAATGGTATTGTTGAACCTGTTGCTTGTAGTCCCAATTGAAAGGCATTCACCATTCCGAAAATGAGGGCCCCTATTACTATCCCGAGTGGTCTCCATCTTCCAAAAATTACAACTGCAAGTGCGATCCATCCCTGGCCTCCTGTGATGTTCTCCGAGAACGACCCGGTTATGACCAGTGAGAGGTACGCTCCACCCAACCCTGCAAAAGCACCACCTATTATTATCGCGAGATATCGTATCCGATAGACATTTACACCAAGAGTATCAGCTTGCTTTGGATTCTCGCCCACAGTTCTGATTTTTAGACCGAGGTTGGTCTTAAATAGGAAAATATGAGTTATAGGAATCATTAGGAGAGCGAGATATATCATTGGATCATGATTGAATAGAACAGGCCCAGCAAATGGTATCTGACTTAGAAAAGGTATCTCGACAGGATTAAAAGAATGTATACTGGGAGCGATTGTTACAACGCCAAATGACAGTCTGTATAAAAGAGCAGCAAGCCCCACGCCCAACAACCAAACTGCTAGTCCAGCGGCGAGTTGATTTGTTCTTATAGTTACGCTTAGGAAGGCCATCAATGCAGCTAATGCCGCCGCGCCTCCCATCGCCATCAATAGTCCGACTACGATGTTACCAGTCAAATAGGTACCCATAAAGCCAGAAAATGCTCCTAATAACATCATGCCTTCAACGCCAAGATTCAACACCCCAGATCGTTCGGCGATGTTTTCTCCAAGTGCTGCAAAAAGTATAGGTATAGACATTCGTACGCCAGAAGCAAAAACTCCAACAATTAGAGCTTCTTCTATCAATGATATCTCACCCTTTACTCCATTTCCATTTCGGTTGCCAACGTAAAAACAATTCGCCGATGAGGACAAAAACAAGAACTAAGGCTTGGAGAGTCTGAGCAAGAGCTACGGGAACGCCTAAGGTCCTATACATAACTTCGGAGCCAGCCAATAATGCTGAAAAAAAGAAAGCAACTATTGTGACTCCGACAGGATTCTGCTTACCCAGCAGGGCTACGATCACAGCAATAAAACCATAACCTGGCGAGATCCCTTCAATGAGGCGATGCTGTACCCCTGCAACAAGAATAGCGCCAGTCATACCTGCTAGTCCTCCGCTTATTCCCATTGTTATGAGGATACTCTTCGCTACGTTCATGCCTGCGTACCTCCCTGCCTTTATATTTGCGCCGACGCTTCGGATCTCAAATCCAATTTTTGTTTTAGACATCAACAAGTAAACTCCGAACGCAGAACCCGCGGCAATGAGGATCCCGGCGCTGAGACGTGTGTTAGGTAACAAAATTGGTAGTTCTGACTGGGGAAAGATATTTGGACTGTAAGACAGGAAGCCTGGTGCCTTTAGGGGCCCGTGAAGCAGATACGAAATGAAGAGAAGTGCAACAAAGTTGAGCAAAACGGTTACGATCACTTCGTTAACTCCGAGCTTCACCTTGAGAACGG
Source organism: Nitrososphaeraceae archaeon (assembly GCA_049591355.1). Classification (GTDB taxonomy): domain Archaea; phylum Thermoproteota; class Nitrososphaeria; order Nitrososphaerales; family Nitrososphaeraceae; genus TA-21. Next base: position 10,975 of record JBAWET010000378.1, read on the forward strand.
CAGGTATCATGCTAAATAAAGAACCAAAAGAGAATCCCAGTATTATTACGGCGATGGGGGCTAGGATGGGAACAGCTCCTATGAATGAAAGACCAGCCAGAAGTCCTCCAAGGGCACCAAAATACAATTGTCCTTCGGCACCTATATTCCATATTTTGCATTTGAAAGCTACAGACACTGCCAGACCCAATATTAGTAACGAGGTTGTTTTTACAAGAGTGTCTGCTAAGGCACGGACGCTCCCAAATGCACCTTTGATCATAATCTGATATGCCTGAATTGGATCTACCCCAGCACTATAAAGAATAATGCCGCCAACTACAAAGGCCAGACCTCCTGTCAAGAAGGGAACCATTGATCTAGGGTTTATTTTTTTGATCAAGATACTGTGGGTTGGTAATGAAGTCATTTATTGTCTCTCTCGAGAACTTTGGTTGAATCTACGGTATCTTTTTTGCCACCCATCAAAAGTCCAATCTCGTCAATGTTAGCGTGCTCACGATCAAATGTTCCCATTATTTTACCTTCAAATAATACCGCTATTCTGTCACTAATCTCTAAAATCTCATCTAAATCTAGAGATATTAAAAGAACTCCAACTCCGTTATCGGACTGCTTCAGAAGCTGCTTGTGGACATACTCTGTCGCACCTATGTCTAGTCCGCGAGTGGGATTATGTGCAATGAGAACCTTGGGATTCCTGGAAAGCTCCCTGCCCAAGACGATTTTTTGTAAGTTTCCCCCAGACATGGACCTAACCGGGGAATTTAAGCCTGGCACTCCCCTAATATCGAAATCCATAATTATTTTTTCAGCAAATTTATTGATGTCTGAATATTTCAAAAATAGTCTCCCAGAATACGGTTCAGAGGAATATCTGTCAAGAATCAAATTTTCCGCGACCGAATATTCCAATATAAGTCCAGTATCCATTCTGTCTTCAGGAATGTAGGCCAAACCACTCTCTCTTATACTATGAGGTGACTGATTCGTAATATCGCGTCCGTCCATGATGACCTGTCCGTTTATGGCCTTTCTAAGACCTGATATGACCTCCGCAAGCTCACTCTGTCCGTTACCATCCACTCCTGCGATTCCAAATATCTCACCTCCAGCTAACTCCATCGATAAATCTTTTAGGAATTCAATCTTCGAATTGTTTAATGCAGAAACATTCTTAATTTCCAATACTAACTTATCGGTCTTTTTTGGTCTTGAGTACTCGGCATGTCGTGTAATTGTCCGTCCTATCATTAGTTGGGCCAGGCTGGACTCATTAGTATCAGAAGTTCTAAATGTTCCTAATGATTTACCGTTCCTCAAAACAGTAACTCTAGTGCTAACAGCCATAACTTCCTGCAGCTTGTGAGTAATAAAGATTATCGATAATCCTTGGGCAACCATAGATTGAAGGGTCTCAAATAATGACTTCTCTTCCTGTGGAGTGAGCATAGAAGTGGGCTCATCTAAAATAAGGATATCAATGTCACGATAAAGAGCCTTTAATATTTCCACACGCTGTTGTTCCCCTACTGAAAGATTACTTACAATTGCTCTTGGATTGACTTTTAGGCCATATTTTTTTGATAACTCTATGATCTTGTCTTGAGCGCTGCTAATATCGAGAAAAACTGCCCTTTTGGGTTTTAGCCCAACAATTATGTTCTCCACAACTGTATGGGAGAGCGTCAATAGGAAATGCTGATGGACCATTGCTATCCCCAATTCGATGGCATCCAATGGAGATTTGAGATTGACGCGGTTTCCCTTGACATGAATCTCTCCAGCTGCAGGTTTATACAGACCATATAGAACACTCATCAATGTAGACTTGCCAGCGCCATTTTCACCTAAAAGCGCATGTATTTCGCCTTTAATTAGATCAAACTTTACATTATCATTTGCAACTAGATCACCAAACTTACACGTTATGCCATTCAATAGCACAATCGGTGATGTGTTGCTTTGTTCCATAGCTTTACTTCTCTACCGATGTAATACAATTATTGGAATCAAGCCGAGAGGCGTGTGCCAAAGCGATATCTAATATGATTGGAGACACAAGAGAAAAAAATTAAGGTGTTGCTTCATGCCGCTCTGGAACTACTATCTTCTTATCTATTACGTCCTGGGTCAACTGGACCAATTTTGCTTTCACATCGGCTGGGACCTTACTGTCCAAACTGTGAAATGATGCCAGGTAAACAATTCCTTGACCAGGGCCACCCTTGACAGTCTCTAGACCTGGCTTGTAAACTTGTCCACTAAAGTTCCCGTTTTGAACCATCTTAATTGACTCATCGAATGCCTTTTCAATATCAAGTACGAAAGAGCTCAGTACGGTATCAGGTGCCAATTTGTTCTGATCTGCGACCACACCCAAGGCGTAAACGCCCTTATCATGTGCCGCTTGAATTACTCCTTGACCAGAAAGATCGGCGACATGGATTAGAAAGTCAGCACCAGTGCTTATTAGAGATAACCCAGCTTCTTTCCCCTTGGCAGGATTTTGAAAGTCATCAATAAACACGCATGTTATCTTGACATTGGGATTAACCAATTTGGCCCCTTGCTTGAACCCTTCAAAGATGTTGATTATGTTGGGATATGCCTTTCCTCCAACGCAGCCCAAAGAATTACTTTTGGTCATCATGCCTGCCAGGGCTCCTAACAAAAATGAACCCTCTTGCTGCATTGGAAATATGGATGCTACATTAGTAGAGTTGGTGAGACCTGTAAATACAACGAATTTAGTATTTGGATAGTCTTTAGCCACTTTCAATGCGGGGTCACCCCATTCAAATCCATGAGCGAAGATAATGTCGGCGCCGGCGTCTGCGGCATCCCTTAGAGTAGGTTCGATGTC